>CALKIA010000444.1 GCA_937988705.1 uncultured Chloroflexota bacterium | reverse complement strand
CTCGAAAACTTCCCGTATCAATGCGTGGAACAGACGGTGAGCCGCTTCCTGCCCAATATCATCACCTTCCGCGCGCTGGCTGCGTTTGACTTGCAGGATAACGCGCTGCGTGATGGTCTGGAATTCAACGTCAACTACGGGATTCAGCAATTGCTGGCGACGCAAAAGGTCAACGGTGGGTGGGGCTGGTTCGTCAACAGCGACGCCAACGCGCTGACGACCGCGTATGCGCTCATCGGCCTGTACGAGGCACAACAGCAGGGCTTCCCGATTGAAGACAGCGTGATTCGGCGCGCGCAAAGCTATCTGCGCTCGTCATTCATCACGCCGGGGCTCAACGTGGACACATGGCGGCTCAACCGGCAGGCGTTCGTGCTGTATGCGCTGGCGCGGACGGGTGATGCCGATGTCGGGCGCTCGACCACACTGTATGAAAGCCGCGAACGGCTGGCACTGTACGCTAAAGCCTACCTGATGATGGCGCTGCACACGATCAACGCGGACGATACGCGCATCGATACGCTGGAATCGGATCTGCTCAACGCGGCGGTGCTGAGCGCGACGGGCGCGCATTGGGATGGCGACGTCGATCGCTGGAACTGGAACACAGACACGCGCACGACGGCGATCGCGCTGCAAGCGCTGATCCAGACCGATCCGCAAAACGACCTGCTGCCGAACGTGGTGCGCTATCTGGTGAGTCAGCGTACGGTCGATGCATGGGAGACGACACAGGAAACGGCGTGGGCGGTCATGGCGCTGACGGATTGGATGGTTTTGAGCGGCGAACTGGAGCCAGATTACAGCTACAGCGCGACGCTCAACGGCGAGGTGCTCAACGAGCTGGCGGTGATCGATCCGCGCGCCGACTTCACCACGACGATTGACATCGCGCAGCTGCTCACCGACACGGCGAACGAACTGGTGATCGAACGGACGGCGGGCGCAGGCGCACTGTACTACACCGCACATCTGCGGGTGTTCCTGCCCGTGCCCGAAGTCGAACCGCTGGATCGCGGCATCATCGTCGATCGGCGCTATACCATCGGCGATGAAACAGTCACCTCGGCGAACGTTGGCGATACGGTGCAGGTGCGCCTGACGGTGATTGTGCCGAACAGCGTGCATTACGTGGTGATCGAAGACCCGATCCCGGCGGGGTCGGATGCGGTTGACCCGAACCTGAACACCAGTCAGCAGATCGGCACGCAGCCGGAACTCAACCTCGAAGATCCGCTGAGCTATGGTTGGGGTTGGTGGTACTTCAGCAACATCGAATTCCGCGACGAGAAGGTTGTGCTGTACAGCGACTATCTCCCGGCGGGAACTTACGAATATGTGTACACCATCCGCGCGGGGTTGCCGGGCGTGTACAACGTCATCCCGCCGACAGCGTACGAGTTCTACTTCCCCGAAGTCTACGGGCGCGGGGCGGGGTCGCTGTTCACGATTGAGACGGCGGCGGAGTAAATACGCGTTTTGACCCCGCTCTGAGCAGAGCGGGGGAAAACCTCAGCGCTGGCCCCTGCTCTGAGCAGAGCGGGGACAGCGAAGGTTTATGGAATTGCCGGACAACCACGCATAGAATGAGATTCAACGACATTGCTTCCCCTCAACCGTCAAAGGTGAGACCTCATGCCTGTCGATCCCCAGCCCATCAAAGCTGCACTCCAAGCAGGTGACAAGAAAACCGCGCAAGCACTGCTCCTGCCGCTCCTGAAAGCTAGTCCAAGCGCCGATCTGTGGGTGTTAGCGGCAAAGGCGGCGAACACCCCGGAGCAAGCCATTGACTGCTTGCGCCGCGCACTCGCGCTTGACCCCTACCACAACGAGGCAAATCGGCTGCTGTTCAAGCTGGAGGGCGCAAAACCACTGGCTGAACAACAGAAGGAACAGCAGCGCCAAACGTCAGCACAGGCAAGCGCCGCGGTCAGCGCGAAGGCTCTGCCGCCGCTCAAAAAGCCGAAGCGCAAGCCCGTGAATTGGGGCCGCCGCCTACTGATTCTGCTGCTGCTGCTGGTTTTCAGTGGGTCATGCACGGCGATCACGCTCAATCTGGTTGGGCTGATCACTGGCCCCATCACCGCGATCACGATTGTCACGGGTGGGCCGCAACCTGTAAATGAAATCGGCGGCGTGCCGCTCATCGATCTGAGCGATGCCGTGATGCGCGTCGAACCGGCCCAGATCAAGCCCGCGCTCCAGCGTGATACCAATGTGCTCGATCCCGGTTATGTCCACGGGTACACGTTCCAGGCGCGGATAGGCGAAACCTACGCTGTGTATATCCAGTTCCTCTCGCTGACGGCCAATCGCGTCAGCCGGAATGTCGCCCTCGTCAATCCGAATGGCCGGAAGGTCGTCGCAGCCTGCCAGAGTGATCGGATCTTGGAGGGGGACAACAATATCGCGCTGACGTGCGAGATCAACGCCACGGGCGAATGGATGGTGCGGGTGTTAGGGCGTAAGGATGAAAGCGTGGGCGTGTACTTCATTGGCGTGGAGAAGTTTTCGGATTTCTAAGGCGCGTTGGAGAGTGTGTGCGCCGTCCGTTCACCGACCCCCGGCCCCTCCCCGAATTCAGGGAAGGGTCGGAGGTCGGGTCTTCTTCATCACGCTCGGATCGTTTGTGTCCCCACTGAATCCGTTTACAATCAGAGCAACGCTCGTGATTTTGGGGGATTTTAGCCATGCCCGCGCTGCCGATAGCCAAACGCCAAGCTCATGCCTTCTTGAGTTATTCCCACAAAAACAAAGCGATTGCCGACAAGCTGCATCAATGGCTGCGGCAGGTGGCTGGCCTGAATATTTGGTACGATGGCACGGCGATTGAAGGTGGCGACAGTTTTGCCAGCAAGATCGAACAGGGGATTGCCTCCTCACGCTGCATCATCCGGTTGATCTCGCAGGAGTCGCTGAAATCGACCTGGGTCAAGCGGGAGTACGAGCGCGCTTTCAATCATCAGGTGTCGTATCCGCAGTTTCGCATCATTGCCGTGCGCGTGGACGATTGCACGATCGAAGATGGTTTCATGGCGGATGCCTTGTTTCTCGACATGGCGAATGGCATTGTGACGGACGAGTTTTGCCGTCAACTGCTCGGCGCTATGTACCCGATGGATTTGTCACTCAACTTCGGCACGACGACCGACATCTATGTGAGCTATGGCTGGGACGAAGCGGAACAGCCCGCCGTACGCTACATCAACCGCTACTTCGACCAAGCCGGTTTTCGCTTGATCGGCGATGCGAAGGATCAACCTAACTTCAAGGGACGCGATCAACGGGAGCGCATCCGGGCGATCATGGAAAGCTGCCGCGGGTTTTTGGCGATTGTGCCATACCGCGCCGATGAAGCCTCGAAAGAGTTCGGCGGTACGTCCAAGTATATTGTGCGCGAACTTGACTTGGCGGCGGCAGTCGGACTCCCGATTGTGATCGTCAAAGATCCGCGTGTGACGCTGGAACCCGGTCAACTCGACAGCGCCATCGACGTTGTGGTGTTTTCAATGGCGCCGGGTTTTGATCGGGCGGACGGTTCGCCCATCGAGCAGGCGGCGGCGCTGCTGCACGACCGGGCGCTGGACGAACCGAAACACGCGCATTACGTCTTCTACTCGACGGATATCAACCCGGAAAACGAAGACCGCAATACGATGATCCGCGAGGTGATTCAGCGTGTGACCGGGATGCCGTGCCGTTTTGGCGTGGATATCAGCGAGCGCAATGACATCTACCGGGTGATCATCGATCAGATCAAGGGTGCGTTCGTAATGGTGGCTGATTTGACGGGGATGCGCGCCAATATCCTGATCGAGTCGGGGATTGCGATTGGCGCGGATGTGCATATCTATTATGTCCAAAGTGGGGAAACCCATCGCCCACCCGTGATGCTGGGCAACCCGCAGATTCATAAGTACGACAACGAAGCGGAACTCATCGGGCGAATTCATCGCATTATGCTGCCCTATCGCCGCGCTGTTCTGAATGTAGACTTGACTTGAAGCGTGTTGGTGTAAATTTTCGTAGGGACGCGATTGCGCTGTCCGAACCCATCCCCGCCTCTCCCCGAATTCAGGGAGGGGAGTCAACGATCTTCGCCAAGTCTGTTTTCGTAGGGACGCGATTTATCGCGTCCGCTTGGCTAGTAACCATTGGTGCTAGTTGCCAATTTGAGAGAAGATTTTCGTAGGGGCAAGGCATGCCTTGCCCCTACAGACCCTATACCATCCGTTTAGAACCACGAACTAGCACCAATGGTTAGAAGCTGTTAGCGCAAGAACTCGCTCAGCAGCGCGTTGACCTCGTTGGGCTTCTCGTGTTGTACCCAATGCGTCGCATCCTCAAAATAGATTACGCGCGCATCAGCGCACAGGGTAGTGCTCGCCTGTGCCATCCCTCGTTCGAGAAAACGATCCTGCGCGCCCCAGATGATGATCGTCGGCACGGTGACGCGCGGGTTAGCGGAGAACGCGCCGTCGTCTAAGCGCCGACCCATGGCTCGATACCAGTTAATCATTGACGACAGCGCGCCGGGCTGCTGCCATGCGCGGACATATTCGGCCATATCAGCCGCGCTGAAGGTGCCCGGTTTGCTCGTTTTGAGCAGGGCTTGCGCGGAGAAATAGAAGTCACCGGCACTGCTGAACAGTTCGGGGATGACCGGAAGCTGGAAGAAGCCGATATACCAGCTCTTGAGCATCTGCGCCGGGCTGGACATGATCGTTTGCTGCATGATTTTTGGATGCGGCACATTAAGGATCGCCAGCTTCTTGACGCGCTCTGCGTGGCGGATGGCGACCGTCCAGGCGACGGCCGCGCCCCAGTCATGCCCGACGACGTAGGCTTGCTCCCGCTCCGCCGCGTCGATCAATCCGACGATGTCGGCGGCGAGCGTGCTGATCTTATAGGCGTCGATGCCCTGGGGCTTTTCGCTCAGGTTGTAGCCGCGCTGATCTGGCGCCCACACCCAGTAACCCGCCGCTGCCAGATACTCGATCTGCTTACGCCAGCCATACCAGAATTCCGGGAAGCCGTGCAGCAAAATAACAAGTTCGCCGTTAGGGTCGCCCGCTTGAACGACGTGGAGCGCTACACCATTGGTGCTGATTTGCTTATGTTCGAGCGTGTGCGTCGTCATGGAGACGAATCTTTCTTGCGCCGACCGCGCATCCAGTTTAAGAAACGGGGATAAAGCTCTTCGAAGCCGTTGTAGAGGAACGGGTAAGGGGCGTAATCCCACGCGCCGACGTGCCGCGTCACCGTGCCGCGAAAGCCGCGCTTGAAATTGTAGACGCCCCACAGCGGATCATCTTCGGTGAAGGCGTTGGGCGCGCCCCACATATCGTAAACCGTGTAGCCCTGCCGCTTTGCCCAGCGCATGGCTTCCCATTGAAGCAGGTAATTCGGCATTTTGTCGCGCTGCTCGTCGGAGGATGCGCCGTAGAAGTACCAGCATTTCTTGCCGAAGTGGAACAGAATCACCTGAGCGATAGCCTGGCCGTCGACTTCGGCGATCAATGGGCGGGCGAGGCCAGCTTCGATGAACACGCGCCACGCCTGCTCATAATATGACGGAGGGCGGATGAGGAAATTGTCGCGTTCACCGGTCACCCGGTAGAGGTTGTAGAGCAGGGGCAAATCTTCGACGGTGCCCGTGCGCACGGTGACACCTTCACGCTCGGCAATGCGGATCTTGCGCCGCGTGCTCTGGCTCATGCCCGCCAGCAGTTGATCTTCAGTCGGCGTCAGGTCGATGGTGATCGTGTTGCGGAACTGCACCTGATCGTTGGAGAAGCGCCAGTGACGGTCACGCAGCAGCCGCATAAAGCCCTGTCCGACCGGATCGGGCGTGTCGTCGGGCTGATTGACGGCGGTATCATCGACAGCGACAGCGGTCGACGGGACGCCGGTCGCGGCGATCACATCCGGGTCGATTTTGAGCCACACCGCGCGATTGTGCCGCGCCGCCCGCTGCAAGTGGTCGAGCACATCGGAGGCGAGTTCAGCGTCCTGATAGGCGAGGGCGGGGCCTTTGGACACGTACAGCATATTGAGCGGGCCGATACGGCGCAGCCCAACGGACGCCATCGCCACAATCTGATCATCACGCTTGTACATCAGGCGGATGGGACGCCAGCCCGTTGTGACGTGCTTGAAGTCGCCCCACTCCCACGTTTGCAGAATGTGCGCGTAGGGAAGCTGACGCAGCGCGTCATTCCAGATAGCGCGGTCGGTGATGATATCTATCGTCAGATCGGTCACAACTTCTCCATAAGATCAGGCGGTCGTGCGGTCGCGGCGGCTGACAGCCCATTGATAGGCTGCGTAAATGATCGGGTTGTAGACTTTGTCCCACGTGCCGAGCGCACGTGTTACCGTGCCGCCCCAGCCGCGTTTGAAGCCGTAGACGCCCCATAAACCATCCGAGCGTGTTTCGAATTCGGCTTCGAGTTGTTCCGGCGGCGCGTCGGGGATGCCCCACAAATCGTACTGCGTGCAGCCGCGCGCCTTCGCCCACTGGATCGCTGTCCACTGAACGCCGTAGGTCGCCATGAGGTTGCGCTTGTCGTTGGACGACGCGCCGTACAGATACCAGGCCGTTTGACCGAGCGCGAACACCATGATCCCGGCGAGCGTGTCACCTTCATGTTCCGCCAGAATCAGCGCGGCGTCGTGTGGCACAAACAGATCGTAGGCGAGGTCGTAGTAATCGGGAGCATGCACGCCGAATTCATTGCGCGAACCGGTCGTTTGCATAATGGCATTGAACTGCGCCATATCTGCGCGCGTGCCTTCAAAGTAGCGCACCTCGTTTTTCAGGCTCTGGCGGATTTTGCGGCGCGTGCCCTGATTCATGCGGGCGAGAATCGTCTCATCGTCCGGGGTGATGTCGATCAGCACCGTGTTGGGGGGCTGAATGGTCTGGTCAGTGGGGCGAAAGCCGAGCGCGGCGAGATCGGGTTGACGTTCGCCCGCGGCGAAGATGCCCGGTTCACAGCGTAGAAACGCCGCACCGTGCCGCTTGGCGCACTTATGAATGGCATCCCACAATGGGGATGCCTGCGCAGGATCGGTGAACAGCGGCCCCATCGCGACATAGGCGAGTGTGCCGAGTCGGAAGGGGAGCGGTCGAAAGAGGATCTGCGCGCCCGCGACAATCTGCCCGCCGTCCGCCAGCGCGACGTGATCTGATTTCCAGCCGTACGCGCCTTTGAGGCCGGCCCAGCGCGCCGCCTGCAAGACGTGGGCGCGGGGGTGAGTATGGACGAAGGCGTCCCAGTCTGGCGCGGAAGGCGTGATCACGTTGAGCATGGATTCCCCGAAAAGCTGCACATCAATCAGGGGCATTATAGCAGATTCAGGGGCGCGACCTAGCGGGGATGGGCGCTGGGAAACAAAAAGGACGAGGCATGCCTCGTCCCTACGAGAGTTGGTGCTGTAGAACTTATGTCAGCGGTGTGAGGAGTTCACTGCCGAGGATGGCGCTGCTGCCGAACTTGGTGTAATCCATCGTGATCGTGCCATCCGGGGCGATCGTGCCGCTCTGCACGTAGCAATCGGAGACATCACCGCCGGGAGCATACACGCCCGCCATGAAGCCATTATCGCGCAGGTAAATGCCGTCCATGTCAATGGGGGTGTTCTCGGCGATTTCGAAGATGCCGTCGCTGGCGTAGATTTCATTGGTCACCGGGGCGACCGTCACACTGCCGACCGCGTCACCGCCGAGCGTAAAGGTGCCCATGCCTTGGGTCGTGTCAATCTGGTTTTGCACCGTCACGCCGACCATGACATCCATCATATTGGCGCTGAGCGTGAACAGCCGACCATCGGCCATCACGGCATGGTTGACCGCGATGCACTGTTGGCCGCCATAGACGAACATCAATTGGTTGCCGCGCAGTACGGCCACCGCTGAGACGGGGTCGGGTTGGCTGGCGGTGTTGACCGTGAAACCGACGCTGTACCGGGACACAATCGGCCCCGGTTCGAAGCCGAGCACGCCCGTATAGGCGCTCTGGTCGGCGGTTTGAATGCCCGCAATGGTGTAGTTCTGTGCCAAGTAGACGGGGCTGCCCAGATTGCTGGTGATGCTGGTGCTCAGGTTCTGGCGCGCCCAATCCCACTGGATCGAGCCGTTGTCGAATTTGCTCACCATGCCGACGGTGCAGTCGGTAGCGGGATCGGCGTCTGCGGCGACGAGCAGGTGATCGCCGGAGCGCATGCCGATGCCGTCCAGACTCGTGCCATCGTCGTAGGCCCAGGCGAGGGTGTAGATATCCGTTCCCGCGCTGGCGACTTCCAAAGTCCCGGCGAACTGCGAACCGTCCGGGTTGACGCCTTGCGAGCGGTAAATACGGTTGTTGGCGGTTGCGTCCGCGGTGGGCGTGGCGGTGGCTTGACCTAAGCCGGTGAAGGACGACGCCCAGGTGCCATTGAGCGAACCATCAGCCGCCACATTGAAAACCTGAATCATACAGGTAATTTCACTGGCGATAGCTAACTGTAACGAGCTGAGCGGCAGGCCGACGCCGATAATCGCCGTGGCCTGATCGGCGAACCACGTCACCTGATTCCAAGGCCCCATGTAGACGACTTCCATCCCAATCGGCTGCGAACCGTCGTTCGTGGTGAAGACATAATTGCCTTCCCAGCCGATGGTTTCGTACTGCGCCTGCGCGGTGATGGGAAACAGGATGCACACGCTGACGGCGATAAAAACTGAAAAGCGTAAACGATTCATGAAGACGGCTCCCAAAAAACGGGGTATGATGAATTTTCTCAATACTTCCAGTGTAAATGCGGATTCGACATTCCGTTCCTTGTGAATTGCGGCGAAAGTCAGCTACAATCCGCGGGTGTGCGATCTTTGCAACCAATGGGTCGGTTTGCTATACTTAGCGCCGTTTATCACAAACGGTTGATCCATTTTTCGCAAACTGAAGACCGCGTCGCCAGAGGCGGACGAATTGATTCAGTCAGACGATTTTTTGCTGAGGGGACTCTTATGAGTGTAGTCAACGAGTGGGCGTTCATCGGGGTGTTCATGGCGCTTGCGTGGGTCTTTCCTGCGACGCCGCTGCTTGTCTCGTGGATTTTTCGCCCGCGAAGAGCCAACGCGATCAAGATGCAGACCTACGAGTGCGGCGTGGAAACGGTCGGTGACACGTGGGTGCAGTTCAAGGTGCAGTACTACATTTACGGTTTGGTGTTCCTCGTCTTTGACGTCGAACTGATCTTCTTGTTCCCGTGGGCGATGGCGTACAACCAGCTGGACTTTTTCGCGTTTGCGGCGGGGCTGCTGTTCATCTTCTTGCTGACGGACGCGCTGATCTACGCCTGGCGCAAAAACGCGCTTGAATGGGCATAACTACCGGCTAGGAAAATTCGGAGTAATTCATGGAACAGCAGTGTATCAACGTCATTCAGACGATGGCGCCGTGCCTGACCAGCAGCGGCGTTGATCCGGGATTGGCGCAGTTCATCTCGATTTTGATTGGCGTCGTCCTCGTCGCACTTTTCCCGCTGGTGCTGGTCATCCTGCTGATCTGGATGGAACGCAAGGTCGCTGCTCGCGTGCAGGATCGTCTGGGTCCCAACCGTGTCGGGCCGTTTGGCTTGTTTCAGAACATCGCCGATGCTCTCAAGCTGATCATCAAGGAAGATATCACCCCGGCCGGGGCGGATCGCACGATTTTCAACCTCGCCCCGATCATCGCGACGTTGTCGACGACGATGATGTGGGCGGTGATTCCGTTCAGCCCGGTGAATATCGGCGTTGACTTGAGCATCGGCGTGCTGTACTTCACGGCGATTGGTTCAATCGGCACGCTGGCGATCATGATGGCGGGCTGGTCGAGCAACAACAAGTACGCGCTGCTTGGCGCGTTCCGCGTGGTGGCGGCGCTGGTGAGCTATGAAGTGCCGATGGTGTTGGCGCTGCTCGTCCCGGTAATGATCGCGGGGACGCTCTCCATGCAGTCGCTGGTGGTGGCACAGCAAGGCATGTGGTTCATTGTCCCGGCGTTCGTGTCGGCGCTGCTGTTCTACATCTCCAACCTGGCCGAAACGGGGCGCGCGCCCTTCGACCTGATTGAAGCGGAATCGGAACTCGTAGCCGGGTACAACATCGAATATTCCGGCATGAAATTCGGCCTGTTCATGGCGAACGAATTCATGCACGCATTCACGGCGAACCTGCTGTTCGCGGTAATCTTCCTGGGCGGCTGGTCTGGCCCCGGCGCGACGGAAGTTCCGCTGCTCGGCTTCATCTACCTGTTCCTCAAGACGGGTGCGCTGTACATCCCCTCGTTGATCCTGCGTGCGACCGTTCCGCGCGTGCGCATTGACCAGATGATGGGTTTCAACTGGAAATTCCTCGTGCCGGTGGCAATTGTCAACGTCGTCGTCGTGGCCTTTTTGCTGCAAGTGACGAAGGCGCTCGGCATTGCGCCCGTGCCCGGCGAGACGGATTTTCTGGCGAATCTACCGCAGGCGCTGGTGCTGTTCGTGGGCAACCTGCTGACGATTGCCGTAGCTTTGGAAATGATCCGCCGCTTTGGTCGGCAAGCGCGGTCGGAAACGTCGGGCGCGGCGGTCGTCATCGCCGAGGCGCACGATGTCCCGTCAGCCGCACATTAATCGGGCGAATGGAATGGATGGAGAAACACACTCATGCTTGAATTAAACGCACAGACCATCGCCTTTTTCATCTTTGCGCTGTTTGCGCTGGGCGGGGCATTGGGCGTCGTCACCAGCCGTAACTTGATTCACGGCGCGCTGTATCTGATCGTCAGCTTGTTCGGCGGCGCGGGCTTTTTTGTCCTGCTCAGCGCGCCGTTCATGGCGGTGGTTCAGGTGCTCGTCTACATCGGCGCGATTGCGATTCTGATCATCTTCGCGGTGATGCTCACGCGCGGTATGACGCAAATGAGCGAAATCCTCAACCGCCAGTGGTGGATGAGCGCGATCGTCGGAGTTTTGCTGTTCGTGATGCTCGGGCTCGGCGTCATTTTGCCCGTGTGGGGTGAAAACGGGATTAACCCGAATCGGCCCGTGAGCGATAACGTGGCGACCACTGAAGATTTGGGCGTGGCACTCGTCGACGGCAATCAATACGTCCTTCCGTTTCAGGTGGCGTCACTGCTCCTGACGGGGGCGATGATTGGCGCGATTGTGCTGGCGCGCGATACGGAATAGGAGCGAGATCGACATGATTCCGTTATGGATGTATCTGCTGGTGGCCGCCGGCATGTTTTCAATCGGCGTGTACGGCGTGTTAGCCCGTCGTAACGCGGTCGCGATCCTGATGAGCGTGGAACTCATGCTCTCCGCTGTCAACATCAATCTGATCGCCTTCTGGCGCTATATGGCACCGGAAAACATGGCCGGGCAGGCGTTCGCGGCCTTCGTATTCGTCGTGGCGGCTGCCGAAGCGGCCGTCGGGCTGGCGATCATCATCTCGGTCTACCGCAGCCGCCGGTCGGTCGTGGTCGAAGATGTCAACCTTTTGAAGGGTTAATACTCGATTATGGATTTTAACGCATTTATCAATGACCCCAACTTTCTCCCCTGGTTGATCCCGGTGGGGCCGCTGCTGGCGTTTGTCATCATTACGTTGCTGACAAACCGCAGCAAGCTCATCCCGGCGACCAGTGAGGAATACGGCGGACATCACCCAGACTACGAGGGCATGCTCGTGCCCGTCGTCACCGCGCGCAGCCGCGTGGTGAGCATTATCGTCGGCATGAGCGGCGTCGTGATGGCGTGGCTCATCGCGTGGCAGGTGGTGGGACAGGCGACGAGCCTGCACGACCTCGGCGCGACGGTGTTCCACAGCGCGCTGGCGTGGATGAACACGGGCAATACGACCTTCAACATGGGCGTGCTGGTGGACCCGCTGACTGTGCCGATGCTGTTCATGGTGCCGTTCGCGGTGCTGATGATTTTCATCTATTCGA
>CALKIA010000443.1 GCA_937988705.1 uncultured Chloroflexota bacterium | reverse complement strand
GTCGTCTCGGCGGTCTGCATCAGCGGGCGGTAATGTTCGTTGATCGCGCGCAGGATCGGGCGTGTCCAGCGTTCGTAGCGCAGAATCGGATTGCGATACGGCTGGTAGATCAGCACGAAGGGGTACGCGCCGCGCTCCAAATCCTCCAGAAACGGCGTTTGATCCCACAGGCCTGCCGCCGCCAGTTGACTCATCTCGAACGGCTGAATCAGAATCGGCTTGTCATATAACGTGAGCAGCGCCATGTGTTCATCGGCGATGATCGGCGCGTCCACCCGGCGGATGAAGTTAATCAGGGCGTTCATCTGCGGCGCAGCGTCGACGCGCTCCACGAGGATCGGCTGATACTTGCTTGCGGACAGGTTGTAGGCCATCCACACGGCATACGCCAGCACCAGCAGCAGCACCGCGCGCAGTACGGGGCTGCGGCGCGTCCACACCACCCAGGCACCCGCCGCCAGCGCGAAGGCCGCCGACAATTCGTACAGGTAATTCACATCCGAGCCAACTTTGCTGATCGTCAGCGCCGTGACAACCGCGCCGAGCGTGTAGGGTGTACTCAGCCACCACAGCCGCCGCCCCGCAAAGAAACCGATCAGCAGCGCGAGCGCCGTCGCAGCGAGAAAAATCGGCAGATGTTCGGCCATTTCGTCGAGGTAGAACTGCACCAACCGCGCATCATTCGCGTTGATGTTGGCAGTGATCAGGTGGAAGAACACCCCGCCATGCGTCAGAGCCGTTAGCACGGCGAAGAGGCTCAGCACCAGCGCGAAGAAATACACGCCGAGCAGCACCGCCTGACCGCGCTGTTTGTCTCCCCACAGCCATGCGCCCGCCGCGAAGGGCGCCACCAGCAGGTACGTCTGGCGGGTGTAGGCGGCACCCGCTAACAGAAGCACCCCGGCGATCAACCCCCAGCGGTGATCGCGCCCCCGCACCACCGCGTAGATTCCCGCCCAGGCCAGCGCCAGCGCCAATGAATCGATGCGCGCCAGCGCCGACCACGAGAACACATACGGGATCGCGGGCAGTGTCAGCGCGGCGACAATCCCCGCCAGATCATCCCGCGTGATGGTCTGCACAGTCAAGCCGAGAAAGATCGCCGCCACGCCGATGCTCACGACGGAAATCAGCCGCCCATACCAGAAGGCCGGACCGAAGGCCGCGACGAACGGCGCTTGCACCAGCGGATAGAGCGGTGGGTAGTTGGCGATGGTGTAGGGTGGCGTAGAGAGGTCGGGGCGGTAGATGTTTTCGCCGCGCGCCAGCCGCACCGCCTGTTCCAGCAGCGGCCCCTCCCCATAGTTGAGCGTATAGGGAAAGTCCAGCGCGAGCTGGGCATGCCGCACGAACAGCCCCAGCGCCAGCCCCTGCATGGTGAGCAGGCCGAGCAGTGCGGCGGTGACGAGCAGACGCGGCCAAAAATCGACGGTCCGGTTCAGCGGTTGAACACTCAGTACGCGCATAGCCTTTATTCCCGAAACCAGCGACGCGATGCGGATCGCGCCGATCGAGCTATCTGGAAACGCGGATGAAACAGCTTACTGGGCCACAGCACCCGGCTTTTGGGGCCAGTCCGCGCGCGTTCTGGGGAGCGGTCGCGGGGTCGTCAGTTGGGCAGCAGTGAAACGGGGTGAACTGGTGATGCAGCCTTACCCTTCTATTGTATTCCGCTCCGGTTTGCGTACAATGAAAATCCTTGGTTGAGAGGGGAAAAATGACAAAAAAGGGTCGTATTCTCACGGGTGATCGCCCGACTGGAAAAATGCATTTGGGCCACTACGTCGGGTCGCTGGCGAACCGTGTTCGCTTGCAATCGACGTATGACTGCTTCTTCATCGTCGCCGACCTGCATACGCTGACGACCAAGCCCGAACGCGAGCACATCGCGAATCTGGCGCAGAATATTCATGATTGCGTGCTGGATTATCTGTCGGTCGGCATTGACCCGGAGCAAGCCACGATCTTTCTGCAATCCGGCGTCCAGGAAACCTACGAGCTGAACCTGATCTTCGAGAATCTGGTCAGCGTGGCGCGCATGGAACGCATTCCCAGTTTGAAAGATATGGCGCGCGCGGCCAACATGGAAGATTCCATGCCTTTCGGGCTGCTCGGCTATCCCATTCTGCAAGCGGCGGATATTCTGCTGCCGCGGGGCAACCTCGTCCCCGTCGGCAAGGACAACGAGTCGCACGTCGAAATCACGCGCGAAATCGCCCGCCGTTTCAATAATCTGTACGGTGACGTCTTCCCGATCCCCGATGTGCTGGTCGGCGATGTCCCGTCGCTCATCGGCATCGACGGACAGGCGAAGATGAGCAAGTCGCTCAACAACGCCATCTTCCTGTCGGACACCGTCGAAGAGGTCACGCAGAAGGTGCGCGGCATGTTCACCGACCCGAACCGGGTCCGCGCGGACATCCCCGGTCGCGTGGAGGGCAACCCCGTGTTCATCTATCACGACGCGTTTAACCCCAACGTGGACGAAATCAACGATCTGAAGGAACGCTACGTGCTCGGCAAGGTGGGTGATGTGGAAGTCAAGAAGAAGCTGACCATCGCTATCAACAACTTCCTGGAGCCGATCCGCGAACGGCGCGCCCGGTACCAGAGCCAGCCGGGGTTGGTCGAAGATGTGTTGGTCGCTGGGACAGAACGTGCCCGCGCCGAAGCGCAGCAGACCATGGACGCCGTCCGCACAGCGATGGGTCTGTACCGCCTGCCCGTCAAGACGACGTAGCTGATGCGCATCACGGGACTCTATACCTACCCGATCAAATCGTGCGGCGGCTTGAGCCACGAGTCGGCCACACTGGTGACGCGCGGTCTGCGCGACGACCGCCGCTGGATGGTCATCACACCCGATGGGCGGTTCGTCACGCAGCGCGAACACGCCAAGCTGGCATTGATCCAGCCGAGTTACACGGATGGCGGGCTGCAGATCAGCGCGCCGGGGCGTGAGCCAGTGCGCGTGTCACTGGCCGCCGATGGCGATGAGGCGGAAACGCGCCGCGTCGTCGTGTGGAAATCGACCTGCGACGGGGTGGATCAGGGCGATACGGTCGCCGCGTGGCTGAGCGATTTCCTCGGCGCGCACGTGCGGCTGGTCAAACAGGCGGACGACGATGGGCGGATGACCTCCAGCAGCCACACCGATCGCCCCGCGCCCGTCAGCTTTACCGATGGCTATCCGGCGCTGCTGGCGAACGAAGCCTCCCTCGCCGATCTTAATGATCGCTTGCTGGAACGGGACAAAGAGGCGCTGCCCATGAGCCGTTTCCGCCCGAATATCGTCATCAGTGGCGCGAACGCCTGGGCGGAAGACGAGTGGACGCAGCTCCTGATCGGCAGCGTACCGTTCGACTCGGTCAAACCGTGCGCCCGCTGCGAGATCACGACGATTGATCAGGCGACGGCCACCGTGCCCGATTATCAGGAGCCGCTGGCGACGCTGGCGACCTTCCGCAAGCAGGTCAAAGGCGTGATGTTTGGGCAAAATATCATCCATCGCGCGCTTGGCGATCTACATGTGGGCGATAGCGTCGAAGTCGGCGCGCAGCGCTAACCACAGGGGCGCTTCTCCGTCCCCGTTGTGCAGCTGCAAACTAATTTTCATGTCGTTTCATGCGCCCGCACGCCACTTCGCGGCGGGCGTGGGTTGAAGATAGGCCACTTTTCAAACGAACAGTTGTCGGGGCGCACCTGTGTGTGCGCCCGCAGCCTGCTGCGCCCCGCCGCGTAAACACCCTCAAGGGCGGCCAGCTCCGGGCACACAAAATCAGTTCGCCCCCTTACCGGCTGAATCCTCATGCTTCTCAACGCAACCCCCTCTGTATACTCAGAAGCATATAGCGAACCATGGAGTAAACAGGCGGAGGCTTGAAGCAATGCGCGTACTCGTCATTGGCGGCGCGGGGATGTTGGGGCGGGCGGTAGCGCGACTGCTCCAGCCGCACGGACACACCGTCACGAGCTTTGACTTGCTGACCTGCCCGGAAGCCGGGGTAGAATCGATCATCGGGGATGTGCGCGACGCCGAAACGTTAACCGCCGCCTGCGTGGGCATGGACACCGTGATCTATACTGTCGCCTACATTAATCAACTGCCGACCAAGCAGCCCATCATGTACGACATCAATGTGGCGGGCGTCCACAACGTGATCGCGGCCTGTCAGACCAACCATGTGCCCCGGCTGATCTATGCGGGGTCAGTCGATGCGGTCTTTGCTGGCACGCCCATCCGTGATGGCGACGAAACGCTGCCCTATCCCAAAACGCATCTCGACTACTACAGCGCGACGAAAATGCTCGGCGAACAGGCCGTTATTGCCGCCAATACGCGCGAACTCGCCACCTGTTCGCTGCGCATGGCCGGGCTCTACGGCGAGCATGACAAGCATCGTTTCCCCAATGTGATTCCGCTCGTCGACCGTACGGGCCGCTTCACGCAGATTGGCGACGGCCGCGCGCGCTTTAATCATGTTTACATCGACAATGCGGCTTATGCCTTCGTGCTGGCGGCTGCGAGTCTGAGCGCCGTCAGCCCCTTGGCGGGTCAGTGCTACTTCATCACCGACCATGCGCCGGAGAATTTCTTCGCCTTCTTCGCGGCCTACCTCAAGGCGTTGAACATCCCCTACCAGACGGCGATCCTGCCGGTGGGAGCGGCAATGCTGCTGGCGCAGGGCAGCGAACTCGCCTACAAAATGTCTGGCGGTAAAGGGAAGGCACCGGTCATCACCCGCTATGCGGTCGCCGCGACCTGCCGCGATTTCTGGTTCAATCACGACAAAGCCGCGCGCGATTTCGGCTATGCCCCGATCGTCAGCGCCGAGGAGGCGTTCGCGCGGACGGTGCTTTGGGTCCAGACCGCGCTGCTCAAATCCGACGACGCCAATTCCTAATGTTTCGTCTTTAGAACTTGGTTATATCATCAGGACAAGCAGAAAGGATGCGTGATGCCTTATCGACTGTCCTGGATCATTGAAAACCGCTTGCTGCTCATTGCCTATGACGGAGCGATCACTCGATCTGACCTCGAGACCTATCTCGACGAATCGATGGCCATGCGCGACCAGGCCAACGCCGCCCTCGGCGAAGGCGGCCCGCTGGTGCACACCATCACCGATGCGCGGCGTCTCACCAAGAACGAAATGTCGTTCAAAGACGCGCAAAACATCGCCAAATCGCTGCGCCATCAGCGCGTGGGCTGGTCGATCTATATCCCGAAAAATGCCATTGACCAGTTCTTCGCCAACATTGGCCACCAGATCGTCGGCGTGCGCTACCGCTCGTTCCCGACGGTCACCGAAGGCATCGACTTCCTGAAATCGGTCGATGAGACGCTGAAAAATCTGGACTACACCACCACGGACGAGAGCATGAGTCGGGCGCCCTTCAAACGACCCTAGCCGCGATAATTGCATTCCCACGCCGTGGCAATCACGACGAAGCCCTGCTTTTCCAGCACGGCGCGGCTCATCGGGCTGGCGTCGATGGTGAGGTAGCGGTAGCCCCGCTGGATCGCGGCCTGCGCGCGCACGGCGACGAGCGCTGTATAGAGGCCGCGCTGGCGGTATTCCGGCAGCGTCGCGCCGCCCCATAAGCCCGCGAAGTCCGTCCCCGGAAAATCGACCCACCCCTCGCTGACCGGTTGACCGTCCACATAGGCGACAAACAGGCTGATGGACGCGGGATGGTCGCGCAGAAGGGCAATTTTGTTCCGTTTCGCTGCGCCATGCTCTTCCTCCGGCCACACGGCGGCGATCACCGAATAGACATCGTCCAGCCCGCGCTCATCGGTGATGCGGCGGATATCGTGGGTGACGGGCTGCGCCAGCTTCGGCGGTAATGCGCTGAGGTCAAGCACCATCACCGCGTCGGCGGGCTCGACCACCGCAAAACCGTGTCGGATCAACCGTTCGCGCAAATCCGCGGGTTGATCGTGCCCGAAGAGCTTCCATTCGAACTCGTCCGCAATCCCCAGTGACTTGAAATAGGCGATCTCGTGCTCGATCACCGCATCGGCGTTGGTGGCGTCGATGCGCGCATAAAGCACCGCGCCGCGCTCCGGCTCGATCACCCGGACGACCTGTTCGGTCACTTCCCGGCGGGTGCCAGGGTACTGCACGTCAAGGCGCTGCTGCTGATCGTACAGCGCGCGCAGAGCTTGGCTGTCCATAGTTAGTCCCCCTCTTGGGCAAACACAGCAAATTTCTGATCAGGTCATGAAACAGCATAACCGTGTTGTACAGCCGTCACGGACGCGCAGAAGCGCGTCCCATAGTCACCAAGATACGCTATTTCCGGGTATACCCCTCACCCCCAACCCCTCTCCCACGCAAGCGGGGAGAGGGGAGAAAAACGTGTTTTTGTTGACTCTCCTCACCGAATTCAGTTGAGGACAGGACACTTTTAACAATCGAGAGAATTGTAGGGACACCCAACGGGGCGTCCGCCGGATTGCAGGTGTAACGGACGCGCCGTTGCGCGTCCC
>CALKIA010000442.1 GCA_937988705.1 uncultured Chloroflexota bacterium | reverse complement strand
GATTTGCGCCGCGCCATTGCGATACAACCGCAGCGTCTTGCGATCCACCTGCACCCGGTCGAACATCTCTGCCAGTTCGTCCTTAGCGCTTTCGACGTCATCCACTTCCTTAAAGGTCACGTTGATCGATTCACCACCCAACGCTGCTTTCAACGCCTGCGGCTGACCTTCAACGCGAATCTGCCCACGGTCGATGATCGCCACGCGGTCTGCCAGTTCGTCGGCTTCTTCGAGGTACTGGGTAGTCAGGAATATCGTCATGCCATAGTCGCGGTTCAGGCGACGCACTTCATTCCACACATCGCGGCGGCTGGCCGGGTCGAGGCCGGTCGTCGGTTCGTCGAGGAACAGCACGTCCGGGCGATGCACTAACGCCATGGCGAGGTCCAGACGGCGGCGCATACCACCGCTGTACTTG
Organism: uncultured Chloroflexota bacterium; assembly: GCA_937988705.1. Lineage (GTDB taxonomy): Bacteria > Chloroflexota > Anaerolineae > Aggregatilineales > Phototrophicaceae > Flexifilum. Next base: position 5,634 of record CALKIA010000442.1, on the reverse strand, counting down.
CCCACCGGGCGCTCAGTCACGTCGGACAGCTTGACCAGGTCGAGCAGTTCCACCGCGCGCTGGCGGGCTTCTTTGCGGCTTTCGCCGAACAACTGCCCTTGAATGGTGAGCAGTTCCATCGACTTGAGCAGCGGGTCAAGGCCGATTTCCTGCAAGGCGACGCCCGAAACACGGCGTACGTCCTGCGCTTCTTTTTCAATATCAAAGCCGCCAACCGTCGCGCGGCCACTGCTGGGCAGCGACAGCGTCGTCAACATCTTGACGACCGTCGACTTGCCCGCGCCGTTCGGGCCGAGAAAGCCGAAGATTTCGCCTGAGTCCACCTTGAAGGACACACCATCTACGGCCATGAAGTCACCGTACTGCTTAACCAACTGCTCGACGATAATTTCCCCGTTTGCCATTCCGCTATCCCTTTATCATTCTGCTAAATGCAACACTAAGCCCGCCGATGCGCAATAAGCGTCGGCTTACAATACTGATTCCGATTTACGAGTGGTGAGAGTCTTCGAATCCTGCGGCGAACGCGCCGAGCAGCAGCCTCAGCCCGTCGGCTAACTTCGCTTGATCCTCTTCAGACAGATTGTCGAGCACTTCAGCGATCTTCTCGGCCGTCTGCCCCCGCATGTCGTCCAGCGCCGCCTGCCCGTCGCCGGTGATGGACACCCAAACGACACGTCGATCTTCCGAGCTTCGTTCGCGGGCAAGCCACCCACGTTCTTCGAGCGTGGTGACGGTACTCGACATCGTCGGTGAACTGACCATATGGGTATCAGCCAGTTCTTTCATCGTATAGGGACGCTGTTCCAACATGCCCAAAATTGAGACATGACCTGCCAACGCGCCATACTTAGAATTTCGAAGATCCGCCGACATGAATCGCATCACGAAGGGGACGATCCCGATAGTTTGGTGCGCTAGTTCAACTGATGAACGCTTCGCCATACGAATAGTTCGAAGTCCTAATCAATAGATATGCTCATGATATGCAAATTGGTTTTTGGGAGCAAGAGATTTTGATGAGTGGTTGGTGAAACGGGTCACTTTTCTAATGTGCGCTCAATGTTCGCAGCCGCCCATGGGCTGAATGTTGGAGGCCATTACTTCTAAGCGCCGCCCCCTTGACTCAACTGAGTCGGACACAACGGGGTACGTTTGCTGAAACCAAGTTGACTGGTACCGTCCAAAGGGCGCAATGCCGGATCACCGATATGAACCCGAGAACAGCGTTTCGGATAATTGCGAATTAGGGGCGCAGCGCGCTGCGCCCCTAGTGTTTAGCGGGATCATTAGAGAGTGTGGGGGACGAGTTTCTGCCCATCCGCTGCTTGGTGCGACTCTACAAGCGGACGCGATCAATGGTGCCCCGACGAAACATTGACGGCGTTTTTACCCGTGGCCGAGCTTCTGCTCGATCAATTTGGCAATTTCGGTATGGTGCTTCGCCTGCGCAAACTCAAGCGGGGTTTGCCCGTCGTTACTCTTGATCTGCAGGTTCGCGCCGGCATCGATCAGCACGCGCGCTACCTCGACATTATTCTGCCAGATCGCATCATGCAGCGCGGTGTAACCGTTATACGGCCCCTGCTTGTCGATGTCGATCTGGTACTGGACGAGCAGTCTGGCTGGTTCCACGCGCCCCGCATACGCAGCGGCATGCAGCGCGGTCGCCTTCATACCGGGGTCGAGTGCGCCCACGTCCGCACCCGCCTCCAATAGTAAACGGGTGATGTCGGTATAGCCGAGGTACGCCGCCATGATCAACGGCGAGTCACCGCCCGAGTCCGCTTCGCTCACATTCACGCCCTGCGCGATCAACTGTTTGACCTGCGCCGCATTATTTGCCTTCACTGCTTTCATCAAAGCCGTCATATGCTCTCCTTGTACGCTGTTTCCGGTTGTCCCTCTAGTTTAGCCCCGTTTCACCTTCAGGTAGGTGGGATAGACCTCACAATCGGGAAACGTGAGCGCGAAGCTGTACCAGCGCTGGAACAGTTGGAGCGGGCGTGGCATGGCGACAGTTTCACCCCGCTGCCGCAGCGAGCCATTCTGGATCGTTTGCCCATTATTGAGCACCAGCACATCGTGCCGCCACTCCGCGCTCGTCGCATCTGTGAACAGGGCCAGCGGATTGGTCGTTTCGGGATCAGCATAGACGAGCAAGCGCTGTCCGGCAAATTCGTCAAACAGCACATTGTCATGCGCGTGCAGCGTCGTGAACGGATAGAAACGCGCATGTCCCTGTGACCACACGCCAAGTCCCATTTCGAAACGCGGTAACCGCAGGTCTTCCTTATCGAGCGAACCCAGAATCTGCGGAAACCACTGTGGCTCCGGGGCGACGCGCAGTGCTTCGGCAAAGTCCTCAAACTGGACTTTGTCGGCAGTCAGGGTGGTCACCACGAACTGCGCGTCCGGGTAGAGCTTCAGCACCTGCCCCGCCGTCGAGTGATTAATGGTTGTCAGGTGGCGGAGTACCGTACCTTCCAACTGACCGTACAAGCATTCGCCGGTTAAGTGATCCCAATATGAGCCGGTCTGCCGATCCGCGAGCAGGGTCATCGCATCATAATAGCCAACGCCGTAGAATTCGAGCACTTGATCGTTCACCACGGGCGAAAAGCTCATTCCGGCGTTGCACACAGCGCAGAAAGTCGCCATCCACGCTTGACCGTCGATTTCGCCCTGCATGACGTTGTACAGCGAGAAGTGACTCGTGCGAAACACATACACCTGCGCACCATATTCCGCGTACAGCACGGACGTGGCGTCAGTCAGGTCACGCGCCGCCAGCGCGGAACTGAGCGCGCGCGTTTCGGTCATCACAAACCGTTGGGATGGCCCGTTGAAATCCAATTGCACCAGACGTGCGGGATTAAACTTGGTCGTCATCGTCGTTAACTTTGCTCAATATGGGTTGATATCTGTAAGCTTATCATCACTGATCTTGCGCCAGTACAATTTTTCATAACTACTCATAATAGGGTGGTCAGCTGTTCAGAAAATGGGTATCTTCAATCAGTTTGCTGGGAGCGATTGCAGGTTCGCCATTCGGCGCTGGATCTCCCGCTGTCTATTCAGAGGAATAATATCTCATGATTGCGCTTCAACTTTATACGGTACGGGATGCGCTCTCGGCTAACTTCGAGGGCACAATCCGGCAGATCGCCGCCTACGGCTATCCCGCAGTCGAAACGGCGGGCGTCTACGGGGAATCACCGGCCAAAGCTAAAGCCTTGTTCGATGAACTGGGTTTAAAGGTCACCAGCGCCCATTCACCGCTGCCGCTGGGCGACAACCAACAGAAAGTGCTGGACACAGTCGGCGCGCTGGGTGCGAGCACCATCGTGTTCCCGTGGATCGCCGCGGAAAACTTCGAATCACTGGAACGCATTCAGCGCCTCGCCGACCAGCTCAACGAAGGTGACACAGTCGCCCGTGAACACGGGCTGCGCCTCGCCTACCATAACCATGACTTTGAACTCCGCCTACTGCCCGATGGATCGATCCCGCTGCTGCGCCTGAAAGAATTTCTGTCGCCCTCCGTGCTGTTTGAGGTCGATACGTACTGGGTGCAGACGGCTGGCGCGAACGTCATCGAAGTGCTAAACACGCTCGGCGCACAGGCATCCGTGCTCATGCATGTCAAAGACGGCCCGTGCGTCCCCGGACAAGCGATGACCGCCGTCGGCGCGGGCGTGATGGACTTCCCGGCCATCTTCGCCGCCTTCACCGCCGAATATCTGATCGTCGAAGCAGATCGCGTCGATGGTGATCCGCTCGCAGCCGTTGAACAGAGTTTCCGCTACCTCAGCAACCTATAGGCAAAAACCATGACGAACACAGCTTACAAAGTTGGCATCATTGGCGTGGGCAATATCAGCCCCGCCTACATTAAAGGCTGCCGCGCCTTCGACATCCTCGATCTGGTGGCGTGCGCGGACATCGATCTCGACAAGGCGCGCACCGTCGCCGCCGAGAACAACATCCCAGTCGCCTGCTCGGTCGACGAACTGCTCGCTGACCCGACTATCGATATTGTCATCAACCTGACCATCCCCGCCGTCCATGCCGAGGTCAGTTTGAAGGCTTTGAATGCGGGCAAGCATATCTACTCGGAAAAACCGTTGGCGACCAGCCTGAGCGACGGCAAAGCGATCATCGATACCGCCGCCGCGAAGGGTCTGCGCGTGGGCTGCGCGCCGGATACGTTCCTATTCGGACAGCATCAAACTGCTCGCAAACTGATCGACGAGGGCGCGATTGGCGATCCGGTCGCGGCGGTCGGCTTCATGCTCGGTCACGGCCCGGAAGGCTGGCACCCAAATCCAGATTTCTTCTATGCGCCCGGTGGTGGCCCTATGTTCGACATGGGCCCGTACTATGTGACGTGTTTAGTCGCCCTGCTCGGCCCAGCCGTCCGGGTGAGCGGCGCGGCGCGTGCCTCCTTCCCCACCCGCACAACCAGCAAGGGACGCACGCTGCCGGTCAATGTGCCGACGCACTACACCGGCACGGTCGAATTCGCCTCCGGTGCGCTCGCCACGCTCATCACCAGCTTTGATGTGTGGGGACACCGTCTACCACAAATGGAAATCTATGGTTCGGTCGGCAGCATCGCCATCCCCGATCCCAACGGCTACGATCCGCGGACGGTCAAGTTGTTCGTACCCGGTCAGCACGATTGGGAAGTCATGCCCGTAAGCCACCGCGAAGACTGGGCACGCGGCATCGGTCTCGCTGATATGGCGTATGGCATCCGCGATGGTCGTCCGCACCGCGCCAGCGGCGCACTGGCCTACCATGTGCTGGAGATCATGCACGCCTTCAGCACCGCGTATGAGAGCGGGACCTACGTTACACTCCAAAGCACGGTCGACCGCCCCGACGCGCTGCCCGTCGGTCTGCCCCCGCGCGTTCTCGAATAGATTCCACGTCGAACGAAGTCTGCGCAGGGTACGTCATTCGGCGTATCCTGCGTTTTTGAACCCCAAGTATTAAGATTTTCTCTCCAGTCTCCAACTTTAGTCGTTTCCGCTCCCAGCAATTTGCGTTTATCCTTATAGCTATACAGCTATCTTTTACCAACGCGCTGGCCGATCAGGGGTTAACTACCCTCTGATCGCAGCTCAACGGAGGCATAATGCTCAGATATAGACTTTACTTAGTTTTGGGTGTCTGTTTGCTGGCACTCGTCGTGACGGGTGCGGTCATGGGTCAAGGTGCGACCCTCGCCTATACGTTTCCTGATGGTTCACTAGCCTTTGAATATCCGGGTGACTGGCTGTTTCGTGAAGACGAAGGCTTTGTCATTGTATCGAATACGTCCATCGGGCTGACGGCGGGCACGACCAGTGATCCGATTGGCGACGGCTCGGTGGCCATCGCCATCTACAGTCCTGTCGCCTTGGCGGCACTCACGGCGGAGTTCACAGGTGAACTGACGCCGGTCACGATCGCCGAGCAGCTCATCACTCAAAGCGATATCACGGGTGAGATTGAGCCGGGGACGCTCAACGGTTTCGACTTCGCCTACATCGAACTGCGCGACGTCCAGCAGCGCCTCTCGGGTGTGGAGGCTGCCATTGGGTTCTACGACTCGCCCGTCGGAATTATTCTGGTGGCGATCCAGAC
>CALKIA010000441.1 GCA_937988705.1 uncultured Chloroflexota bacterium | reverse complement strand
GTCAGTCTACTCGGAACTTCCCGCCCATCACACAAAATGCGGATGAGCCATTTTATCGGGGGTAGACCAAGTCGAAGGAGGGCTGAGCGACTGCTAAACGGGTGATCTGCGGATCCTTATTCCGATCCTTTTGGGGATTTCGAAACCGATCTTGACACTATTTTCATTTCGACCAGTTTCTCATCTTCGCGCGCCAGCAGCTGAAGGGAGAGGCACTCAAAGCCGTTGAACGCTTCAGACAGAAACGGTCTGAGCTGCGTCAAGGGCTGTTTCACCCCGGCTGCCATCGCGTCAGTACCATGCTCGAACGGCACATGCAGCCGACGGCGCGCTGCTTATACATGGGCCGCGATTTTCACGGGCATCGCGTGAGTGCTCACCTGCTCGTCCGTTCGTGGGCACTGCTGCACAACTTTCAACCCTACTGTCCACGCACCCGCTTGCGCACCGGCGCACCGTTCACGTCACCATTTCATAAGCTCAATGGCTTCGCCTACCGCACTTGTTGGTTGGAAAACCTGCTCGTCGCTTCTTCTGTTCAAGTCGAGTATTACCACCAAATCCGGTAGAACGTGGAGGATTCCGGCGCAAACTGTACGATTCCGGTTATCTGTATAAGGCGTTCAGTTATGCTGAGGTGCACATAGAGATATAACTCGGAGTATGCCGTTGGAATTTGCAGCACCTACTGAAACAATGTCCGAAGAAGATTCCCTATTGAGACTCCTTCATCCTTCGCTACGCGCAACGTTTGTTAGCCTGCCAGGCGGAGACTCGATGCTTACGCCCGAGCAGCTCGACGCTATCTTCGGTGGCGATCTGCGCGCACTGCGCGATATGGCGAAGTTAGTTTTCCAAACTACTGCAACAGAACAGAATTAGACCGAGTAGTTGCCAAACGAGTGCGACTATCATATACTCACAGGTATACGCGCGTATGTATGAAGTGAGCCCACAAATGACGTCTCCGTCAGAAAACCCAATTCCTCTAACGCCGCAAGCCCAGCAGATTTTGGAGGCGCTGCGTGAAGCGGGAACATGGGTCAACCGGACGGAGTTAGCCAAGCGCGTCAATAAGACCGCGCTCAACAAATGGGACGTGATTCTGCTTGCCAAGCTGGTCGACGCTGGCTTGATCGAAACGATGCAGATTCCGCGTCATGGACCTATCGGCTACGAGTGGAAGTATCGGGCTGTTCCGCCCGCAGTAGAGGATGCTTGATGTCTCCAACGCGCGCGATCATCTGGTGCGCGGTTTCGACACACGCTCAGCATGAACCTGAAAAGGTCAGTTTGCCGGAACAGGAAGCACAGTCGAGACTTCACGCGCAAAAGAACGGGTGGCAGGTTGTGGACTTGATGAAAGTACCGGGTCACAGCCGACGCTACATCGATTTTCACGAATTAGCGGCTGATGCTGCCGAAGAAGGTATCGATGCCTTCTATCGCCTCAAGGCGCATTGGGAAGCGAAGGACTTTGCCGTCCTCATCATCCGTGATGGGGATCGCTTTGCTCGCACACAGGCGCTCCACGCCTATATCACCGAGCAAGTCATCAAGAGCGGCGCGACGATTTATTCGCTGCAAGACGGGCTGATCGACGAACGTAACTACCGTATGTGGATTGCGATGTCCGGTTTCAAGGCTGCGGGTGAAATCGATCGTCTCGTAAAAGCGCGGGACAGCGCCATGACGGATCTTGCGCGGCGTGGTCTGCCGATTACAAGCCGTATCCCGATCTCTCATCGCGCAATCCGGGACGACAAGACCGGGAAAGTGACTCGATTCGAGGTCAACGAGAGCCGCCGCCGTTTGTGGGATGATCTAGCAGCATTGATCCTAGAGGGTGTTGCGTGGGAGCGCATCGAGCGCGAACTGTACCGCCGCGGCGGTCACGTCAATGATGAGGGAGTTGTATTCCACCCGAATTTCATGCATCGCTTGGTGCTGCGGCCGCTGTTCTGGGGTCATATGGCACGCTTTCACTGCAGCAAGGAGAGTAAGAACGGCTACAAAACGGGACGTTGGGCATACGATGAAAGTGAGCCTTTACCCGAAGGCACACTAGTGTTTCGCAATACCCACGAACCAGTGTGGACGGGTGAACTCGCAGATCGTGTGCGCCAAGAGCTTGATCGGCGTAGTGCACATATTCGCGGACGCGCGAAACCAGACGTGACGCATATCTTGAGCGGACTGGTGATTTGCGGCGAGTGCGGATCGTTCATGAGCGTTTTCGCGGATCGAGACAGCCGCTATCGTGGACTTTTTTGCCCGGCATCGAAAGGGAAAGCAACTCTCCGGCATTCCTGTAGCAATCGTGGTGTCACCAACCAGCGCACGATTGTGGAACGTCTAAATCGCTACTTGGAGCAAATGCTGCGCGAGAACTCAACCGATATCTTCACTGATCAGGTATCGGATGTGCCGAAGCT
>CALKIA010000440.1 GCA_937988705.1 uncultured Chloroflexota bacterium | reverse complement strand
GCCTGTCTTCCCCGAATTCGGTTGAGGATGGGGTGGGGTCAGGATGCGCAGAAGCACGTCCAATAGCCTCAAGAAAAGCAAACCTCACCCCTAAATCCCGTCGCCGAAAAGAGGAGAGGGGACTTGAAGAGTCTTCATGTCCTATGTGTACCAAATTTCTGTCTGCCCCTCACCCCCAACCCCTCTCCCACGCAAGCGGGGAGAGGGGAGAAAGCCTGTCTTCCCCGAATTCGGTTGAGGATGGGGTGGGGTCAGGATGCGCAGAAGCGCGTCGCTACAGCCTCAAGAAAAGCAAACCTCACCCCCTAACCCCCTTTCCGAAAAGAGGAGAGGGGGAACAAAGAGTCCCGGTGCCGAATGGGTGAGGCGATTCAGTATCGTCTATTATCCCATGAGATCAACTGTATCCACAGGCGCGGGGACGCGCTATAATGCGCCTTTCTGGGAGTGACGAAACGCATGCCGTTGAGTGAACAAAGCAAGTCAAAGGTTGCGGCGAACGGCGCTCCCCAGCTATCGATGCGCTAGGCTATGAGACGACACCTACTTCTGATTTGTTTGGGCGCTTTGGCGCTGCGCTTGGTCCTCCTCCCCTTCGTCACCCATCCCGGTTTGGCCGACCCGACTCATTACTATAATGTGGGCGTGCGGATGGCGACGGGTGAAGGCTACACGATCAACTATATCTGGCAGTACAACGACCTGTATCCCAGTGTGGTGCATGCCGATGACCACTGGATGCCGCTGTCGTCGGTGCTGGTGTGGCTGTCGGTGTCAGCGTTCGGGATCGGCGCACGCGAGGCGGTTCTCCCGTTTCTGCTGCTCGGCGCGCTGCTGCCGGTCATCAGCTACTGGGCGGCGCGGCAGCTGGATCTCGCGCATACGCTCAGCCTGATCGCGGCGGGGTTCGCGGCGGTCGTGCCGGAACTCGTCATGAATTCCGCACGCACGGATACCACCGTGCCGAACGCGCTGCTCGTGTGCCTCGCGATTTTGCTGCTCAATCGCGGCTGGCGGCGCGGGGAGACGTGGGCGTTCATCGTCAGCGGGATCGCAGCGGGCGTGGCCTACCTCAACCGGAGCGAGAATATTCTGCTGCTGCCGATGTTCATCGTCACGCTGCTGGCGCTGCGCGGCCAACACTGGCAGAAAGCGCTGCTCATGCCGCTCGCCGCCGCGCTGGTGGTCGCACCGTGGCTGGCGCGCAACGTCGCGCTCAACGGCACGTTCTCCACGCCGACGATGATGAACATGTTCTTCCTGACCGATGTGAATGATCACTACATTTTCGACGCGCATTTGAGCCTGCAAACGTATTTCGCCAGCGTCAGCCCGGCGCAAATGATCGGCAAGCGGCTGTTCGAGATGGCGGCAGGCGTCAAGATGATGATCACGACGCTGGATGGGGTGCTGCCCGTGCTGGTGATCGGCGGCGGACTGCTGCTCCTGCGGGATCGACCGCGCTGGCGGGCTCTCGCCCCGACGGCGATTCTGCTGCTCGGTGTGTTCGTCTTTTACACGATGCTCGTGCCCTACAAAGCGCAGGCGGGCAGCCTCAAGAAAGCGTATCTCACGCTGATTCCGCTGCTGATTCCAGTGGGCGTGTACGCGCTCGATCGAGCGATTGCGAACCGACGACTGCTGATCGGCGGCGCGGTGATCGGGATCGCGCTGATGGGCATGAACGGCTTTGAGCTGGTGCGCGCCGATCAGACCATGGCACGGAACTATACGACGAGCATCGAAGCCCTGCGCGAGGTCGCGCTGACGCTGCCGGATGGCGGCGATGGCCTCGTACTGATGACACAAGATCCGTTCAGCCTGAGCTATGTCGGCCTGTCCTCGATTGTGTTCCCGCAAAACGACCGCGACACGCTGATCGCGGTGGCGCAGCGCTATGGCGTGGATTATCTGCTCATGCCCGCGGATCGTCCGAACCTCGACGGCATTCTGCGCGGGGATGATGCGCGCTTCGTGCCCGTGGCGGATGTGCCGGGAACGCAGTATGTGTTCTACAGGATTGAAGCGCCATGAGCCGTCAAAATGTCCAGCGATCAGACCCCACCCCCGGCCCCTCCCCGAATTCAGGGAGGGGGGCACAGGAATACGGGCGACCACATGGGGTCGCCCCTACGATGAGCACCCGGTCAAAGCGCGTCATGTGGCTTATTTTGGTCGTGGCGCTGGGGCTGCGACTCATCTATGGGCTGTCGCTCGCGCCGACGGTGACGGCGGGCAGCGATCAGCAGTTTTACCTGCGGCATGGGTATGCGCTGGTTTCCGGTCAAGACGTGCCCGGCGTCGCGCTGCATTTGCTGGCGCAGCCACCCGTGTATTTCATCGTCAACGGGATAGCGCAGGTGATCTTCACGCCCGAAGGCGCGATCGTCGCCGTGCGCGTGGCGCAGGCGATCATGGGGACGCTGACCGTGTATTGTGTGTATCGCATTGCGCGGCACATTGGCGGGGAACGCGCGGGCTGGATCGCCGCGGCGTTCGTGGCGATCAACCCGATTTTCATTCTCGAAACCGGGCAGATCCTCACCGAGACGACGTATGTTTTGGGCTTGAGCGCGGCGTTCGCGGTGTATGTGAGCAACCTCACCCCCCGGCCCCCTCTCCTAAAGGAGAGGGGGAGGCAAGCAGCCTCACCCCCCGACCCCCTCTCCCTTGGGAGAGGAGGGGATAAGCAACCTCACCCCCCGACCCCCTCTCTGAAAAGAGGCGAAGGGGAGAAAACCAACCTCACCCCCCAGCCCCCTCTCCGAAAAGAGGAGAGGGGGAGCGATAACTTGCGGTTGTGGCTGATCGCCGGGGCGCTGTTCGGGTTGGCGACGCTGACGCGGGCGGTGCTGCTGGCATTTCCGCTTGGCCTCGCGCTGCATCTGCTGATCGTGTATCGCGGGCGGGCATGGGGCAAGATCGCCGCGCTGCTGGTCGCGTACGCGCTGGTCGTGTCCACGTGGACGGTCTACAACCTCGCGCGCTGGCAGCGCTTCGTGATCGCGGGGGAAGGCTTACCCAGCTTCCTGTTCGTCGGTGCGACCGGGTGGGCGGATCCTGAAGTGGTCGATCAACAGCTCAACGAGACGTTGGGCACCGTGGCACCAGACGCGACCGAGGAACGACAAGAGGCGTATCTGGAAGCGGCGGGCAGCACGATCAGCGCGGATGTGGGCGGCTATGTGCGCCATCGGATCAGCGAACTGGTGGGCGCGTACGTGCAGCCGCACGGCACGACGCTGTTCGCAGGGGAAAGTCTGCGCGAGCTGGCGGTCAAGTGGCTGCGCGAGGATCGGTCGCTGGCGGGAATCGGACAGATCATCGGCGGGGAACAGTTCTTCCCGAAGCTGCTGCTGTATGTGTTCCACGCCGTCACGTTGATCGGCGGGCTGATCGGCGCGTGGCGGTCGCGGCGCCAGTGGCGGCTGACGCTGCCGCTCTTAGGATTCATTGCTTATGTGACGTTGGTTCATTTCTTCTTACTTGCGCTGCCGCGTTACATTTTCCCAACCATGCTATGCTGGATAGTGTTAGGCAGTTTGCAGTTCACCGGGAACCGGCGAGAGTTAGATCGCAATCGTGAGTCTGGGATCTTGACGTAGGGGCAAAGTAGGAACGGGTTGAGCAGTGGCATTTAGCCGACCCCGACGCAAATTCAGGGGGAGAAAGACAACCTCACCCCCAGCCCCTCTCCCAAGGGAGAGGGGAGACAACATTGTTCGCAACGGCGGACGCGATAAATCGTGTCCTGGGGACGCCGGTGTGTAAAATGGTCGCAGTTTGGCCCAGCACGAATTCAGGGGGGAAAGATAGCCTCACCCCCGGCCCCTCTCCCAAGGGAGAGGGGAGAAATGCGGGTTTTGCTGGTTCTCCGGTACGAATTCAGGGGGAGGGGGGAAAGATAGCCTCACCCCCGGCCCCTCTCCCAAGGGAGAGGGGAGAAAGTCGATAACGGACAAGGCAGGCCTTGTCCCTACGAAAACGGGCGGGATATGATCTCCGCCGACAGCGGGCGACCACGTGGGGTCGTCCCGACGGGCAACTAACGACAGAGGAAAGCATGACGACTATTCTCGGGATCGAAACATCGTGTGATGAAACCGCCGCCGCGGTGGTGACGGATGGCAAGACGATTGCCTCGAATATCGTCGCGTCGCAAATCGATTTGCACGCGAAGTTTGGCGGCGTCTTCCCGGAGATCGCGTCGCGCGCGCATATTGAGGCGATCGGGCAGGTGGTCGAAAGCGCCATTGCCGACGCGGGGATCAGCCCCAAGTCGATTGATGCGGTCGCGGTGACGCGCGGCCCCGGCCTCGTCGGGTCACTGCTGGTGGGGATCAACTATGCGAAGGGGCTGGCGCTGGCGCTGGATAAGCCGCTGCTGGGCATCAATCATCTGGAAGGGCATGTGTATTCGCTGTGGCTGACCGAAGCGCAGCGCGAGATCGTGTTTCCGGTGCTGGTGCTGATCGTCAGCGGGGGGCACACGGAACTGCTGCTCATGACCGGGCACGGCCAGTATGAACGGCTCGGCGGCACGCTGGATGACGCAGCAGGCGAAGCTTTCGACAAGGTGGGGCGGATGCTCGGCTTGCCCTTCCCCGGTGGGCCGAACATCGAGCGGGTGGCGATGCAGGGGAATGCCACGACGTTCGACTTTCCGCGCGCCAAAACCGATTCGAGCTATGACTTCAGCTTCTCCGGCCTGAAGACGGCGGTTAAGCGGGAGGCAACGGTCGCCTCGGCGCGACAGGGCGACAAAGAACCCGTGCTGCGCACCGATGTGTTGGTCAAGGATGTGGCAGCGAGCTTCCAGAAGGCGCTGGTCACGACACTGGTCGAAAAGGCGACGCGCGCGGCCAAAGAATTTAAGGCGACGGAGATTCTCTTGGCGGGCGGGGTGAGCGCGAATCAGGCGCTGCGGCAAGCGATGCGCGCCCAAAGCGAACTGCCCGTGCGCTACCCACCGCTGAATCTGTGCACCGACAACGCGGCGATGATCGCGGCGGCAGGCTGCTTCCGGTATGAAGCGGGGCTGCGCGATGATCTCGACATGGATGTCAAACCGATGTGGGCGCTCAACAGCAAAACCTACGAAAGATGATGCATGCCAGCCATTGATCAATGCCATGAACAAGTTGTCAATGCACTGGCGAAAGCGGGTTGGGACGTCGCCAATAAGCAGTTTGGCTTTAAAACGCCGCTCAATTGGTTGTTCATTGATATTCAAGCCACCCGTGTAACTAACGGAGATATCGAACAGATTCTGCTCGTTGAGGTGAAATGCTTTGCGGATGGCAGTTCGACCATGCCCGACCTCTACACCGCCATCGGGCAGTATATTGTTTACCGAACCATGCTGCGAGAATTGGGTAAATCAGTGCCGCTGTACCTTGCGATCCCGACTAAAGCCTACTATGGTGTATTTCAAAGGCTCGTCCCATCGTTGATCGATGAGTTGAAAATCAACGTCATCGTGGTCGATTTAAGTCAGGAAAGGATCGAACTATGGCGACCGTAGAATTTTCAAAAACAGGTATCACGATGCAGCTCGCAGCGATGACGCGGGTTGAAGTCAATCGCTATGCAGGCAATACCTTTGACGGGCGCTTAGTGGCCTGCCTGGACGATGACCATCTCGTCTACGCTGTAATCGCGATTCCCGATTATCCACGGAATGATCCGTTAGAGGTCGTCGTCATGGCACAAGTCGTTGACGAAAAGATCGTGATCGTCGAAGACCGCACCGACAAACCACTGTACAAAGCGCTGCTGGTTAATGCGAAGATTCCGCGGGCGCAGATCATACTTGAATACGCGGGCGAACAACTTCCCGAACAGACGAAGGGTAACGAGTAATTGGAACTGTACATCATCCGGCACGGACAATCGACGAATAATGCGCTGCCAGACGACGCGCGGGTGACGCGAGTGAACGATCCGCCACTGACCGATCTCGGCCAGCGGCAGGCCGACGCGCTGGCCGTTTTCCTCGCCGAAGGGGTGAGCCGCGATCCGTGGGTCAACCCGAACACCGGCTATTCACAGCAGTTGGGCGCGAAAGGCGCGGATATTTCGCACCTGTTTTGCAGCCCGATGTACCGCGCCATGCAGACGACCTTTCCGGTCGCCAATGCGCTCGGACTGAAGCCGGAAATCTGGGTGGATGTCCACGAACACGGCGGCGTCTACCTCGAAGAAGCGGGCAAAATCACGGGGTTTCCCGGGCGCAACCGCGCGCAGATCGCCGAGGAGTTCCCGGCGTATGTCATCCCGGACGGGATCACGGAGGCGGGCTGGTGGGACCCGACTAACGGCGTGGAAGGTCTGCCGTCGTGCTACGGACGCGCGATCAAGATCGCGGCGGAACTCAAGCGGCGCGCGCAGGATCACCACGAAAAAGGCGAACGGATCGCGCTGATCACGCATGGCACGTTCATCGACGCGCTGATCAAGGCGCTCTTAAATCAACTCCCGAATCGAAATATGTACTATCTGCACTACAACACGGCCGTCACGCGCATCGATTTTGAGAAGGAACGCCTGATCGTGCGCTATCTCAACCGTGTGGATCACCTCTCGCCCGACTTGATCAGTTAGAGCAAGCTTATGCCCATCGAGTACGAAGCCCTCATTGGTCACCTGTACGTCGTCAGCGGTCGCGCCATCAGCGTGGCGCCGCCCGGCTTACTGGTGGAAGCTGCGCCCAAGCGCGCGGCCCGCGGACGCGAAACGGATACATTCTTCGCGCTCGTCACCCCGGCGGGCGAAACGATCGCTCCCGCTGCATTCTACGAGCGCATGGCGCAGCTCGCCTCCGATAGGTATTTCGAGAGCAGCGGCAGCGTGACCTCAGCGCTGCGCGACGTGCTGGCGAACATCAACGAGAACCTGTTCGAGCACAACAGCAGCGATCCCCGGCGCTACGAAGCCAACGTGATCGCGGGGGTGCTGCGCGGCGCGGATTTGTATCTCGGCAAAATCGGCACGGGCGCGGGGCTGCTGGCGCAAAAAGAGGCGATACAGGCTTTCCCGGCGGAGTTCAGCGACAAAGCCGCGCTGAAGGGCGTGTCGATGGGCGTCGAAATGACGCCAGACATCAAGATGGCCAAGTACACGGTGAGCGCGAATACCCGCCTGCTGGTGGCGGATGCCGCGCTCGCCGAACAACCACTGGACGAGCTCAAGTTCGCAGTCGGACTGGAGGATATCGGCGCGGTACTGGCGCGACTGCGCGAGACGGCCAAGACGCAGATCACGCTGCTGGCGCTGGAATTCGTACCGCCGGAGCAGCCCGTCGCGCTGCCGATCAAAGAGATCGAATCGACGACAGCGGCGAAAGCGGCTCCAGCGCCGATCAGCACGGCGTCTGCACCTGAACCGCCGAATCCCGGCACGCTGCGCCGATCCGGGGCGCGCGGGGTCGGCGTGCGCAAAGCTTTGAGCAGCACGGCGAACAACGGCGCCAACGTCACCGAGTCGATGCAGCGGGCGTTCGAACGCATCGTGCCCGCGCCGAAAGAGGGTGGCCCGAAGGGTCTGCTGTCTTCACCAGCGGCGGCAGGGGTCACTGTGCTGATCCCGGTGTTCGTGGTGATTCTGGTGGTGATCTTCTGGATCAGCGGGACGGGCGAAAGCGAATTCGATCAATGCGTGAAAGGGGCCAACGACACCGCCATCACGGCGCGCGGCATCGCCTCGAATGATGTGAATGGCACGCTGGCCGCGTGGAACGCCGTGCTGCAACTGGCGACGAACTGCGAGTCGATCAAAGAGGGCGGCGACCCGATGCTGTCGATCCTCAAGAGCGAAGCGCGCACCATTATCGACCGCCTGCTGGCCGTCCAACGGCGCACCGTGAGCGTGGTCGATTCGTTTCCCAACGCCGAACTGACGCAGTTGGTGATTCAGGGCGAAGATGTGTATGTGCTGGATGCACGCAACCAGTTTGTGTACCGCATCACGCTGGCGGATGACGGGCTGAGCATTGTCCCCGATTCGCGCACGCCGATTCAAGCGATGCGGCGCAGCGGTCAGGTGATTCAGTACACGATCGGCAATCTGATCGATATCGCCTGGGAAGAAAATGGCGCGGGCGTGGCTCAAAGCAACGTGATCACCGCGCTGGATGAAAACGGCGTGCTGATCGCCTGCCCGCCGCGGTTCCTGTTCGACTGCACGGCGCAGGAGCTGCGCGGCATGGAAACATGGGGAACACCGCGCGCGATCGCCTTCTGGGAAGGCCGCCTGTATATCCTCGACCCCGGCGCGAACCAGATCTGGCGCTACGATCCGTCGGGCAGCACGTATCCCGGCATGCCGCTCGAATACTTTACGGGGGAACGCCGACCCGATATCAGCCGCGCGCTGGATTTCGCCATCACCAACGCGGGCGACATCTATCTGCTGCTGCAAGGTGGGGTCGTCGTCAAGTTCACGGGCGGCGATATTCAGCCGTTCGCCTTCGTCGGCTTCCCACAGGGGCAGTCGATGGAAACGAACAGCGCCATGTTCCTGAACCTGAATCCGATTGCGCAGGGGTTGTATTTCGTCAACCGCGAGGCGAAATCGGTCTATGAGACGACGATGGCAGGGACGTTCATCAACAGCTATCGCGCGTCGGACGAGGAATTGTTCGCGCAGATCACGAACGTGTACGCGGACACCGATCAGCAGATCGTGTATGTGCTGTCGGGGAATTCGCTGCTGGCGTTCCGCAGAAGTGAGTAGAACGAGAAGAAAGAAAGAAAAAGAAAGAAAAAGAAAGATTCAACGCAAAGGCGCGAAGACGCTGAGGCGCAAAGGAAAAGTTATCAAGAACGTGAGGTAGGGGAGGATCTCACCTCACCCCCCGGCCCCCTCTCCGAAAAGAGGAGAGGGGGAGGATAAGGGCAACCCCACCCCCGACCCCTCCCCGAATTCAGGGAGGGGAGACAGAAACAACCCTGTTTTCGGTGAGGGTGATCCATAACTGAGGTTTTTTAACGTCAGTTAGGGATAAGCCTCATTCGCGACTCCCCCTCACCCCCAACCCCTCTCCCACGCAAGCGGGGAGAGGGGCGAGGAACAGCGCTTTGGCTGGCTCCCCTCCCCGAATTCGGGGAGGGGAGATAGAAACAACCCTGTTTTCGGTGAGGGTGATCCATAACTGAGGTTTTTTACTGTGTGTTCGTAAACTGATTTATACACGTTTTGAACTCAGCCTCACCCCGTTTCGCTGCGCTCAACCACCCCTCTCCCTTGGGAGAGGGGCAAAGAACCGTCAGGTTCGAGGCTGGGCAGTGCGCAGACAGATCAGCGCAGGAAGGCGACGCCGGGGTCGAGCAGGCGCGCGCGCATGGCCGACCAGTTGGTGTCCTGCGGGTTG
>CALKIA010000439.1 GCA_937988705.1 uncultured Chloroflexota bacterium | reverse complement strand
AACGCATGTTTCACTTGCAAGCATGGCGGCCGTATCTAGCAAATCTTAATCTATCACGGGGCGAACAAAGTCATACCTTCCAGCGTGATCGGCAGCGCGAACAGGTCATGCAAGCCCGTTTTCTGCTCGGCCAGTCGCCCGTAAAGATGCACGCGCAGTTTGCTCACCAGCGCATCCTGCGCCAGCGTCAGCGCGGCGTCTTCTTCAAAAGCGACCCACGTCGTCACGCCTTCGCCGATCTCGTCGTCAATGCCATCGCCGAAGGCGGGTACGGCGTAGGGCGTCCGCTGGCGCTCACCCGCCGCCGGGAAGGGCTTAATCCCCGGTTTGAGCGGCTGCCCGCCCACGCTCAACACGACGATAGGCGCGGGCAGCGCCGTAATGGTCGTGATGTGCATCGCGTCGATGAAACCGCCTAAGCGCACTGTTCCGTCCCATTCGAGGGTGTCCGCTTGCCAGCGCAATTGCGTCAGCGGCGCACCGTCTGCGCCACCCCAGCGCAGGGTCAGCACTTCGGCGGGCACATCCAGTGTGAATAAACCTTTGCCGCCTTCGACGCGCACCGCCGCGCCGCTGTCACTGGTCAGCCACAGCAGATCCTGCGCATAGGCCGGGATTGTCCAACGAGCACACAGCTGCCCGGATAAAGAGTCATTCATGAAGTGATCATCCTTTCAGTGTTGATCTGCCAGCCCTAAAGCGCCGCTGAGGTCGGGGTAAGCTTGGCGTTTTCTAGCCAAATTTTCAACGGAAGTTAACCCGCCAGCGCGCAGGTTTATGTTACACTTGAAATGCGACACAGCAATGGAGAAGGAAAAGCAAGTTGAAGCGACAGATACGCCAATCGTGGGCTCGGTTGATCTCGAATATTTTGAGTCCGCCGGTCGTCTGGGGGTTTTTAGCCTTCCCGATTGCCTTCCGCGCCGCTGAGACAACGCAGCAAGCGATTCTCTGGGCGGTAACCTACGGTATGTTTGTGTGTCTCATGCCCGCGGTGTACATCGGTTGGATGGTGTGGCGCGGTAAAATCACTGACATTCATATGCAGGTGCGCGAGCAGCGCATCCGGCCCTTTATCGTCTCCATCGTCGGGACTGCCTTCGCGTGGCAGGTCCTGCAATTGATGGGCGCGCCGTCGCTGCTGCCCCTGTTCGCGCTGTTCAGCCTGATTCAGATCGCGGTGATGCTGGCAGTCACACTCAAGTGGCAGATCAGCATGCATTCGATGAGCATCACCTGTGCGGTCGTCACAACGGGCGCGCTCTATGGACTTGGTCCCGCACTGCTCGTCAGCCCGCTCATCCCCGTCGTCGGGGCGGCACGCATTAAGCTCCAGCGGCACACCCTCAGTCAGGTCGTCGCCGGGGGCTTGGTCGGTGCGATTCTCACCGGTGCCATGTTCCTCAGTTTGAAGTAATGTTCGTTCTCTGTTACAGTTGATCGCGTGGATCGGCTCACGAGCAGGTAATCCCTATGCAGTCGGACGACATCGCGCTTATGCAGCGAATCGCCGCACGCGATCAACAAGCTCTCATGGAACTTTACGAAACCTACGGCAAAGCCGTTTACAGCTTGGCGTATCGTGTGGTCAATAATACCGTACTGGCAGAGGAGGTCGCGCAGGATACCTTCCTCAAAGTATGGAATCAGACCGCACGTTGGGATTCCGAGAAGGGGAAGCTGAAAAGCTGGCTCCTGACCATCGCGCAGTTCACGGCGATTGATCGCTTACGGCAGGAGCGGCGGCAGCCCGTGGTGCTGCTCGACGCGCTCGACGATAACGCGGAAACCTTCATGCTGGCAGATGCCACGCATTGGCAGGAGGGCACAACGATGCAAATCCTGATTGCCCAACTGCCCATTGAGCAGGCGCGTTTGATTGATCTGGCCTTTTTTCACGGCATGAGCCATACCGATATTGCCGAATCGCTCAAAATGCCGCTCGGCACAGTCAAAACACGACTGCGCACGGGTCTGCGCCGCCTACGCGAATTGTGGATGAGCAACGAGGTCTGAAACTAAACTCAGGTCTATATCTGAATTGTGTATAAATTATTCAGGTCAACATCTAAACAGGGCACAGCAAGCGATTATACTAGTAGTGAACTGGCACGGTCGTGGCACAAATGACGCAGCAGAACAATTGTACTGAAATCCTAGACTTGATTCCGGAATACGCTTTCGGCTTAGCCGACGAAGTGACGACGCGCCGTGTCGAAGCGGCGCTGCCCACCTGTCCGGAAGCTGTCCAACAGTTGGACGAGTATCGCCGGTTGCAGGCCGAACTCCGCGCCGACGTGCCGCAGATCGCACCGCCGTCCACGCTGGCACGGCACTTACGCGCGGCGATCAGTGCGGATAGTGCGCCTAATCTCTCGACCGTCGTCCGGCAAACACCGCGCCGCGCGCCCGAAGCTGGCCAGCCGGAGCTCACAACCGCCCAGCCGCGCCGCCTGCGCCGTGCACTGCTCTTTCCACTGCTCGCGGCCGCCGCGTTGATCGCGCTGGTCGTCACCAACGTGTACTGGTTCAGCCGCGTCAACAACCTGAGCGGCCAAATACAGGACGCCACCGCGATCCTCGCCCAACTGCAAAACAACACCTTTTCGGTACGCAACGCCGAGTCGCTGGAGCTGGTGCAGCTGTCCAACGAAAATAACAACAGCTTCGCCATGATCATGTGGGACAAAGACTCCACGACCGGGCTGATTTATACGCGCGATTTCCCGGAGTTGCAGACGGGCAAGGTCTATCAGTTGTGGCTGGCGAACGACGAGGGCCGCATCAGCGGGGGCACATTCACCGTCACCCCGGATGGCGAAGGCGCGCTGATCTTCACCGCGCCGGTCACGATTGGTGACTATGATCGCGCGGGCGTCACCGAAGAACCGGAAGGTGGCAGCCCCGGTCCGACCTCCCCCGCCGTGGTCAGCGGTACACTACAGGAATCGTAGCCCGCCGAGGCATTTATCCCGATCGACAGGCAATTTCCGGGCAAATAGTTTACAGCGGCTCCATTTTCCATTACTGTGTCCGTATTGACCGTTATCTTAGACACGCTGGCACACCATGCCTGAGGCCTCCCTGCGTTTTTACGCCCATCTGAACGATTTTCTCGCACCGGCCCGCCGTCAACTGGAATTCATGCACCGCTTCGATGGCACGCCCGCCGTCAAAGATATGATCGAAGCCCTCGGCGTTCCCCACACTGAAGTCGCCCTGATCCTCATCAACAGCCATCCGGTCGATTTCACCTACAACGTGCAGCCCGGCGACCATATCAGCGTCTACCCGCCGTTCGAACATCTGGATTTGCCGTCCATCCTCCAGCCCGCCGATCAGGGTGATTTTCGCTTTGTGGCGGATGTGCATCTCGGACGACTAGCAGCCTATTTGCGTATGCTCGGCTTTGACACCCTCTTCCCCGAAGACTACCGCGACGAGGAACTGGCGCGCATTTCCAGTGAGGAAGGGCGCATTCTGCTCACGCGGGATCGCGGACTGCTCAAACGCAGCATCGTCACCCGCGGCTATTGCGTACGCGCCACCGACCCCTGGCTGCAGCTCGAAGAACTGATCAAACGCTTTGACCTGTACGATCAACTGGCGCAGTCGCAGCGCTGCACGGGCTGCAACGGCGAACTGCACATCGTCCCCAAAGCCGATGTCGTGGATCGCGTGCTGCCCTCAACCCTGCAATACTACGATGAGTTTCGTCTGTGCGCGATGTGCGGCAAGGTCTACTGGCGCGGTTCACACTACGAGCAGATGGATGCCTTCATCGCCCGCGTGTGCCGTAATCGGGGCTAATCCATGCTCAAAAAGCCAGCTATCGCCGATGCCGATCTGATCGGCACCCTGCGCGATCGCTACGCACTGCCGGTCACGGAAATCGAATTTCTCGCGCTCGGCTACGATCTGGATGCAGGCGTCTATCGCGTCACAACGGATGATGGCGGCGCATATTTCCTCAAAGTGAAAGAGGGCGCGGTCTACCTGCCGAGCGTCGTCGTCCCGCGCTATCTCTTTGATCGTGGCCTCCGGCAGATCGTCGTGCCGCTGCCCGCAACCGACGGAGCGTTGATCACCCGCATCGACCCGTTTAGTCTGGTGCTGTACCCGTACATCGAGCATCACACCGCCTCGGAGATCGGCTTAACCGACCCGCAGTGGGTCGAATTCGGCACCATCGTTCGCCAGATTCACGATGCGCCACTCCCGCCTAATGTCAGTCTCGAACGCGAGACGTTCACGCCATCAGCCGCGTGGCGCGCCCTGGCCCACGAGATGCACGCCCGCATCCGCGCTGAAACGTACACCGATCCCGAACAGAATGCGCTGGCGACTGCCTGGCGGGCGCACTACGCTGAGATCAGCGAGCTTTTACGCCGTGCAGATGACTATGGGCGGCAGTTACGCGCGCGCAATCTGCCGCACGGGCTGTGCCATGCCGATCTGCACACGGGCAATCTGCTCATTGATCGGCATGGGGATTTGTTCGTTGTGGATTGGGATCAGCCGGTGCTCGCACCCAAAGAGCGCGATCTCATGTTCATCAGCGGTGGACGCGTTATTACGGCGGTGAGTCAGCGCGAGGAAGACCTGTTCTTCAGTGGCTACGGTCCGGCCGAGATCGACCGATTAGCCCTCATCTATTATCGCTGCGCCTGGGTAGTGCAGGACATCGGCAGCTTTGCCGAGCAGGTCTTTTTGATGCCGGAGTTGAGCGTCGCGGCCAAACGCGAGGCGATCCGCTATTTCGTCGGCTCGTTCGCGCCGGACGGAATCGCCGACTCGGCGCTGCAATAAAAAGGACGCCGTAGAGCCTACGCCGTCCTCATGCTGCACGGTGGTGCATACAGCCGAACCTACGTCGCGTCGGTGGTGCGGCAGTTCTTGCACACATTCTTCTGCGCGCCGCTGATCTTCACGGGATACAGCAGCTTGATGCGCGTCCGACCGCAGATCGGACACGTACCGCGTCCGTGTGCGGGCATCTTGTACAAACCTTTACCACGATGGGACTTTCCCATTGGTGTTTCCTCTGACTAACAACCGGAGAGTAACTTGATTCTACCAAGAGACATGAGGGGGATCAAGCGCGATAAGTTGCAGGCGCGATATCGACTATGCGCGCACACCCACCGGTGCGCCCGCGCAGGAGAGATCCATCCAGCTAGCCCACCCTGATTGCTGTGACTTTCGGTAATCCACTTCAGTTGTTGCGGAACAACATTTCTGTCATGCCAAAGCGGATGGTATCGCCGTCACGCAGCACGCGTCCTTTTTCGTTGAGCGGCGTCCCGTTGACCAGCGTGCCGTTGGCGCTGCCCAGATCATAGACAATCCAGTTGTCGTCGACATATTCCATGCGCGCATGCGGACGCGAAATTGAGGGGTCAGGGATGCACACTTCCCATTCGGCATTCGCGGTGGCGCGACCAACCCGCAGCGACTGCCAGCGCAGCGGAATAGCGCTGCCTTCCTGCGGCCCGCTCGTGATGATCAGGCGTCCACGCCCGAAGACGCCGTGCGCCGTACTGAGATGTTCGCCCGACACTTCCATGTCCCCAGCGATCACCGCGTTGAATTGGATCAGTGGGACGAACAGGCGGATCACATCCCCGGCGATTAGTGGAAATGGCTCAGTGATACGCTCGTCGTTGACGTACACACCATTGGCGCTGGCGTTATCGGTGACGAAAAACACTCCATCGCGATAGTCGATGAACGCATGTTGGCGCGAGACATGTTGTTCGCGAATGCAAATATCGTTGGTTTCCAACCGCCCGATCGCCGCCCGTCCCCCTTCTTGCAGAATGAGTTCCCGGGTTTCACCTGTCTGAGGATCTTGCCAGCTCAGTTTCGCCAAAGCGGCAGAAAAGTCAACCGCAGCATTCATACATCGGCCTCAATCGTCCATCCATGCACCAGCATGAGTATAGCAAATTCATCCGCTCCATCATCCTACAAACGGCGGATTTGCATCTTTAAGTGAGAAAGCTCGCCGTTTCTCTGCGCAAGCAGGGTGAGATTGACCTCCCGCCTTACTCACTGTCCCAGTTATCCAGCGCATCAATCGGCTGGGTGACGGTCATCCCACCCATTTCACGCGAGATATTTTCCAGCAGTTTGGGCAGCGACCACACCGCCGCATCAACCTGCACGGCAACCGCCCCCGCTTCCAGATAGTCGCGCGCATCCTGAACTGAATGGATGCCGCCTGAGCCGATGATCGGGATGCTGGAACGCCGCGCCAACTGCCCCACATAACGCAGGTTCAGCGGCTTGATCGTCGGGCCGTATACGCGCCCCGCGACCAGTTTGCCGGAGCTGTCACGCGCCGTACCGCGCGGGGCCGAACACGCGACCAGCGCATCGCCCCCCGCCCCGATGATCGCCTGCGCCAGATCCTGCACGGCGTTGAACGGCAGCACCACAAGCAGCGGCTTCTCGACACTCTCCCGCGCCACCTTGATGAGCCGCTCGACTTCCGCCGGAGTCGTTTCGTCGTGCAAGCCCAGTTCCACCGCGTCGATGATCTCCTCACGGTCGACAGCTTGCAGGCAGCGGCGAATCTCGTCGGCGTTGGTCACGACAACATGCGCGATGATCGGCGTGCCGAGTTTCTCCCAGACCGCGCGGTGCCCGGAGATCACCTTGTTCATACCGGGATTCGGTAGCCCGGTATGCACGAGCACGCCGGCGTCAAGCGGGACGATCCGCGTGCCGTTAGCAGGCGAACGCGGCGCATAGGTGATCGGGTTGGTGACGAACGCACCCAACTTCTCATACTTGAGCAGATCGCGGTAGTTGTCGCCAAAGCCGAGCATCCCCGCCGCATTCATGACGGGCGTTTCGAGGATCAGGCTGTGCTTGCCCGCTTGCGTAATGCGGTAGCTCATGTTACGTCCCCCACGACAGCTTTGTAAAGTCGAGCGCCGCGCCATCCGTACACACCATGTGCAGCCCATCCTTCGTTTTGACCATACACGCAGAACACGCGCCCACCCCGCAGCCCAACGTCGGATGGAACACGCCCCACAGGTAATTCGCCGGAATTTCGGCGCGCAGTTCGCGAAACAGATGCCAGACGCGCGTGTAATGATCCTGATCGGTGGTCGTCACGAAGACCTGATCCGCCCACCCAACGGTCGTCACCCGATTGGCCCACTGTAAATCGTCATCGCCGTGCAGCACTTCGACTTCGGGCGGCAGATGCTGGGTTGTGTAAGTGCGCGCGGTGCCGAGCAGCAGCAGCGTCACCGCGACCTTTTGCGGCAGCAGCGCGGAGATCGTCATCAGCAGTGGGGTCGGTTCGCTGTCATAGGCGACCAGCAACACGCTGCGCAAAGTTTTGCGGAACTTAAAGGGCTGTCCCACCGCGCCGATTAAGCTGACCACATCGCCGGGCTCGTAGCGCAGCCCCGCCGGACGCTCAATGATCAGCGTATTCTTTTGCACATCCACCGGATACCATTGTTCGCGCAAATACGGCGTCCACCCGCTTCCGGTGCGAGCCAGCACCGACTGTCCCGCGCGGAGGCCGCTCAGCGCCGGGTCAATCGCCAGATACAACTGCTGATGCGTCTCGTTGATACGCCGCACCCGCTCAATAATCGCCTGCGTTTCTTTCATGTACTTCTCGCCCAAGCGTAAGCTGTTCTCATTCAATCTTACACTGGGATGCGACTTTTCGCGTGCGTTTGCGTATAGAATCGATGATAGGAACACGGGAAGGTATTCGGACCATGACGAATTTGATCGATCGTCTGTTCACCGTCGTCTTTGGCAACGTGAGCAGTAAGTTTCTCGAAAAAGTTACGCAGCGGGTAGATCAGGTCTACGACTTTGTGTACGTGAAAGTTTTAGGCTTGCCCTTCATCGTGCTGGGCGCGCGCCAGACGGGCAAAACTACGCTGATCGAATGGCTGCGCGAAAACGTCTCCTCGCTGGAGGAATTCAGCCCCGCGCCGACCGCCCCCGGTGGCGATGCCGTCGGCACATTCTCGTCCAGCATCGGCGAGGAGATGATGCGCCTCAAGCCGACGCGTGACGTCGGCGGCGAATACGAGATGTGGGAGACGGATTGGGTCGAGCTGTTCCGCGAAGCCAAGCCGCGCGGCATCATCTTCATGATCGACCACACCGAAATCCTCAAGCACAAGGACGCGCTCAACTTCGTCATGAACATGATCGAAGAGGAAAAAGACGCGCAGAAGAACCTGAAAGCCTTCCTCGTGCTGGTCAACAAGTCGGATTTGTGGCTGAACCAGTCGCCGCTCGACAAACTGATGGCGCAGTACGGCAACGAGATCAAGCGCTTGGGTCAGCAGTCGGAACGACTGGGCTACAAAGCATCGATCTATTCCAGCAGTGTGACAACGGGCGTCGGCGTGCGCGAGGCCATGCGGACGTTCTTCAACAGCATCCGCCCGCAGCCTAAGTAATGCGCCAGCTTGAGATCGGCTATGTGCTGGAAGGCGATCGGCGTGGCTACAACTTCACCACGCCGACTGACGGAATCGCCCCGGACACGCTCAAGACCATCTGGCGGAACGCCATGCCGCGCGGTCAGGGCTGGGGCGACTATCCCGCTGCGCGGTCACTCAAGTGCTTCGCGCTGGAGTCGGGCGAAGCGGTGGTGTGCAGCGTTCAGGTGACCGATCAGATCGACGAGGTCGGACGTCGGGGAATTCGCCATGCGGATGTGCGTGTGCTGACGCTCAAAGAGTACCGCACTGATCTGCTGGAACGGCTGAATCAGCTCCCGGCCACAACTCGGGCGGAAGCCGAAAAACGCCTGTCATCGCGCGATTGGGAGCTGTTGTTCCGGAAGTACCGCGAACTCAGCAAACCCAAAACCATGCTCAAACCGCAGACGATCCTCGCCTATGACGGCGATTGGTCGTTCATGGAGGCGTGCGTGCTGCTGCTCATGACGCGCACGACGCTGCTGGCGAATCTGCTCGAAGTCTCCCCGACGATCAATCCGTTTGCGGATCGCGTATTCTCATTTACGACCTTCGCGCTCGATTACCGTGACGAAGGCCGCCTGGTCGCACTGCCGCTGGCAAAAGCTCGTTTGATCGAAGATGTGCCCTACATCAATCTGACGTAATCCCCGCCCCGACGAAAGCATGTTTTTCTCGTCGGGACGAAGCATGCCGGTACGTGCGCAGAATACCGTGGAGTCGATTTGGTGACGGCGGACGCCATGAATGGCGTCCCTACACAAGCACAATTTTCTCGTAGGGACGCGACAAATCGCGTCCGCAAAGCCCCGAAACCAAGACAAAACCTTGTTTCACCCGATTGTAACGTCAGTTATGAATAAGCCTCCTTCGCTCGTACCCCTCGCCCACGCCAGCG
>CALKIA010000438.1 GCA_937988705.1 uncultured Chloroflexota bacterium | reverse complement strand
TTCTCGCCGGATGGCACGCTGGTGGCCACGGGCAGCCGCGACACGACGGCCAAACTGTGGGATGTGAATACCGGTGACCTCGTGTTCAACCTGTTCGGTCACACGAACTCGGTATACGGCGTCGCCTTCTCCCCCAACGGACGCTTTTTGCTCACGGGCGGCTACGATGACGTGGCGCGGCTGTGGGATGTGACGACCGGGCGGCAGCTCCGCGTGCTTGAAGGGCACACGAGCGGCATTTTGAACGTTGCGTTTTCGCCTGATGGACGCACGGTGGCGACGGTCAGCGAGGACCGCACGGCGCGGCTGTGGGATATTGAACGGCGCACCGAGATTCGCCGCCTGACGGGACATACCGACTCGGTGTGGAGCGTCAATTTCTCGCACGATGGCCGCTACGTGATCACGGCCAGCAGCGATGGTACGGCCCGGCTGTGGGATGCATCGCCAGACTTTGTACCGCATCAATTCCTTGGCCACACGGGCGAGGTGCTGGCGATCGATCTCTCGCCCGATGGCCGGGTCGTCGCGACGGGCAGTGACGATAACACGGTGCGCCTATGGGATCGCGAAACCAATCAGCAGCTCGCGGTCATTAACCATCCCAGTTGGGTGCGCACGGTGGCGTTTTCGCCGGATGGCCGCCTATTGGCGACGGGGTCGGATGATCGAACGGTGCGCATCTGGGATGTGGACAGCGGTATCGAACTAACGAGCATGGGCAGCACGCAGGGCGTCGTCTATGACCTTGATTGGTCAGGGGATGGCACGCGTGTCGTCGTCGGGTATGAGGGCGGCCTTGTCACGGTGTGGGACGTGGTCACCGGGGCGGCGGTCTTCACCGTGGATTCTGGCGCGGAGTCCGCTCATTCGGTGGCGTATGCGCCCGATGGGCAAACGTTCGCGGCGGGCACGGCTGACAACAGCATCATACTGTGGGATGCGAATACCGGTACACAGCTCGGCGTGTTCAGCGGACATGAGAATCCGGTCTTCGGACTGGATTACACCGTGGACAGCCGCTATCTGCTGAGCAGCGGCGGTGACACCACGGTGCGCAAGTGGGATATCCGGACAGGTGAAACCGTACTGCGCATTACGGGGCACACTGGCACCGTCTGGTCGGTCAATGCCTCAGCGGATAACCGCTATATTGTGACCGGCAGCAGCGATAACTCCGTTCGTCTGTGGAATGCCCAGACGGGGGAAGAAATCCGCCGCTTCACGGGCCATTCAGGCGCGGTGTGGAGCGTGTCGATGGCGGAGGACAGCCGGTTTGTGCTGAGCGCCAGCCGGGACGGGTCGGCGCGCTTGTGGGATGTGAACGTCAGCGAGACGATCAACTATGTGTGTTCGCGGCTGCGGCGGGAATTCACAGCAGCGGAACGCGAACAGTTCGTGATCTTCGATCAGCAGCCGACCTGCCCGCAGTTCGCGCCCGTATCGGTGGTGGTGCTGCCAACGCCGACGGCGACGGTCAATCTGCCGCCGACCGCGACGCTCCTCCCGGTGTTCGCGACCGAAGTCGCGCAGGCGGCCGCCGCCGATCTCGCGGCGCTCGATATCAACCGCAACGCGCAGCGCGTCTTTGGCCCGACGGGCGGGGCGCTGACCCATAACCCAACCTCGACCTCGGTGGTGCAGAACATCGCGCCCGTCAGCGTGGTGAACTTCGTCACACAGGTCACGTTCACGGTGCCGTATCGCGGTGACTGGGATTTTGCTTTCTTCTTCCGCCAGAATGACAGCGGCCACTACCGCTTGATCGTGGACTCGAGCCGCGATTACGCGCTGGTACGCTTTGACGCGGCGAGCGGCGTGCTCAGCAATCCGCTCAAGTCCGGGCGCATTCTGGGCACCTGGAATACCAACGAAGACGAGACCAACACCCTCCAGTTGATCGCGATCAACGACAAGGCTGATTTGTACGTGAACGGCGAATACATCACCCGCTTTGAAGTCGGTGACCGGACAAGTGCGGGGTCGATTTCGGTGGTGACCTCCGCCTACAGCGGATTTTCACGGTCAGGCGAGGTCACCCAGTACGACGATTTCACGGTCTGGTCGCTGGATGAACAGGTAGCCGTGGTGGTGAGCGCGCCGACCTGGACGCCCATTCCCGCTTACGCGACGCAGGCGGCGTTCTCCGGCACGGCGACATACATCGCGCCGACGCAGGTCGCGCAGGCCCGCGCCACCGCTGAAGCTATTACCTTCGGTGCGATCCCGATCTTTGGGCCGATGAACGGCAATTTGTTCCATGACCAGCAGAGTGTGTCGATCCAGTCGGCCGTCGTCCAGCCCGCCGATTTCGTCGCCGAAGCCCGCTTCTTCAATCCGTATGGGCGCGCGCGCGGCGATTGGGACTTTGCACTGCGCTTCCGCTATAACGATGATGCGAACTACAGCCTTGTGATCAATTCGGATCTCGTGTGGGAATTTGAGACGCAGCTCGGACGCGCTCAGTCGTCGACGGCGGGACAGTTGACCAACCTCGACATCAGCGAGGGGGGCTCGAATACGCTGCGTGTGGTCGCGCAGGGGACGAGCGGTGCATTCTACCTGAACGGAGAATTCATCAGCGTACTGGATTTGTCCGCGAACACTGCCCCCGGCGAGATCGCCGTTGCCGCCGCGTTCTACATTGGCTACGGCGTGACGGGCGAACTCACGCACTTTGAGGATTTCACGGTCTGGTCGCCGCTCAATGTGGCGCTGACACCCACGCCGCTGCCGCAAAATGAAGCGACGGCGCAGCGCGGTGCCAACCCGGGCACGCTGACGGTCGGGACGCGCGATGCCTGGGTGTATACGGCGCGCGGCGGCGAAATTGTGGACATTTACACCGAGGCCGAGTGGGATACGCTGCTGGCGCTGGTTGCGCCGGATGGGCGCATCCTCGCGCTGAACGATGACACCGTGCGCGGTGGTCTGACTTCGCTGATTGAACGGTTCACCTTCCCGATTGCGGGTGAGTATCGCATCGAAGTGCGCGGCTATGCTGATCAGGAAGGCGGAACATATACGTTGTATGTGGTAGATCCGCCGGCTGCGACGCCGACCCCGTCACCTTCACCCACCGCGCCGCCCGCGGGCGACGCGCAGATCGGCGATAACCGGGGTGATATCGAAATTGGCGGCGGCGATGTCTGGCTGTTTGAGGGGCGAGCGGGTCAAGTCCTCACGTTCGATACGGACGCAGATTGGGATACTACCCTCACGGTGTACCGTGAAAATGGACTAGTGTTGGCCGCCAACGACGACGATGCGCGGGGTGGCACAACCAGCTACATTGAAGAACTGGTGCTGCCCGCCACGGAGATCTACCGCATCGAGGTGCGGAGCTACAACGATCAAGGGGGCGGGCGGTACACGCTGACGCTCAGCGAGTAGCAGCAGAAATTCATGACGGGGGCTAGGCATTAGGCGGTTGAAACCCCTCACCCCCAACCCCTCTCCCACGCAAGCGGGGAGAGGGGAGAAAAGCGCATTCTTGTTGGCTCCCCTCCCTGAATTCGGGGCGGGGGTGGGGTCGAAAGCGCGGCTCCTCGACAGGTAGGAATGCAAACCTGACCCCTTTCCTCTAGGAGAGGGGGATGACGCACGGGAATAATCGACAACGGTCTGGACGCGCTGTGGAAGGATCATCGAAGTTGGCGGACAAAACGTGTGCAAACTGCGGCGCGACCATTCCATCCGGGGCGACGCGCTGCCCGAACTGCGGTACGCAGCTAACGGTCACGCTTGGTGCGCATCAGATGCAGGCTTTCCTGCAGATTGCGCCCGATAGCGGCAAGGGGTTTACCGTCGCGCTGCTCGAATCGACGGTGCATATAGGCACTGATCCGGCGCAGGAAATTGCGCTGCAAGCGCGGGGAATCGCGCCGCGCATGGTGCGGCTGACCAGCGAAGGCGGAAGTTACCGATTGTCCGATCTGAGCAGCTATGTGGGCGATGTCAAAGTCAACGATCAAGTAGTCGAGGATGCCCTGCTGAAGAACGGTGACCGCCTCCGCTTGCAGGATGGGACGGGGATCGGCGTGACGATCACCTTCATCAACCCGCAGGAGATGGCGGCAACCCCGGTCGAACGCAAGACCTATACGCTGACGGAACAGCCGTTCGTCATCGGGCGCAGCCCGCAGGCCGACCTGCATATGCACGCGCTGTCGGTGTCGTGGAAGCACGCGCAGATCGTCAAGCGCGGCAATGACTTCGAGCTGTTCGATTTCGGCAGTTCAAACGGCACCTATGTGAACGACGAGAAGATCACGCGTCCGGTAGAACTCCACGACGATGATGTGATCCGCGTCGAACAGGTGCTGCTCACCTACAAGAACGGTACGCTGCAGCAGTCGTCCACGATTCAGAATTTCGACATGGATGGTATCGGCCTGCAAATGCAGGTGCAGAATGGACGCATCCGGCGGCGCACGATCAATCTACTCAACGACGTGTCGCTCTCGCTGGACCCGAACGAATTCGTGGCGATCATCGGCGGGAGCGGTTCGGGCAAATCGACGCTCCTGCGGGCACTGAACGGCGCGAATCAGGCGACAGGCGGGCAGGTGCTGGTCAACGGCGATAACCTGTACACCAATTATGAACTCTACCAACCCGTGATCGGCTATGTGCCGCAAACTGACATCGTGCAGAGCAACCTGACGGTGCGGCAAACGCTCACCTTCGGGGCGCGCATGCGCTTTCCGAATGAGCCGGAAGTGTCCCGCGTGCAGCGCGTCGATCGCGTGATTGAACAGCTTCAACTCAAGGAGTCCCAGCAGACGCTGGTCGGGCGGTTGAGCGGCGGGCAGAAGAAGCGCGTATCGATCGCCATGGAGCTGATGGCGGAACCGCATCTGCTGTTCATGGATGAGCCGTCATCCGGTCTTGATCCCGGCCTCGACCGCAGCATGATGGAAACGCTGCGGCGGCTGGCGAGTAACGGGAGCATCGTCGTCGTGGTGACGCATACCACGCTCAATATTGGCATGTGCGATAAGCTGGCGATTATGTCGCGCGGGTATCTCGCCTTCTACGGGCCGCCCAAAGATGCGCTGACGTTCTTCGGCGTGCGCGACTACACCGAGCTGTATAACCGGGTGCTGCACGCGCCCGATTCCCGCGCCAGCCGCGACATCGACGCGAAAGAAGCAGCGCAGTTGTGGTCAGCGGCGTTCAAGCAGACACCCTACTACGAGCAGTTCGTCGTCAAGCGACAAGCACCGACGCCCGCCGAACTCTCGGCCAAGAACAGCGTGCTATCAAACCAGCGCTTGCAGCGGCGGCGGCGCGGATCGTTTGCGCAGCAGGCGCAGACACTGGTGGCACGGACGCTGGCGCTCGCCCTACGCGACTTCCGCACACTGATCGCGCTGTTGGTGGTGCTGCCGCTGGTGGGTTTGTTCCTCGGCTTGATCAGTTGGGATTCGGTCGACAATACACGCGGGCAAATGCTCGTTGACCGCTTTGAGAGTGACGCGGCGCTGCGGTCGTACTTCGACCGGCTGCCGCTCGGCGAAGTGAGCGCGCCCCCGGCTGAGTCGGTCGCGGAAGCGACGCCCGAGGCCGTGCCGACGCAGCAATCGCGCGCGGATCGGCGGCGCAATGAGGATACAGCAGCACAGGGGGGGACGTCGCTGCCAGCAGTGCGCAATACGGCGACCTATATCCCGGCGAACGAGGCGCAGCGACTGCTGTTCATGCTGTCGCTGTCGGTGGCGCTGCTCGGCATCTTCGCCGCGGCCTACACCATCGTCGAAGAAAAGACGCTGTTTCTGCGCGAACGCATGGCGAATCTGCGCATTCCGCCGTACCTGACCTCGAAAGTCGTGGTCTACGGCATCTTCTCGCTGTTCAGCTGCTTCCTCGCCATGCTCGCCTTGTCGGTCGGTGTGGTGCTGCCAGAACAGGGCGTGATTTTGTGGGGGCCGCTGGAGATTTTCATCACACTGGCGCTGACCTCACTGGCAGGCGTGAGCATCGGCCTGCTGATCTCCGCGCTCAACCGGCAGGTGAACGCGGTGACGTATCTGGTGCTGTTCGTACTGTTCGTGCAAATTCTGCTGCCGGGCGTGCTGTTCCCCATGGACGGCGCGCTGGAAGTGCCGAGCCGCCTGACGATCACGCGCTGGTCGCTGGAGGCTCTGGGGGCGACCGCGCACATGGTGGAGCGGGACGCGGAGAGCCATTTCGTTGTGGAAATCATGCCGATCAACCCGCGTACGAATCAGCCGTTGGTCGGCGCGCCCGCCGCACGGCAGGCGTACCGCGCGCCCTCGGCATTGAGCGTCGATTACCCGACGACCGCCGAAGGTCTGCTGGTGCATTGGGGGGTGCTGTTGGCGTTCTCGCTGGTGTTTCTGATTGGTGCGGGGCTGGCACTCGACCGCAACGAGAGTTTTTAGAGGATTTGGTGGGAGAGGGATGTGGTGGTGGTTGCGATGCCCGATGGGTGATCGTTGGAGTTAAGCGTAGGGGCAAGGCGCACCGGTAAGTGCGTAGAATAGCGTGAAGCAGTTTTTAGGGTCAGTTTCTGGGTTTTGCGGACGCGATAAATCGCGTCCCTACGGGAAAACCCGTTCCTGTGTAGGGACGCCATTCATGGCGTCCGCTGTCCCCAAATCGACTGCACACTGTTGTACCGAGCCACCGGCACGCCTTGCCCCTACGCAAAAACATCTGGCATTTGGATCGTAGGGATGCGCTGCTGCGCGTCCACTGTGCTGGCCGAAGACGGACGCCCGGAAGGGCATCCCTACGCTGGCCGCTGGTAGGTTTGAGGGATAGGTCGGATCAAGAACTAATCTGGGCAAACTGAGACGGAATTTTCTCAAGGAGATGTTGGTTATGCGTAATCGTGTGATCGTCCTGATTTTGGCACTTATGACCGTACTGGCGATCGTGCCCGTCGGCGCGCAGGAAGCGACCCCGACGCCGGGTGTCGAGATTCGACCGGTCAATCCGACGCCGACGCCGCAGCCGCCCGTGGTCACGCCGATCGGCCCCGGTGGGGCGCGCACCGTGCGCGGTACACCCATCGCGCCCGTGGAATTCATCCCACCGCCGACGCTGGATGATCTATTCGCGACTTACCCGGATCTGCAACCATATGTTGAAGAGCTGGAAGGCGCGCTGGTCGAAGAGATCGACTTCAGCCTGCTGTATGAGCGGATCATCACCATTTTTGAAGAACAGGGTGGCACAGGACTAGCGGTCTTTTTGACCGACAGCGGCATCATGGAAAAGCTCGGCTTGCCACTCAGCTACCTCGACTTGTTGACCGAATATGACGAGACGGGTCTCGCTGGTGTGGAAGACCTGGCGCGGGCGCGCGGCATCATCAACGACTTCAACGAGCTGGTCGGCTATCTGGCGATTGACGACGAAGCCAACGTGCCGCAGGTGACCGACGCGCTGATCGGTTTGGGCGTGTCGGTGTACAACTATCTGCAAAACACGGGCGAACTGGAAATCGGCGTGCCGCTGGATATTCTGGCGCAGTACCAGACCCCCGGAACACTGATCGAGTACCTCGTCACTGTGGCCAACGTGCCGCATGTCGTCGGCTTCCGCGGCCCAGTTGGCAGCACGCCGTCGGATTTCAATCTGCAAATCGACTCGGTCAACGGCGATTACGTCAATACGGACGACTGGAATAAGTCCGGTTTCACGGGCGATGGGATTCGCGTCGGCGTGCTGGATGTCGGCGGCTTCGCGGGTATCACTACGCAGATTCAGGCGGGCGAACTGCCGAATAATATCGTCGGCAACTTTGATCTGGAAGATCTGGATTTCACCGCGTCGGATCACGGGACGGCGTGCGCGATTGTGATTCACCGCGTCGTGCCAGACGCCGAATTGTTCGTCGCTTACTACGATGGCACCGACAGCGCCTTTCTCGACGCGCTGCAATTCTTCGCCGACAACGACGTAGATATCGTGAGCTATTCCGGCGGCTCGTCGGTTGGCCCGCGCGATGGCACGTGGGGACAGGCGGTGTGGGTTAACGAGTTCGTGCAGGATACCGGTACGCTGTGGGTGAATTCGGCGGGTAACGAAGCGCTGGCGCACAGCATGTGGTACTTCAACCCCGGCGATGATGGCTGGCACGATTTCGGCGGCGGCGAATACTGGATGCCCTTTCAGGCGAATGGCTTCTACACGATGGTGGCGCTGAATTGGAACGGTGATTGGGACGGTCGCGAAGAGAGTTTCTTCCGCTTCACCGTGCAGGACGATTTTGGGAATGAAGTCGCGTTTGCGTCGGAACCCAAGAGCGGTCGCCGCAATGATTTCCCCTACCAGTTCACCGCCTTTGAGACAGAACCCGGCGCGATGTACTATCTGGCGATTCAGGGCGGACGCGGCGCAACGACCGAACATGTTCTCGACATTTTCACCACGCGCGCCTATGTGGCGGACTGGGCGAACGTGCCGACTTACAGTGTGAGCATTCCCGGCGACGCAGCCTCTTCGCTGACGGTGGCCGCCACGGGCCGCGAGTCGGATCGGCTGGAAAATTACAGTTCGCAAGGCCCGCGCATGGATAATGACAGCAAGCCGGATATCGCCGCGCCGACGGGCGAACAGCTTCCCGGCTACGAAGACGAGTTCGGGTTCAACGGCACGTCAGGCTCAGCGCCGCTGGTGGCGGCCGCGGCGGCACTCGTCATGGAAGCGTACCCGGATATGACGCAGGAAGAGGTCAAGGCGTTTCTGGTCGAGAATGCGCGCGATCTCGGTGAGAACGGCTTCGATCCGTTATTCGGCAACGGTCAACTGGAAATGCCCGCGCCGGATGTGACCGGTTCACGCGGTGGATTTGAACCGCGAGCGAGCGGATCGGATGCGGCGGCCACGCTGCTCGATTCGAACGTGCAGTTCGGCGTGAAGAGTCAGGGGCAGTACGGCATGCAGGTGACGCTGTCCTTCCAGGTGGATAACCTGCTGGATCAGGATATCGCGGCGGTGATTATCTTCACCGACGAGAACGGCGATGTGCTGCAGTCCGCCGACCCGGATTATGAACTGTTCGGGACCATTGGGGCGGGTGAAGTCTTCACGGTGCTGTACGAGTCGGCGGTGTTTAGCGATGTGGTATTGTTCCTCCCTGATGGCGTGTTTGCGGATATCCCGCGCGGGACGCAGCTCAGCTACACCCTGTCGATCATCGACCTGAGCGATTCAGATAACCTGAATTTCCTGTTCGTGAGTGACCCGATTGCGGTTGAAGTTTCGGAACGATAAAGATCAGTGACGGGCGGCGGCTGGTTAGTCGTCGCCCGGTTCCTCGATTTGTGGAAGGAGTTCCGCCAGTATTTTCTGCAGATCTGTGGCTGCGAGTTCCAGCCCATCGCTCATGCCAAACGCGTGAGACCGGAAGATGCTGGCCTGGGCGGGATTATCACCTTGCATGCGCGCTTCTGTGGCAAGGATGCGCCAGTGCGCGATCAATTCATTTAGTCGCTGAATGTCCATACGGACATCTCTACTCCTAAAGCGATTCAACTCGCTCGTGCTGGAACCAGTCGGTTTTGAACTGCAATCGCGACGGCTTCGGTGCGGCTGGTCGTTTGCAGTTTGGCAAGAATATTGCTGACGTGTTTTTTGGCCGTCGAATGGCTGATGTTGAGGCGTTCGGCAATCTGCACGTTGGTTAACCCCTTGATCATCATCGACAGGACTTCGCGTTCCCGGCTCGTCAGGTGGAAGTTGTCGGCGGTGGGGCGGTGCGTGGCGCTGACGAGGGCTTGCGCGGCTTCCCGCGCCAGTGTGGATTTGCCTTCGTAGGCGGCGAAGATGGCGGCGCTTAACTGATCAGTCGAGATGTTTTTGAGCAAGTAGCTGATTGCGCCGGCTTGAATTGCCGACTGCACGAGGTCTTCCTGATCAAAGCTGGTGAGGGCGATCACGCGGACGGTGGGAAAACGCTGACGAATGGTGCGAATGGTGTTGACGCCGGCGAGCCCGGGCATGAGCAAGTCCATGATCACGATGTCGGGGGCATAACGCTGACATAACACCAGCACATCGCTGCTGTTCGTCGCTTCGCCCACCAGATCAAGCTCCGGGCAGGCGCGGACGAAGACTGCTAAACCGCTTCTAAACAAATCATGATCATCTGCAATCACGACTCGTATTCGGGAAGCTTGTGTCATGCCGTTCTCCATTTTCTTAATTGCAATCATAATTATAGTGGCGTTCAACCGAAATATGCAACAGGTGACTGACTTTCTCAGTAACCGTTAGGGTAATGGACAGGGGAATACAGGAGTTATCGGGGCTTAACTGGATACGCATGAGACAGCACCTGCGCTATCCGGTCTGGGAGGACGAGGCTTGCCGGCATGGTGCGTAGAATAGGGTGAGTTATGGATAACGCTTCTCTCACCCCACCCCCGACCCCTCCCCGAATTCAGGGAGGGTAGACAGCAAAAGCACTGTTTATCTCCCCTCTCCCCGCTTGCGTGGGAGAGGGGTTGGGGGTGAGGGGGACACGCGAAAAGGCTTATCCCTAACTTGTATTTTGAAAGCAGAGGGTGCAAGCTCTCTTTCAAAGTCAGTGGCACAGGGTGAGGCGTAACCCGTGATCTTTTCTGCTCCTGTCCGGTTTCCCGACCAGGATCGGGGCTGACATGAGATAAAAACAGCGCGCCGGAGGGGAAAGCTCCGGCGCAGCGATGAGTTCAGTTGCAAAATGATTGAATGGGTTACTTGACGGGGGCGAGCGGGAGGCTGATGGTCACCTGCGTGTATTTGTCTACGACGGAGCGGATATCGAGTTTGCCCCCGTGCGCGGAAATGATGCGATGCGCGAGGTTCAACCCCATGCCGATGCCCTGTTGTTCGTAGCGTTCACGGTCGATCTGCTGGAAGGCTTCGAGCGCGGCGGTCAGCTTTTCTTCCGGGATGCCCCGACCGCGATCCGTGACGCTGACCCAGACCCGGTTATCGGCGCGCCATTCGACGACTTCGACATCGGTGTTTTCCGGCGCGAAGGCGAGGGCATTGGCGATGATTTCCGCGAGCGCCTGCTTGAGCGCGGGCGGATTGCACACGATCATCGCTTCACGGTCGCGGTCGCGCATTTTGATGCCGACATTGGGCTGCTGCTGGTAGGCGAAGCGGCGGGCGAGGTTGGTCGAGGGGATGAGGAGTTCCCACATCGACATGGTGATGCCCTCGTCACGAATTAGTTCCGGGTTGAGCATGCCGGTTTCGAGCTGGGTGATAAACGCCAACTGCTCGACGCGGTGGCTGAGGCGCTTGCTGCCCGCGTCGATTGTGCCGAGCAGTTCCGACAGTTCGGCGGGTTCAAGGCTGTTGAGCTGGCGCGAAACAATTTCCACGACCGTATTGATCGAGATCAAGGGCGTGCGCAGTTCATGGGTCACCATGCGCGCCAACTGTTTCTTGACGTATTCAAGGCGCTGCTCGGCTTCTTCCGCCATCTGACTGTGGCGCTTGAGACGCGCGAAGATCGCCGTGAGCAGTTCGTGGGAGGTGAAGGGTTTGGTGATGTAGTCGTCGGCCCCCAGTTCCATGCCGTGACGGAGCGCGCTGCGGTCGGAACGGGCACTGAGGAAGATAAACGGGATACTGGTCGTGGTGTGGTTTTCGCGGATCTGCTCGAGGACTTCAAAGCCGTTCATACCGGGCATCATGATATCGCAGATGATGAGATCCGGCGGGTTTTTCAGCGCCAGTTCCACCCCCTGTACACCATTGTTCGCACCCTGGACGGTGAACGAAGTATATTGCAGAACTTCGGTAATATCCTCCAGCAAATACCGTTCATCCTCGATAACCAAAATATACGTCATGGACGCATCCTTGAGACAAAAGAATTACTCTTACATCGTAACATGAACCTCACGGATGGATGTATAGATTTCGTGAATTTTGCATGATTAATCACAATGCTTCCTTAATATTTTCCGCCAGCTTGCGATTAATACCGGGAACGGCTGCCAGTTGGTCCACGCTGGCACCGCGAATGGCATCAATTGAGTTGCCGAAGGCCTTGAGGAGCGCCTTGCGTTTGGTCGGGCCGACGCCGGGAATCGATTCGAGCTGACTGACCATGCCGATCTTGGCGCGGCGGGCGCGGTGGCTGGTGATGGCATAGCGGTGCGCCTCATCACGCACCCGTTGGACGAGGAACAGCGCATCGCTGCGGCGCGGCAGGATCACCGGAATCGGGTTGTGTGGCCGGTAGATTTCTTCGAACTGTTTCGCCAGTGAAACGACAGGCAGCTTGTCGGTCAGTTCAAATTCGCGCAGAACTTCGACCGCGACGCCCAACTGACCCTTGCCCCCATCGACCATCAGCAGGTCGGGCAGCAAACGCCATGTTTCGTCTTTGTCCTCTTTGCCGACGAGGCGTGGCAGGGGGTTGTCCTGGGCTTCTTTCCAGCGGGCGAAGCGGCGGGTGAGCGCCTCACGCATCGACTGGTAATCGTCCGATCCACCATGGCTGACTGTGCGAATGTTAAAGCGGCGGTATTCGTCCTTCTTGGGCGCGCCCTGAACAAAGACGACGCGGCTGGCGACGATGGCCGTGCCCTGCGTCGTGCTGATGTCATAGCATTCGATGCGGACGGGCGGCGTCGGCAAATCGAGCGCGGTTTGCAGCTCTTTGATCGCCGTCTCGTGCTTGTGCGAGTCGGCTTCCCACTGGGCGCGGAGCATGTGCAGCGTCTCTTTGGCGTTTTCCTCGGCAAGGTTGATCATCTGCCGCTTGTCGCCCTTCTTCGGCACGCTGATGGTCACCCGCTCGCCGTTGCGGCGGTTACGCAGCCAGCTCTGGATAATGCGCGCTTCTTCGATGTTCTGCGGCAGCACGACTTCGGCGGGGACTTCGGCGCTCGCACTGTAAAACCGCTTGATGAATTCGCCCAGCACCTCGGCGTCGGTTTCGCCTTCGGTGGCTTCGAGCGACCGCGAGTCGCTGCCGATCAGCTTGCCGTTGCGCACAAACAGAATCTGCACGACGGTTTCGTCTTTGTCGCGGGCGAGGGCGATCACATCCTGATCGATGAAGTCGCTGCTCACGGCTTTGTGCTGGCGCGTGATGTATTCGATGGCGCGCAGTTGGTCGCGCAGGGCGGCGGCGCGCTCAAAGTTGAGATTTTCGGCGGCGGCGTTCATCTCCGACTGGAGGCGGGCGACCACGCCTTCCGATTTGCCGCCGAGCACGTCCATCAGTTCGGCGATCATTGCGCGGTACTGCTCATTATTCACCGCGCCGATGCAGGGCGCGTTACACAGCTTGATGTCGTAGAACAGGCATGGACGCGGATCGTTCCCGGTAATGATGCGGTCGCAGGTGAGGTAGGGGAACACTTTGCGCAGCGATTGCAGTGTATTCTGCACCGCCCACATGGCGACATACGGCCCGAAGTAGCGGCTCCCATCATTGGCGAGGCGGCGCGTCGTCTCAACTTTGGGGAACGGCTCGTTCCAGTTGATCTTGATGTACGGGTATTTCTTGTCGTCTTTGAGCGCGATGTTGTAGTGCGGGCGATGGCGCTTGATGAGCGTTTCTTCGAGGATGAGCGCCTTGATCTCATTCTCTTCGACGATGAAATCAATATCGCGGATGTTCTCGCGCAGGCGCAGGGTTTTGGGGTTGTCCTCGGCGCTGGAGTTGAAATAGCTGCGGACGCGGTTGCGCAGCTTTTTCGCCTTGCCCACATAGATGATCGTGCCGCGCTCGTCCTTCATCAGGTAGACGCCGGGCTTGAACGGCAGGTTTTTGAGAATCGTCTGGATGTGTTCAGAGGGTATGAATGGCATAGGCTTTTCGTCAAGTTAAACTGAAATTGTGTTCTATTATTATACTGAGTTTAGCCGCTTCACAGCAGGGGAGATTCAGATGATCTTTCGACTTGGCGCTAGCTTCGCACTCGTGCTGCTGTTGAGCCTGAGCGCCCACGCTCAGACGACGGGCGATCCGATTTTGTACGAAGTCTATCAGGTTGACGAAACCGCCAGCATTCGCTTAGTGGACAGCGTAAGCGGAGAAATCCAAGAGATTGCCACCCTCAATCCAGATAGCGCCGATGCGGGCTGGTCGCCGGATGGACGCTATGTGCATCTGGTGGAGGAGTCGGGCGAGCGGCTGCGCAGCCTGCGCATTTATGACCGGGAGACGGAGACGCGGTATCTGATCACAGATGCGCAGGTGCTGAATCCCTGTTCTGACGATGTTTACTGGTCACCACGCGGCAATGCGCTTGCCTACCTCGCGTTGGAAGTTGATTTGCAAGTTCTGCACCTCGTCAACGCGGACGGGAGCGGGGATCGTGTACTAGTAAGCGGTATCGCCGACTTCACGCTGCCCGTACTGTGGTCGGCAGATGGGCGCTATCTCACGCGTGCCGTAACGTTGGCGGATGGTTATCGCTACTTGATCTGGGAAGCGGCAAGCGGGCGGCTCGCGGCCGAGATCACTTCCATCGCGGGCGACTTCGAACCCGTGTGGTCGCCGACAGGCGCTCGCCTAGCGCTGGCTGGTTTTCAGCAAGATGAGATTCTGGTCTTCGATAGTGCCGACGAGGAAATCACGACTTATACCGGGAGCCCGCCCGCATTCTGGTCGCCGGATGGTGAGATTCTCAGTCTGTACCGGCAGCGTGAGGAGGGCGCGGGCTTGCTCATCCTGTTAGGTGTGGATGGGACAGTTGTGTGGCAATCGTCCGGGATCAGCGTCAGCCTGCACACCTCGGTGTGGTCGCCTGATGGCCGCTGGTTGGCGTTCGCCGGAACCACGCTCGAGGCGGAGAACGTGAGCAAACCCGCAGCGGGGACGAGCTACCCGGAAGGCACGCCGACGATTTATGTGTTCGACCGCCAGACGCTCACCGTCCGCACGGTCAGCCACGAGGCAATTTACGCCGGACGCATGTATTGGTCGCCGGATAGTGAAGTTCTGGTGTTCGGAGGCAACATCGATGTCTTCAGCGATGAACTCGCGCTGCTGTGGTGGTATGACCCCGTAAATGGTACAGAGCAGCATGTCGAGTTGGATGTGCCGCTGTGGAACTAC
The DNA here is from genome assembly GCA_937988705.1 of uncultured Chloroflexota bacterium. GTDB lineage: Bacteria > Chloroflexota > Anaerolineae > Aggregatilineales > Phototrophicaceae > Flexifilum. Next base: position 9,868 of record CALKIA010000438.1, on the reverse strand, counting down.
GGCTATTTCACGCCGCTGTGGTCGCTGGACAGCCGGTATCTGCTGTACATTGGTGCGGGCGGCTTCGGCTATTTCGACCGGGAAACGGGCACAGCAGATTTTATCGAGCATCTAACCCACACTTTCCGCTGGTTTCCCGGCGCTGATCCGCACACGTTTGAGGCCGTAGCGAACTTTGATGATCTGGTCGTCATCGAGCCGGATGGTAGGGCGCGCAATCTGACGAACACACCGGACGAACGCGAGATGTTTCTCGGTTGGGCAGGGGATCAAGCGTACTATCGGTCGCTGCTCTGGTGCGGTGAGGGCTGAAGCGATCCGTGCTATAATCCCGCGTAGAGTCAGCGATAGAGGCAATCGGTTCGATGCACATTCCGGTACTGCGCGACGCGGTAATCACAGGGTTGATCCCTGAAGGGCCAATCGAGCGGGCAATTGATGGCACGCTCGGCGCGGGTGGTCATACCGCGGCCATGCTCGACGCGGGCGCAGCGGAAGTGCTGGGGCTGGACCGTGACCCGATGGCGCTTAGCCTTGCGACGGCGAACCTCGCCCCGTATGGTGACCGTGTCCACATCGCGCACGCCAGTTACACGGATATGCGCGCACAGGCGCGCTTGCTCGGCTGGAAGCAGGTGGACGCGATTCTCATGGATCTGGGTGTGTCGTCGATGCAACTGGATACGCCGGAGCGCGGCTTCGCTTTTCGCCATGAGGGCGCGCTCGACATGCGCTTCGATCCGACCGACAGGGGCGACACGGCGGCGGATCTGGTCAACACGTTGGAAGCGGACGAACTCGCCGATATCTTCTATCAATACGGCGAAGAACGAGACTCGCGTCGAATCGCGCGGGCGGTCGTCCAGCATCGACCGTATGCGACGACCAAGCAGCTCGCCGAGGTGATCGCGGCGGCGGCGCGGCACGATCCGAAAGAGAAGATTCACCCGGCGACGCGCGCATTTCAGGCGCTGCGCATCGCCGTCAACGACGAGTTGAACGTGGTCGAGAGCGTGATCCCAACGGCGATCAAGCTGCTCAAACCGGGCGGGCGGCTGGCGATCATCAGCTTTCACAGTCTCGAAGATCGCATCGTCAAAGAGGCGTTCAAGCTGGCGGCGACTGACTGCATTTGCCCGCCGAAAGTGCCGATCTGCGTGTGCGGGCATCACGCCAGCGTGCGATTGGTGACGCGCAAGCCGCTGATCGCCGATGAGGCGGAGATCGCGCAGAATCCACGGAGTCGCAGCGCGAAACTGCGGATCGCGGAGAAATTGTGAAATCGACCCCAACCCCAACCCCAACCCGAATTCAGGGAGGGGAGCCAACAAATACGGGTTTATGTAGGGACGCGATTGATCGCGTCCGATAGAGTGAATAATAATAGGACAGCGGACGCCATTCATGGCGTCTCTATAACAGTTGTTTGATGTGGGAATTTAGGCGATGACGAACTGGATTGAACACACGCTTGATCGGTCACGGTGGCGACCGCAGCGGCAGGTGATCGCGCTGGCGACGCTCGGCCTGTTCGTGCTGATCATCATTGGCGCGCTGTACCTGTCGCAGTCCTCGGCGGCGTCGACGCTGGGACGTCAGCTGGAAGATATGCTGGCGGAACGCGACGAATTGCAGCAGGAAAACGAGCGCTTGCGCGGTGAGATCGCCATATTGCAGAGTATGCCGCGCTTGCAGGGGCGGGCGAATGAACTGGGTTTCATCCCGGCGGACGCCGAAGATATCCGGTACCTGGTGATCGACGGCTATAATCCGAATACGACGGCAGCGGTCATCGAAATCGTACCGGAAGCCGCACCGCTGCCCGAATACGAAGAAACGTTTGGCGGGTGGTTACAGCAGCAGTGGGATGCGTTCCGCATCCAGGTCGAAGGCTTCACACAGCGGACACAGGCGGTTGGGCCGTAACAAGCAATGAGGTTGATCTAAACCTCACCCCCTACCCCTCTCCTAAAGGAGAGGCGAGCGATGATAAGTTAGATTGGTGATTGAGCTATGAGCGCGACAAGTCTTCCGCAACAACAAGAGATTTTCCGCAGACGCCTGCCGATCGTGGTGGTGGGGCTGGTGGTCGCCAGTCTGGTTTTACTCGTTCGTCTGGCATCATTTCAACTACCGCTCGATCCAACGGTCGAAAGTTATCTGACGCGGCTCCGCGACAGCAGCTATGGGCGCACACTGGAATTGGCCGCGGCGCGTGGCAACATCTATGATCGGCACGGCGAAGTGCTGGCCGTGAACACGCTCGAATATCGCGTCGGTGTCAGCCCGAATCTCGTCTCCAATGCGCGTGAGGACGCCACCCGGATTGCGGCGATCCTCGGTGTGCCGGAACTTGATTTGTTTGAGGCGCTGACAAGCGACGAGCCGTGGGTGCCGTTCCCGAATTTCGTTTCGGCGGAAATGGCGGCACGCATCCGTGCGCTGGATTTGGACGAGATCACGATGGAAGCGATCCCGCGCCGCAGTTATCCGCAAGGCCCGGTCGGAGCGCAGTTGATCGGCTTTGTGGGCGGTGACCTGATCGGCTACTTCGGCGTGGAAGGTTACTACAACGAGCAGCTGCAAGGGCGCGTGCAGGAACGCGAAGTGAGCAACATCCCGTTTGACGTGCCGCTGGTCGATCTTCAGGAAGATCGCGGCAGCAATATCATTCTGACGATTGACCGCGATGTGCAGTATATCGCCGAGAGCGAACTGCTCGGAGCGATCAGCACCTCTGGCGCGACCGCGGGGACGATCCTCGTCATGAACCCGCGCAACGGCGATATTCTGGCGATGGCGAACTATCCCACCTTTGACCCGAACGTGTACAGCGAAGCGCTCGACCCGCGCGTGTGGAACAACCCGGCCATCAGCCAGCAGTACGAGCCGGGGTCAGTGATGAAGGTGCTGACCGTGGCGGCGGCTCTGGACGACGGCACGATCACGCCGGACTTCTGGTATAACGATCAGGGTGTGCTGCGGCAAGCCGGGATCGAAGTGTACAACTGGGATCGGGCGGCATACGGTGCCATCGATGTGACGCAGATCCTCGTGCAGTCCCTCAATGTCGGCGCGGCGACGATTGCGCTGGATATGGGGCCGACCGAGTTCTATCAGGCGATGAACGATTTCGGGATCGGGCGGCTGACGGGCGTCGATCTGGAAGGCGAGCAGGCGGGGCAAATCGCGGTGCCCGGTGATGAAAACTGGAGCGAAAGCAATCTGCTGACCAACAGCTACGGGCAGGGTGTGGCAGTGACGCCGCTGCAAATGCTCACGGCGGTCAATGCGATCGCCAACGGTGGGCTGATGATGCAGCCGCGCATCGTGCATGAGATCATCGACGGAGACACGCGGATCCCCTCGCGCACGGCGAACCTCGGGCGGCCGATTTCAGCGGAGACGGCGCAGATCGTCACCAATATGATGGTTCAGGTCGTGGAGCAGGGGCTGGATGACCGCGCCGCCGTGGATGGCTACAGCATCGCCGGGAAGACGGGAACAGCGCAGATTCCGAATGCGGTCGGCTATGATGACACGTCATCGATTGTGACGTTCGTGGGCTTTTTGCCCGCCGATGACCCGCAGATCAGCGTGTTGATCCGGCTGGATCGGCCACGCGAATACTGGAGCTCGGTAGTGGCCGCGCCCGTCTTCCGCAGTCTCGCGGAACGGTTGGTCATTCTGTTGGAAATCCCGACCGATGAAGTTCGGATGCAGCTGGCGGCACAAGGCGGCGCTGTGAGTCAAATCAGGCGCTAGAGGCTAGCAAGATCGCTGTATCGGGACAAGGCACACTAGAAGCGCGTGCAGCAGGTTTATAGGCTCAGTTTCTGGGTTTTGCAGACGTGATAAATCACGTTTTTACGAGAGAATCTGTCGTCGTGTAGGGACCCATGAATGGCGTCCGTTGTGCCCAGTGCGAGATAAAGAGGACGAGGGATGCCTCGTCCCTAGAGTGAATATTGGATGCTGAGAGCTCAAGGCTGTCAGCTGAGGAGTAGGTATGAACGCGGGAATACCGTTTGCATTGTCGATGGGCGCGTTGGCCTTTTTGCTGGGCGTGATTTGGGGTGGCCCATTCGTGGAGATTTTGCGCCGCCTGAAGATCGGCAAGCAGATCCTCGCAGTACTGGGGGAGGAACATCAGAAGAAGCGCGGTACGCCGACGATGGGCGGCATCATGATTATCGTGCCGGTCGTGCTCATTACGCTTGGCCTAAACGTAGTCAACCTGCTGCGTCCGGAACAGTCCCTGACGGGCGCGAGCATCCTGCTCCCGGTGTTCGTGCTGATCGGCTTTTCGCTGCTCGGCGCGATTGACGACTGGGAAGGGATTGCGCGTTCCAAAGGGCGTCCAATCGGCGAAGGCATCAGCGCGCGGGCGAAGATGGGGGGGCAGATCCTGTTGGCGCTGATTGCGGCGGTGGTCATCTCGGTCTACAACGGCGGCTTTCAGTTTGCCAACGAAATCCCGATTCCGCTGCTGAACGTACGCCTCGCGGTGTCACCGATCTTTTTCGTCCCGCTGGTCGCCTTCATCATTGTGAGCATGTCGAACGCCGTCAACTTCACCGATGGTTTGGATGGCCTCTCCGGGATTATCACCGCCAGCGCGTTCGCTGCCTACGGGATCATCGCCTATTTGCAGGGACAAATCTTCATTGTGCAGTTGTGTTTCATCCTCGTCGGCGCGTGCTTCGCCTTCCTGTGGTACAACGCGCACCCCGCCCAGTTATTTATGGGTGATACCGGGTCGCTCGCACTCGGCGCGACGCTGGCGACGGTCGCCGTAATGACCGGGCAGTGGCTGCTGCTGCCGATCATCGCGATTGTGCCGCTCGCAGAAATGATCAGCGTGGTGCTGCAAATCTCGTATTTTCGTGCGACGAAGGGGCAGCGCCTGTTCAAGATGGCGCCTTTGCACCATCACTTCGAGCAGGTCGGGTGGAGCCAGACGCAGATCGTGCAGCGGTTCTGGTTGGTTGGCCTGCTCGCGGCGATGATCGGCGTTGCGGCGGTGCTGCTGTAGCTCTGTCTTATTAAAAGCCAATGAGAATCATCTAAGATTTTCTTATTATATATATTGAACTAAAGTTCTAAATTTCCGTGTATCCGAAAAAGGATTGTCTGGAATTTGTCAGCATTTAAGAAAAAAGTTAGTGCGACTGACAGAAAAAATCTACACTTTTCATTCTTCGCTTAATTGACCCCATACCGAAATTCGGCTCTACTGTGTTCTGCTAACAGAGACACACAGGAGCTAGGCTAAGCGATGCCAATACGCGACACTTTCTTGCCCTTTGCCTTACCGGACATGGATCATCGAGAAGCCAAGGCGGCTAGCGATGTCATTACCTCCGGTTGGATCACCACGGGGGCGATCACTGCCGAGTTTGAGCGCCGCTTCGCCGACTATGTCGGTGTCAAGCATGCCATTGCAGTCAACAGTGCCACCGCCGCGATGCATCTCGCGTTAGAGGCAATCGGTTTATGTCGCGGTGATGAAGTGATCACCTCGACTTTCACGTTTGCGGCCACAGCCGAAGTGATTCGCTACTTCGATGCGAAACCGGTGCTGGTCGACATTAACCCGCAGACGCTCAACCTTGACCCCGAGCGCATTGAGGCGGCAATTACCAAACGTACGCGCGCTATTATCCCGGTACATGTCGCTGGACAGGCCGTCGATTTGCAGGCGATTCAGCAGATCGCCCGGAAGCACAACCTCTATATCATCGAAGATGCGGCCCATGCCCTGCCGACTCTGTACCGGGGAGAGATGATCGGGAGTATTTCCGACCTGACCGCGTTCAGTTTCTATGCCACCAAGACGTTGGCGACCGGTGAAGGCGGCATGATCACGACCAACAATGAGACGTGGGCGGATCGCTGCCGTGTGATGCGTTTGCACGGCATCAGCAAGGATGCGTGGAAGCGGCATCACAAAGAGGGCAACTGGCATTATGAAATCGTCGCTCCCGGCTTCAAGTACAACCTGACGGATATCGCGTCGGCGATTGGGCTGGTGCAGTTGGAGAAACTGGAAGCGATGCACGCACGCCGACAGGCCATTGCGGAGCGTTATCAGCAGGTTTTCGCCCACCACCCGGCCTTTGATCTGACGACGCTGCTCGACGGTAGCACCCATTCGCACCACCTGTACATCCTCAAGTTGTGCCCGGAACAGCTCGCCATCAACCGTGATCAGTTCATGCAAAAGCTGAAGGATCACAACATCGGGGCGAGCGTCCACTGGATTCCGCTCCACCTGCACCCGTATTATCGCGAAACCTACGGCTACCAACCGCAGGACTTCCCGTATGCGAGCGCTGAGGGCCAACGAGTGCTCTCCCTCCCGATTTATTCCAAAATGAGTGATCGCGATGTGGAGGACGTTATCGCCGCCACGTTGAGTATTGCCGAGCAATACAAGCGCTAATTCCCCCTGAGAACAGTTGAATCGTTATCGCCGCCTCAGCCCTAGCCCCTCTCCGAGCGGAGAGGGGCTTTGATTAGGTTGGGATAGCGTCTGGGTTGTCCCATAGACACCAAGTCAACGACCACAGCCGGGCGCTAAAGCACCCGGCAAAAGGTAAAAAGCCCCCTGAAGAGGACTGTATCAGCCTGCTTCAGCAGGCTTTCTCCCATTAGGCGGAGCCTCCGACGATGGGGAGCAAATTTGCCCATCGCGGCAGAAAATAGCAGATCTTGGTGCCAATGGGATAGCGTCTGAGTTGTCCGTTTACAGCGGACAAGGCAGGCCTTGCCCCTACGCAGACCTGCGTTAGGGCGAGGCCGGAAAACCTTTGTGTGCAGACCAATCAAGTCCGCAATACGTTTTTGCCGCTCAAGGATTTGCGAAGGCGGGGGCGTTTTGGGTCTGTGCAATTTGGGTATGGGGGTTGTCAGAAACGCCCAGACGGATAGACTCTCTGTATTCAGTGAGGGTATCTATGTACGATCCATTAAATGGCAAATGCGTGGTGGTGTTGGGCTTTGCCCGGCAAGGTAGAGCGTTAGCGCGCTGGTTGCCCACCGTGGGCGCGCGCGTCGTGGTGAGCGATTCTAAGTCGGTGGAACAATTGGACTTGAATCCGTCCGATTACCCAGCGGTGGAATTTGTGCTGGGCGGCCACCCGGAAACGCTGCTGGAAGGCGCGGATCTGTTGTGCCTGTCTGGGGGTGTGCCCAATGATCTGCCGATTGTGCAGGTGGCGCGGCGCTATGGTGTACCGCTGACGAATGACGCGCAGTTGTTTCTGGAACGCTGTCCCGCGCCCGTGATCGGCATTACGGGAAGCGCGGGCAAGACGACGACCACCACGCTCATCGGGGAAATCCTCAAACGAGCGGGATACAAGACGTGGGTGGGTGGGAACATCGGCGATGTGCTGCTGCATGTGCTGCCGATCATCCAGCCGACGGATCGGGTGGTGATGGAGCTGTCGAGCTTCCAGCTGGAACTGATGAGCGTCAGCCCGCCGATCGCCGCAATCACGAATATCACGCCGAATCATCTGGATCGACATGGCACGATGGAAGAGTACATCGTTGCTAAGTCGAATCTGCTGCGCTGGCAGGGTGGCAGTGACAGCGCCGTTCTCGGTTGGGACGACGCGAACACCCGCATGATCGGCGAAAGCGGCGTGTTTGCTGGGCGTGTGGCGTGGTTCAGCGGGCGCGACATGGTGACGGATGGCGCGTTTCTGGCGGGTGAACGGCTGCTGCTCGTCGGCGACGCCAGCTATGACGGCTCACCGCACGTGATTTGCGAACGCAAGGACATTCAACTGCGCGGCGATCACAACGTGCTCAATGTGCTGGCGGCCTGCGCGATCACCGGCGTGGCGGGCGTCAAACCGGAAGTCATGGCCGAGGTCATCCGCGAGTTTCGCGGTGTGGCGCACCGTTTGGAGATCGTCCGCGTCAAAGACGGCGTGACCTACATCAACGACAGCATCGCTACCGCGCCGGAGCGCGTGGTCGCCGCGCTCAAGTCGTTTGACGAACCACTGGTGCTGCTGCTCGGCGGCAAAGACAAGGATTTGCCGTGGGAGCAGTTGATCGCGCTGGCGCTGAACAAATCCCGGCGGATCATCGCGTTTGGGGATACGTCGAAAGAGAAATCGGCGGCAGAAAAGGTGATCAAGGCGGTCAAGGGGCTGACCGGGCGTACAGATCTGGTGACGGTGTGTCCGACGCTCGAAGTTGCGGTCGCCGAGGCGGCAAAAGTCGCGCAGGCGGGCGATGTCGTGCTGCTCTCACCGGGCGGCACGAGCTACGATGCCTACGTCGATTTTGCCGAACGCGGCGAGCATTTCCGCACGCTGGTGAATGGGTTGTAAACAGCCGACCCCGTCCGAATCATCGAGGGCGGGATCGTGGTCTTTACTGTAAACTGTAGACTGTGAACTGTGAGCTTGGTTTGAAGGGCTGATGATGCAAGATAACCGTCCTGACCGCCGCTGGACGTTTTTCTCCACGATCGATGCGCCGATTCTGGTGGTACTGGTGCTGCTGGTGGCGATTGGCTGCCTGATGATCTACAGCACGACGTTTGACTGGAGCTATCAGGATTTCGGCAGCGATACCTTAATCTTCATGCAACATGTGCGTAACCTGATTATCGGATTGATCGTGTTTGTGCCGCTGGCGATCATTGATTATCGCATTTGGAAACGGTTGGCGATTCCGATTCTACTGATCACCGTCGCCACGCTGATCGCCGTGCTTTTGTTTGGTGATGGCGTGTTCGGGGCGCAGCGCTCGTTTCTGAATGGGTCGTATCAGCCGGGTGAAGTGGCCGAACTCACGGTGACGATCTACCTCGCGGCGTGGCTGAGTTCCAAGAAAATTCCGCAGGTGCGCAGCATCTTCGGCGGGCTGCTGCCGTTCTCGCTGCTGCTCGGCATTATCGGCGTGCTGGTTTTGCTCCAGCCTGACCTGTCAACGGCGGCGACGATCTTCATCACCGCCGGGTTAATGTTCTTTCTGGCAGGCGCGAACGTCATGCATCTCGGTTCGGTGCTGGCGCTGATGGGCGTTTCCGGGTGGGTGGTGAGCCAGCGCCTGAGCTACGCGCAAGACCGCGTCGGCTCGTATGTGCTGGGCTTGACCGACCTCACGCAGACGAACTACCATGCGCAGCAGGCGATCATCGCCTTCATGAACGGCGGGTGGACGGGGCGCGGTTTGGGCCAAAGCTTACAGAAGTTCGGAGCGCTGCCCGCACCGCATACCGACAGCATCTTCGCGGTGATCGGCGAAGAATTGGGCGTGCTCGGCGCAGGGTTCGTGATTTTGTTGTTCGTTGTGCTCGTCATTCGCGGTCTGCAAATCGCGCGGCGTGCCACCGATCCGTTTGGGGCGCTGCTTGCATCCGGCGTCACGCTGTGGATAATCACAAAAGCCCTGTTGAACATCGCGGTTATGCTCAATCTCGTACCATCAACAGGCGTGGCGCTCCCGTTCATCAGCTTTGGTGGTTCGTCGCTGGTGACGGTGCTGGCGGGGACGGCGTTGGTGTTGAGCGTCGCGCGAGTGAGCGCGCTCCAGCATTCGCCGGAAGCCCGTATGAGTCTGGCCAAAGGAAAGGCAAATTCTGGTGCGCGTGATGATCGCAGCCGGGGGGACGGGGGGACACGTGTATCCGGCAATCGCCGCCGCCGAAGCCCTGTCTATCCGGCAGCCGAACGCTAAATTGACCTTTGTCGGCAGTGTCGGCGGTTTTGAACGTCCGCTGCTCGATGAGGCGACGCTGTCTTTCGAACACTACGATGAAGTGCGGGCTGGCCCGCTGCACGGTGTCAGCCTGATCAAGATGCTCGGCAGCGTCGTCCAACTGCTGATCGGGACGGTGCAA
>CALKIA010000437.1 GCA_937988705.1 uncultured Chloroflexota bacterium | reverse complement strand
TAGCTCCGGAGCTGACTGAAATAGTTCATCGTCTGGGGGAGCGTGGTGATGACGCTGTTCATCAGGTAATAGCTGTCGATATCCGGGTCGAGGATAAGGTTGGAGTTGTTACCAACCTGCGTAATCAAAGCCAGCAGCTGACTGGCCAGCCAGATATGCTGATCTGTATTGTCGGCGGCCGTCAACGTGGGCAATCCAGCTTCCAGATCAGCCCACGCGGCTTTGAAAGCCACCCAGTCGTCCGTTACTTCGAGCGTGCCGCCAAGTTCCACATCAACAACATCGACCACGGCGATCTGGTTCTCGATAGCCTGCTGCAGCGTCGCAATGTCCGCATCGAAAGTCGTGATCCCATTCAAAGAGGCATTCAGCAGTGCGTCGTGGCGCTGCACCAGCTCCAGCAAATCAACCAGCGGAGCGTTGTAGTCGAGGCCCAACTGCTCTTTCGCGCTGAAGTTGATATCGTTGGCGACATTGGTGAGGTACTGGCTCATGACAATGATCAGCGGGACAGCAAACAGAATGCTGATGAGCATAAATTTCTGCAAATATTTGAGCCGGTTCATCAAAGCGATGGCTGGTATGACGGCGCGCTGCATAGTTATTCTCCTGAAATGGCGCAACACATGCTTTATTACGCATTTCATAAAATGATAGGCTTCGATTCATCTTCGCACATTACAGTCCACAAACACATCATGAAATTGTGAAAAAGATGTGAAGAGGTCACCCTGCCCCGAGGACAGTGGAGTAGGTGGCAGCCGATCAAATCCGAACACACTCGGTCTTGTCCGGACGAGCACGGTTTGCAGGTGAAACGGGCAGAAGATCAACCCGGGGGCGTATCTTTATCGGCGATCAACTGCTCGGCGACGAGGCGGTCGGTGATGAGCACGTTAATGCGTTTGCCGAGCAGCGCACCACGAATCGCGCTGTATTTGCGCAGCCCGCCCGCGATGCCGACCGAGCGCTTGACATGGCGCAATTGTTCCAGCGTCATGCCGATTACGCGGTTATTCAGCGGGTTGAGCACCGGGACGCCGTGAATATCAAAGAAGCGCATGCAGATATCACCAACCGCGCCGAGTTCGCGCAGGTGATTAAGCTCTTCAGCGGAGAAGCGGTTGCCGCTGCTGGCGAGGAGTTTGGACGGTTCAACCGTGCCGATGCCCACCAGCGCCAGCGTGACATGTTCGAACAGCGCCAGTGCCTCGCGCACGAACATGTCTTCCAAGATGACCTGTGCCATCTCCTCTGAGCCAACAACACCGGGGGCGGGTAGAAATACGGAACGCCCATGCACCAACTGCGTGAAGCGTTCCGTTAGACGATTGGCATGAACACGTGCATTCGGGTTGCCGATACCGCCGAGGATTTGCACGATCTGCACATCCTGCGAGCGGGGAAACGGCCGCATGGCATCGACCATCGCCAGCAGGGTCGCGCTCCACGAGGACAGCCCGATCACTTCATGCGCCTTGATCGTGTTCTGCACGTAAAAAGCCGCCGCCGTGCCTAAGGCGCGCTGCAGCTGCTCGTCGTCGTCCGCCGCGTCGATCACAATCACTTCTTTGAGGTCGTACGCGGCTTGCAGCGCGTCTTCAAGTTCGGCATTGAAGCCGGACGGCAGATTGACCGAGATTTGCACGATGCGTTGTTCCAGCGCTCGCTTGAGCAGTCGCGACACGGTCGCCTGCGATAGATCAAGGCGTTGGGCGATATCCGACTGCCCCAAATCCTGCTCATAGTACATGCGGGCAACTTTGGCAACGAGACGAAGTTCCTGGCGACTGGTCATAAGGACTCTGCTGACACCGTGTTGATCTCGATCATGATGCGTAGTACCCAACCACACGAATAGTTATGGCTACCCCTCACCCCCAACCCCTCTCCCACGCAAGCGGGGAGAGGGGAGAAACGCTAAATACCGCTGTGGCGAGATAGTAAGTTAAATTTTATCCTAAATGGTGATACGTTTCCCAACCAAAATAGGTCGTGAAGGCTTCTACGAGCGTCTCCGCGGAGTACGATGCATTCATCGCGGCGTGATGTTCGAAGCCGTTCTTGCACACATGCTTCATCAGCTTTTGCAGGCCGGGGACAGCGACGACCGCGCGGCTGCCAAACGTTTCCAGCGGGTCATTGACGAAGTCGCCATCACCCACATAGGTTTTGATCACGCCGTTCCGGTCATCGGTGGTGATACGCGCATAGCTGAAGGGGCCGGCCGGCGTGCGTCCATTGACCGTGCCGTAGGTGTTTTCGACGCCCACTGACGTGCCGAGGATCGGCGCGTTGCCCATTTCCATCGTGTCGCCGAGGAAAACTTCCGCCCAGTTGCCACAGTGGAAGAGCACACACTTATTCGGATCGTCGCCGTAATTGTTATTCCAGTCGACCAACGCGCTCGGCGTGTCCGACGCGAGCTGAAGCGCGTACATCGACGCCACGCCCGTGATATCAACTTCGCACGCGCTCGGCATCAGCGATTGGCTCATCATGCTCATGAGCGTGCATACGTTGACACCGTAGTTCTGCTGGAGCGACGTCCAGCACTGAATCGCGGTCGCGTCGAGATCGTTGGCGGCCATCCATTCGTCGATCACAACACCGAGCTTGGCCTGCTTGACGATGGCGGGCGCGGGGATTTTGCCGGTACGCACATACGCGCCAATGCGTTCCAGCCGTTCGGTCACGCGGCCATCGCCATCAGCGAGCTTATTGGCGCGGCCGAAAACTTCCGAGAGATCGAGCGTGCTAACGGTCATGCCAAAGGCTTGCAGCAACTTTTCGCTGTAGCGGGTGGTGTTGAAGGCGTTCGGCCGCGCGCCAATTGCACCAAAGCGTGCATTGCGAATCCCCTTGACCACGCGGCACACGCCGAGGAACTTGCGCAGATCACGCTTGAACGACTCGGTTTTGGGATGCACAGTGTGCTGGTCGGTGACGGTGAAATTGTACCCGTACTGATACAGGTTGTTGCAGACCGAGATCTTGCCGCAGAAGGCATCGCGCCGCCGCTCAACGTTGAACTGATCGAGGTTGTCGGGATACGCCTGGACGAGTATCGGCACGTCGAGGCGGGACAGCTTGATCGCATCCGCGACCCCGCGTTCGTCGCCGAAGTTCGGCAGCGAGACGAGAATACCGTCAATCCGATCCGCGTTTTGCCGGAACAATTCACCGCATTTCTTGGCGTGATCCCACGTTTCGACCGCGCCCAGCTTGGTGGCATCTTCGTCTAGAATTACGGCGTCGATATTCAGTTCCGCCAGCACCTCAAGGATGTCGCGCCGCCCTTCGCTGATCAGCACATCAGGGAAGAAATCGCGGTTGCCGACAATCACACCTAAAGTCATCTGTTTGCTCATCGAAGTAGCCTTCTTTCTATTCGTTTAAACGAGAACCTGAAGTACTGCTGCTTGCCACCCAGCGTAAGTGGCTGCAAACTGAGCCGCATTGCCCGTCGGCACATAGTCTTTGAAATCGTGCGGGAGCGCATCGAGATCCGCCAGCGAGTGCGCCAGCCCCATGCCGAGCATCCCGGCCAGCGCTGCCCCTAAGGGCGATAATTCCGGCAGCGCCGCCGCGCGCACTTGCAAGCGCGTGATATCGGCGACGAACTGCATCAGGAAGTGGTTACTCACCATGCCACCGTCACCATGCACCTGCTGCATCGTGACGCCCGCTTCCAGCCCCATCAGATCGAGCACATCTTTCACCTGATAAGCGATCGATTCCAGCGCGGCGCGAACGACATGCGCGCGTGTGGCGGCCGGCGTCAGCCCGACGATGGCCGCTTTGGCATTCGGCTTCCAGTACGGAGCGCTCAAGCCGACGAACGCGGGCACGAGGTAGACGCCGCCGTTATCCGACACCGATTCGGCCAACGCCTCTGTTTCGCGCGGATCAGTGATCAGTTGCAGTTGATCGCGCAGCCACGCGATGGTCCCGCCCGTGAAATTGATCAATCCCTCAAAAGCATAGGTGGTCTGGCCTTGCACGCGCCACGCGACGGCGGTGACGCCGACCGTGCCCGACATGTGCGGTTGGTCGCCGATGTTGAGCAGCACGGACGAACCGGTGCCAAAGGTGACCTTCGCCATACCCGGTTTAAAACAGTGTTCCGCGAACAGCGCCGCCTGCGAATCACCCATCACGCCGCAAATCGGGATAGCGCTGGACAGTACCCCGTCGACCGTTGTTTCACCGAAGATGGCGTTGCTATCGCGCACTTCGGCCAGCGCCGCGCGCGGCACGCCGAACAGTCTACACATCTGATCGTTCCACGCCAGCGAGTTGATGTCGAACAGCAGCGTGCGGCTGGCGTTCGTCTGGTCGGTGGCGAAGACCGCGCCGCCCGTCAGGCGATAGATCAAATAGGTGTCAATCGTGCCGAGCAGCGCCTCGCCGTCCTCCAGCTTACGCTTGATCTCCGGCTCATTTTCCAGCAGCCACATCATTTTGGAGGCCGGGAAATAGGTGTCGATGCGCAGTCCGGTGATCTTGCGCACGGCGGGATTATGCACCGCCAACCGTTCGCAGATTGGCTCACCGCGGCGGCACTGCCACACGATGGCGTTGTACAGGGGTTTCCCTGTGCCCCGTTCAAACACGACAAAGGTTTCGCGCTGGTTGGTAATGCTCAGATACAGGAGCTGTGACTGGGCTTCGGGATGCTGTGCCAGCAGCGTGCGCACCGCCTCAACGGTGTTCTGGTAAATTTCTTCAGCATCATGTTCCACCCACCCCGGTTTGGGGTAGTGCTGGGTATGCTCCAACGACGCGCGATCCAGCAGTGCGCCTGTGGCGTCGAACAACAGGGCTTTCGTCGCCGAAGTACTTTGATCAAGGGCGAGAATCAGGCTCATCCGGTCACCTCCGCGTGCAGCAGCGTCCGCGCGGTGGCAGCTAAGCCCTCCGGCGCAAGGCCATAATGGGCGAAAATTTCCATCTGGCTGCCTGTGACGGTGTACTCATCCGGGAAACCGACGATCTTGAAGGGCAGCATGATGCGTTTCTCCAAGAGGATCGACGCGCACCGTTCGCCGAGGCCACCGTAGACGCTGTGCTCCTCGACGGTGATGATGGCGCGGGAGGTCGCCGCCGCATGCAGCAGCGCGTCCGCATCAAACGGCTTAAGCGTGTGCAGGCTGATCACGCCCGCGGAAATGCCCTCGGCCGCGAGTTTCTCAGCCGCCAGCACCGCCTGAGCGACAGGTTCGCCAATGGCGATGAAGGTCACATCTGTCCCGGTCTTCAGCGTAATCGCCTTGCCAATCTCAAAGGTCGTGCCGGGGGGATGCAGATGCGGCATGGCGCGCTTACCAAAGCGGATATAGAGCGGGCGCGGGTGATTGAGCGCCGCGCGGATAACTTCCCGCGTCTCGAAGTTGTCGGCGGGCGCAACGATGTCGATGTTATTGATCGCGCGCAGCACAGCATAGTCGTGCAGCGAATGGTGGGTCGAACCGAGCGCACCATAGCTGACACCCGCGCTGATGCCGATCACTTTCACGCGCTGATCCGAATACGCCACATCGTTCTTGATCTGTTCCAGCGAACGGGCGGTCAGGAAACAAGCGGGCGACACGGCGAACACTTTCTTCCCTGCTGAGGCCAAACCCGCCGCAATGCCGATGAGATTCTGTTCGGCGATGCCCACTTCGACAATCTGATCGGGCAGGGCTTCGCCGAAGGCGGTCAGCTTGCCCGAACCGCGCGAGTCGCTCGTCACCGCGAGGATATGGCGATCCGCCTGCGCAAGGGCAAGCAGCGTCTCGGCAAATTCATCTAGGTTCGCTTTGCCCATCTCCATCAGGCGTTCACCTCCGCTTGCGCTAGTTCGGCAAGTGCCGCCGCAAATTCACTGTCCGTCGGCACGCGATGATGCCATTTTGAACCAGCTTCCATAAAGCTGATGCCTTTCCCTTTCACTGTGTGCGCGAGGATCAGGTTTGGCTGGCCCGCAACAAACGGCAGGCTATCAAACACACCTACCAGCGCGTTGATATCGTTGCCGTCGCATTCTGTCACGGCGCAGCCAAAAGCGCTGAACTTGGCGGCCAGCGGTTCCAGTCCGTTCACATCTTCGGTGCGCCCGGTGATCTGATACTCGTTACGGTCGACGATGATCGTCAGGTTGTCGAGCTGGTAGTGCGCGGCGGTCATCAACGCTTCCCAGCTGGAGCCTTCGGCCAGTTCCCCATCGCCGAGCAGCGTAAACACGCGGAACGCCCGCCGATCTTTCTTGGCGGCGATGGCCATGCCGACCGCGACCGACAGCCCATGCCCCAACGCGCCGGTGTTCTGTTCGACGCCGGGGATTTTGCGCGTCGGGTGGCCGATAAAGTGCGACCCGTAACGTTCAAGCGTGTCGAGTTCGCTGCGGGGGTAAAAACCCTTGTCCGCCAGCACAGTGTACAGGGCTTCAACCGAATGGCCCTTGCTCTGCACATAGCGGTCATGATCAGGATCGTGGAAGTTGGCAGGCGTGACGTTCAGCACATGGTTGTAGAGCACGTTCAAAATGTCGACACACGAGAGACTACCGCCGGTATGTCCAGCATTCGCGTGCTTGATGATTTCCAGCACCGTTCGCCGGTACTGGATCGATTTTTGTTTAAGTTCCCGTTCGTCCATCATCGTTCTCCACCGCTAAAACCGCGCACTCCAAAATGACGGGGCAAGTTATTCAATAAATCTATACGTATTTTTTGGATCGCGTGAGCGGGTGGAAACCGGGCACACTGGCGGGGACTCGGTGAGTCCCCGCCAATGCTGAGAACCAGACTTAGCTCAGACGAGCGAAGATCCCGTATTCATCCACGTTTTCAGGGACGATCAGTTCGCACGGAACCGACTGCTTTTCCTGATCCGGGGCGACACCAGTCTGAATGTAGATGCTGGCCTGTTCCACCGCGAGTTCGGAGATGTAAGCGGCGGGCTGGAGCACCGTCGCCTGAATTGTCCCCTGGCGGATGGCTTCCATCACGTCCGGGCTGCCGTCGAAGCCGACCACGATCACATCGGTCATGCCCGCCGCCTGCAAGGCCGCCGACGCGCCCAACGCCATCGTATCGTTACCGCTGATGACGCCCTTGATGTTCGGGTTCGCCTGAATGATGGTCTGCATCACGTCGAAGGCTTCGGTCTGCGACCAGTTCGCCGACTGCACCGCGACCTTGACCATATCCGGGTACTGCCCGATGATGTCGTTGTAACCCTGCGACCGGATGTGGGCGTTGGTGTCGGTTTCGCGACCCAGCAGTTCCACGTATTCGCCAGTTTCACCCATCAAGCGCACAAATTCTTCTGCGCCCAGCGTCGCGCCCTGATAGTTGTCAGAGACGATCTGTGCTGCCGCCACACCTGTCACGTTGATTTCACGGTCGATCAGGAACGTCGGGATGCCCGCGTCCTTGGCCTTCTGCACCGCCGCAATCGACGCATCCGCGCCGGCGTTGTCCAGGATGATGGCCGCTGCGCCCCGCGCAATCGCCGTATCGAAGTGTTGATCTTGCAGCGCCGCGTCGTCGTCATGCACCAGTACCAGCGTCTCGTAACCGAGCGCCTGCGCGCGGGCTTCCGCCGCCGTCGCTTCCGACGCAAAGAACGGGTTGTCGTGCGATGGCGTGATGATCACGATCAGTTCGCCGTTGCCCTGCGGAATATCAGAGGTCACGGGAGCTTCGGTCGCTTCGGGCAGACGGGCGAAAATGCCGTATTCATCCACGTTTTCAGGGACGATCAGTTCGCACGGAACCGACTGCTTTTCCTGATCCGGGGCGACACCAGTCTGAATGTAGATGCTGGCCTGTTCCACCGCGAGTTCGGAGATGTAAGCGGCGGGCTGGAGCACCGTCGCCTGAATTGTCCCCTGGCGGATGGCTTCCATCACGTCCGGGCTGCCGTCGAAGCCGACCACGATCACATCGGTCATGCCCGCCGCCTGCAAGGCCGCCGACGCGCCCAACGCCATCGTATCGTTACCGCTGATGACGCCCTTGATGTTCGGGTTCGCCTGAATGATGGTCTGCATCACGTCGAAGGCTTCGGTCTGCGACCAGTTCGCCGACTGCACCGCGACCTTGACCATATCCGGGTACTGCCCGATGATGTCGTTGTAACCCTGCGACCGGATGTGGGCGTTGGTGTCGGTTTCGCGACCCAGCAGTTCCACGTATTCGCCAGTTTCACCCATCAAGCGCACAAATTCTTCTGCGCCCAGCGTCGCGCCCTGATAGTTGTCAGAGACGATCTGTGCTGCCGCCACACCTGTCACGTTGATTTCACGGTCGATCAGGAACGTCGGGATGCCCGCGTCCTTGGCCTTCTGCACCGCCGCAATCGACGCATCCGCGCCGGCGTTGTCCAGGATGATGGCCGCTGCGCCCCGCGCAATCGCCGTATCGAAGTGTTGATCTTGCAGCGCCGCGTCGTCGTCATGCACCAGCACCAGCGTCTCGTAACCGAGCGCCTGCGCGCGGGCTTCCGCCGCATTCGCTTCCGACGCAAAGAACGGGTTGTCATGCGACGGCGTGATGATCACGATCAGTTCGCCGTTGCCCTGCGGCACGTCCTGCGCCGCCACTGCCGAAACACTGAGCAGCAGAATCGCTGCCAACGCAAAGAGAATTCGTCCTAGATTGAGCTTGTGAAACATTTTTCCTCCAAAGAGATTTCACACACATCCATATTGAAGCTTGCAAGCTTGACCTACCGGAAAAGAACCCTAATCCGCAGCTCCTCCCTTCACTTGCGCTTGCTCGACCACCTGCGAAGTCGCTTGTTGAAGCACAAGCTGACGCTGCAGCCGCTGCTGGAATTGGTCGATCACGACGGCGAGGATGATCACAAAGCCGGTGATGGCGACCTGCACGAATTCGGACAACCCGATCAAGACCATGCCGTTATTGAGCACGCCGATCACGAAGGCGCCGACAATCGTGCCGAAGATGGTGCCGCGTCCGCCGTTCAGCGAGGTTCCGCCGAGTACGACGACCGCGATGGCATTCAATTCGTAGTTTGTGCCCGTCGCGGGGTGCGCCGCCACGAGCTGCGAGGTGAGGATGAGGCCGACTACTGCCGCGCAGAAGCCGGAGATCATATAGACGTACACCTTGACGCGGTTCACGCGCACGCCGGAAAGTTCCGCCGCGCGTTCGTTGCCGCCGACGGCGTACACCTGCCGCCCGAACGGCGTTTTGAGCGCGACAAAGGTCGCGATGATGGCGAATACGATCATCAGCCAGATGGGATAGGGCAAATTCAGGATCGTGCCCGTGCCGATCAGCGGAAAGCCGGTATTGCCGAGCGCCTCCAGACCGACGAGATTCGGGAAAGTCGCGCCGTTCGAGCGCAGGAGCGCCCCACCACGCGCTAAATACAGCATACCGAGCGTGGCGATGAAGGGCGTGACGTTAAAACGTGTGATCACGATGCCGTTGAGCATCCCGATGAGCATCCCAACCAGCAGCGTGAGCAGGATGACGATGGGAATGTTGAAGAAGATCGACACGCCGAAGATCGGCAGGATCAACCCTTCATTGATCAGGCCACCCGCGATCATGCCGCAAATGCCGACGATTGACCCGACGGACAGATCGATGCCGCCCGTCAGGATGACGAACGTCATGCCAATGCCGAGGATCGCGTTGATGGCCAACTGCTTGACGAGGATGATCAGATTCCCGGTCGTCAGGAACGAAGGCGCGGTGAACGAGAAGATCACCACGAGGATGAACAGGGCGATCAGCGTGCGCAGCTGCAGGAACAGCATGCGCGGGTCGCGGCGAATATCCGGTTTTTTGGCGGTGCTGCGCACCGTCATCGATTTTGCTTGGCTCATGCCGATACCTCTTCTAAGGTGCGAACGGACGCGGCGACAATCGCCTCTTGTGATAATTCAGATCGATTGAATTCGGCGGTAATGCAGCCTTTGGCCATCACGAGAACGCGATCCGCCATGGCGAGGACTTCTTTCAATTCGGAGGTAACGAACACCACCGCCAACCCTTTGAGCGCAAGCTGGTTCATGATTTCGAAGATTTCGCCCTTCGCCGCGACATCAATGCCGCGCGTCGGCTCATCCATCATGAGCACTTTCGGCTCGGTCAGCAGGCTTTTGCCGACGACGACTTTCTGCTGGTTGCCGCCGCTCAACGAGGTGACGAGGTTGGCCACATCGGACACCTTGATGCGCAGTTCACCGACTTCCTGATCCACCCCTGACCGCTCTTTGCCGGACGACAGATAGAAGCGATTGAGAAAGCGGGACAGACTGGCCAGCGTGATGTTGTGCGCAACCGACTGCTTTTGCACCAGCCCGCGTAACTGCCGATCTTCGGGAATGAGCGCCAGCCCTTTGCGGATGCGCGTCCGAATGTCGTCGCGGTTGGTGAGCGCCGTGCCATCCAACCAGATTGAACCGCTGGCTTCGGGATGCAGCCCGATCAGGCTTTCGAGGAGCTCGGTGCGTCCCGCGCCCATCAACCCGTAAATGCCGAGGATTTCACCGCTGCGCACCGAAAAGCTGACGTGATCGACGATGAGGCCACCGCCGGACCGCGGCAGCGACAAATTATCCACGCGCAGCAGATCTCTGGTGGCCGCGTGTTCGCTGCGGTGGAATAAGGCTTCGGGACGCCGCCCGACCATCTTTTCGACAATCCAGTTCAGCGACACAGCACTGGCGGGGGCTTCCGCCACCAGCAGACCATCGCGCAGCACGGTAAAGTAGTCGCCAATTTGCAGCAGCTCGTCCAACTTGTGCGAGATGTAGACGATAGAGACGTTCTGCGCCTTAAGTTCGCGGATGATGCGAAACAACACTTCAACTTCGGTATTGCTGAGCGCCGAGGTCGGCTCGTCCATGATGAGGATGCGGACGTTCTGCGCCAGCGCCTTAGCGATCTCGATGATCTGCTGTTGGCCGATGCGGAGATCGCCGACCAGCGTCTTCGGCTCAACATCAAGTTCCAGACGCTCCAGTAACTCGCGCGTGATGCGCTGTTGTTCACTTTCGCGGATCGTTCCCACGGCTGTGACGAGCTCATGCGCCATGAAGATGTTTTCCGAAACGCTCAGGTTCGGGTACAGATTCAGTTCCTGATAGATGATGCCGATCCCGTGCCGCGCGGCGTCACGCGGTGACCGCACGGTAATCGGTTTCCCATCGAGCAGCAGCGTGCCGCTCGTGGGGTATTCGACCCCGGCGAGAATCTTCATCAACGTGCTTTTACCCGCACCGTTCTCGCCGATCAGCACATTCACTTTGCCCGGATAGATATTGAAATCTACCTCTTGCAAGGCAACGGTGCCGGGGTACACCTTGGTGACCTTTTCCGCATGGAAAATGACATTCTCGGTCGTCATGGTCATCATCCGTTGAGCATCAGTTCGGCGGGCGTGATGATAATCTCATCGAGTTCGGCCAGCGTGAACGCGCCGTAGAAGGTGATGTTCTGGCCGTTCAGCGTGGTCAGGTCACCGAGCGGCGTGAGCAGTTGACTGCTGATATGCGCGTGCATCTCGTTGGAAACGGACGCAAATTCCATCTGGTTCGTGAACTGGTTGAACAGAATGAAAGGCATCGAGTCGCGCAGCGCCGTCCCGCGGATAACCGGGCCAATTGCCAGTGCATACTCGGCGGTACCATCACCGTCAGCGTCGACGGGCGCGAGACCCGCCCGCGATTCGAGATTCACTTCGGTGATGGTTCCAGTTCCAGTCACCATGAAGCTGTACGGTTGGCGACCTTCGTGACGGCCATACGTTTCCGAAGCATCCGCTTCATTTGTGCGCAGCGCATCGAGCACTTCCATAATGTCATGCGCCTGCTCATGCAGCGCCGGAAGCAGCTGGTCATCCCAAATCTCTGAGACGTAGTTGGCCGCGTTGAACAGCTGATCTTCATTGCCGATGATCGGCTTACCCGTAACAGGATCAAGCGGACGGATCGTGGCGAGGGTGCACCCGCCGAGCAGCACAGCTAAGAGGACAAGGATGCACACCGCACCCCTGCTGGTCGAAGGCAACAACTTCATACTTTGATCTTTCGACACATCAATCCAATGATTAGCTTGAATTTTTATTCACATCCAAATTTTTATTCAAACTATCTCAAAGATACTCACGTTCGCGGAATTTGTCAACAGGATTGATATCAATCGCCATGCCCGAAGAATGTCATATTGGCGGAGAGATCGCGCTTTTCTGAGGGGAGATATTGCAGAACTACGTTAGGCAAAATGCACAGAGTGTCGGAGCCGCTGCCAACGCCAGCGCCTTCTGACCGCACCGCCGACCCAGCCAACAACCCGCGCACTATCGTCCCTCTCCCGGTTGCTATGAGACAGGGACGAAGACGGCGCGGCTGGGAGTTAAGGGGGATTTTTAACGAGTTATCAGAGACCGTTTCAAAAATACCTCCTTTTCACTTGTGTAGGAGCAAGGCATGCCTTGCCCCTACGGAAGAATTTGCGCTTATTCAAATGGCTGCGCAGATACGCTGATCGATTAACCTTTCAGCCCGGTAAGCTGAATCCCTTCGATAAAATAGCGCTGCGCGAAGAAGAACAGCACGATCATCGGCACCATGCTCATGACGGAAGCGGCGATTAGGCGATCATAGAAAATCGTGCCGTACTGGTCGTTGAAGAAATTGAGCCCAACCGAGACCGGGAATAAGTCCGGGCTAGACAAAAAGATGAACGGTTCGAGAAAGCTGTTCCACGTCCACCAGAAGGTGAAGATGATCACTGTGGCAATGGCCGGTTTGCTGAGCGGGACGATGATCTGCGCAATGATTTGCGGCGTGTTGGCGCCGTCAATGCGCGCGGCGTCCTCCAATTCGCGGGGGATCGTCGTGAAGAACTGCCGCAGCA
>CALKIA010000436.1 GCA_937988705.1 uncultured Chloroflexota bacterium | reverse complement strand
TCGGCTCGATCTACCGTCAGGGCGTGGTCGTCGCCGTGCTCAACCCCAAAACTGCGCTGTTCTTCTTCGCGTTCCTGCCCCAGTTTGTCGATCCGGCGCGCGGCGCGGCTCCGCTGCAATTCTTGCTGCTCGGCCTCATGTTCACGGGTATGGCGCTGTTCACCGATGGCACTTATGCCATTCTCTCCGGCACGGCGGGCGGGTGGCTCAAACGCAACCCGTACTTTTTGCGCGTGCAGAAGTACGTCAGCGGCACGGTGTATATCGGCTTAGGATTGGTCACCGCATTTTCGAGCGGCGGGCACAAGTCGAGCTAATCGATGGGCGGCGCCGGTCGCAGCAGCCCGATCAGGATCGCCAGAATCACTTTAAGCATATACAGGCCGGACTTGAACGGCGTAATTGAAGACTTGCCACCGTAGCGCGGATTCATCGTCACGGGAATTTCGCGCAGGCGCAGCCCCGCCCGATGCAGCAGCACGACCGCTTCCGGTTCGGGGTAATCATGCGGATAGGTGCGCGCGCACAGGCGAATCGTCCGCTGGCTGGAGGCGCGAAAGCCCGAGGTGGGATCGGTGTACGGCTGCCGCGTGAGCAGCGAAATGATGCGCGCGAGGATCACAATGCCGACCTTGCGCGCCATCGGCGTGATGTAGCCACGATCTTCGATGTAGCGCGACCCGATCACGAGATCCGCGCCGCTCTCCACCATATCCGACACCAGCAGCGGAATCTCCTGCGGCGCGTGCTGACCGTCGCCGTCGTTCTGCACGGCGACCGCGTAGCCGTGCTGCGCCGCGTACAGAAAACCCGTCTGTACCGCCGCGCCGATCCCTACGTTGTAGGGCAGGTTGAGCACGATCGCGCCGTGCGCGTGCGCAATGGCGCTCGTCGCATCGGTCGAGCCGTCGTTGATCACGGCGATATCCGCCCACGGTGCATGCTGGTGGATCAAGCCGATGACGTGGGCGATGCTGTCCGCTTCGTTCAGCGCGGGGATGATCACCAGCGTTTTCGGGAAGGTGTCGATCATGCAATTTCCCCTGTGTGTAACACCTGTAGAAGTCGGCGAGTGAGGCCATCCAGACTGTGCGCCGCGACGGTGCGCGCGCGAATTGCGGCTGTCAGACGGTTGCGTTCCGCCGGATCGAGCGCCAGCACGGCGGTGAGGCGCTCGGCCAGCGCGGTGTGATCGTCCGGCGACTTGATGCGCCACGCCGCGTCGCCGAGCAGCGGATCGAACGATGGGTTGGTGACGAGGGTGGGCACGCGCATGGCCAGCGCTTCGAGCGCGGCTTTGTCGAACAGCCCCACCGGGCTCAAATTGACCGCTGCCGCCGCCCGCGCATACCACGCCCGCACGCCGCCCGCAGATTGATTTCCGGCGAAGGTGACGCGCTCCGCTACGCCGAGGTCACGCGCTAGGGCTTCGAGTTGAGCGCGATACGCTGCACCCTGTTCCGGCGGCACATCCCCGACGAACACGGCGTGAGCGGTGGGCACGCTCGGCAGCGCCCGAATCAGCGTCGACTGCTGCTTGATCGGCATGAGGCGGGCCACATGGACGACATAGGAACACGTTGTGTCCTGCGGACTGAGGACGGCGTCAAGGACCGCCTTGCGGAACTGCTCCTGTGGCTCGTTACTCCCGTTCAGATACTCCGGATTGAAAAAATCTGTATCGATTCCATGCCCCAGCACGCGCAGTTTCGGCGTGAGGATCGGGAAGCTGTCCGGCGCGGCTGTTACCACGCGCTGACTGACGCGTGTCGCCCATTCCAGGATACGATGCCGCTGACGATGCGTATACCAGAGCGTGATCGGCACACCGAACACGCGCAGTAGGGGCGCGGCCATGAGCGCGAACAGCGGCATCATGTGCGCGAAACAAGCATCATAACGAATGTGCAGCAGCAAGCCGATCAGCAAGCGGTAGAATTCCAGTGCCCGGCGCGCGTCGCCAAAGCCGCGTTCCTTGCCCACCGAGTACACGCGCACATTCGAGGCGACTGTCAGCCGCCCCGCTCGCATCGTGATCACATCAATATGCGTGTAATGCGGCGCGAGGCGGTTGATCCAATCCGTCGTGAAGCCAAGAATTGGATCGTCAGCATCCGTCGCTAGGTTGAACAGCAGCAGATTCACAGCCAACGCCTCCGGTTACGCAGTCCCAGCCGAATCGCTTCACGCCAGACGCCCACCCACGCATCAATGTAGCGTTCGGCATCGTAGCGGCGAAACGCGATTTGCCGCGCCCGTTCGCCCATCGCCTGTGCGGGCAGGGGATCTTGCAGCAGCGTGACGATGCGTCCCGCCATGCCGTCGATATCCATGTCAGGTGCGAGATAGCCATTCACGCCGTTCTCGATCACCTCGTTGACGCCGACCACATCCATCGCCACGAGGGGCAGGGCCGCGGCGGAGGCTTCGAACAGCACGCGCGGCACGCCTTCATACGACGAGGTGTGCGCGTAGACTTTGCCCAGCGCATAGTACAGCGGCAGCTGATCGTGCTGCACCGGCCCTTCCATGATCACGCTGGCGTCGAGGCCTTCGCTGCGCACCAGCGCCGGCAAATTGACCGGGGAACGCTGCATATCCCCGATCAACACGAGTTGGGCGTCGGGCACACGGGCGAGCACTTTCTTGAACACTTTAAGCAGAATCGGCACGCGCTTAAAGCCGACCGGATAGCCCACCCACAACACGACGGGCGTTTCGGCGGTCAAGCTAAGCCGGGCGCGCAGCGCAGCGAGTTGATCGGCATCGGGCGGATCGGCAAAAGCGCCCGCCGCTGTCCCCAGCGGCAGCGCCACGACTCGCCGTGGTGAACCGCCCGCCGCGAGATAGTTCTGCTTCTCTTTCTCATTGACCGTGCGGTAAAAGTCGGCGCGCGCGACTACCCCCCGCCCGATCAACGTGAGCAGTCGGTTACGCAGCGGTCGTTCGTTTAGCCATATCTGATTGCCGAAAAAGTAGCTGTGATTTTGCACGAGCAGCGGCACACGCCAGCGCAGTCGCAGCCACCAGCCGACGAAGCCCGTCGCGAACGGATCCTGCGCTGTGATGAGGCTCACGTCACCCCCGCGCAGCACCTGCTGCGCCAACCGGATCGCATCGAGCGGAAACAGCACCGGATGGCGACTGTTGGTCGGAATAATGGTCAGGTGGTCGGAGGCTGGAAACGCCGCACCGACGTGCGGCGGGGTGTAAACGATAGCCGTTAGTTTGCCAATACGCGCCGCATAGGTGAGATGCCGCGCGCGGGAGTCACCTTGCGGTTGGGTAGCGAGCGCGGTATCGAGACTGAGCATCAGGACGTGGTTGATCATAGCGCGTCATTGTAGCGAATTTTGCGCATTTGCGTGAGACTCCGCCTTGACACCCGCGCGCCAGACCATTACAATTCCCCTCGTTCGTGCACATCACGGGCCTGTAGCTCATTTGGGAGAGCGCTACAATCGCACTGTAGAGGTAAGGGGTTCGAATCCCCTCAGGTCCACACCCAAGAAAAAGCGACTTACGATTAAGTCGCTTTTTGTTTTCTAACTTGAACAGGTTCGAATCCCGTCTACGCTGGTCTGAGTGGTAGCCAGATGTGGACGGTGGTGCCGGGCCCCAAACGACTCTCGACCGTTATCGTTCCCTGATGCAGCTCGATGCCGGCTTTAGCAATCGTCAGACCCAACCCCAGCCCACTCACTACGCCGATATTGCTGCCCCGGAAAAATGCCTCAAAAATACGTCCCCGTTCGTCGGGCACAATACCGATGCCCGTGTCTTGTACCCGTAAATCAATGCCTTGGTTATGCACCGCTAGACTGACCTCCACCGGATGAGCCGGTGCCGAGAATTGCGCCGCGTTCTGCAGCACATGGAACACCGCGTGCTTCAAGAGGGCGGCATCGCCACCCAGCGTGACCGGCTCAGTTAAATCAAGGCGGTACTTACCGGGCTGACCAAACTGCTTTTCCAGTTCTTGGGCAGTCTGACAACACAGGCTACTGAGATCAACCGGATTAAAATGCATGCTCTCCGGTATGAGGTCCCCAGTCATGACCAGACCAATTTGTTCCATAATCCCGGTCAGATGCCGAACCTGCAGATAGATATTCTTGAATTTACTCGCGCGTTGTTCCGCCGTGTAGCGCTCGAAATAGGTTTCCAACGACTCGGCACTGGTCTGAATGATAGTGAGTGGGGTGCGAAATTCATGGGCAATGTGTTCCATCATCCGGCTCTTGAGCTGGCTCAGTTCGGCTTCCTTGGCCAATGTCGTC
>CALKIA010000435.1 GCA_937988705.1 uncultured Chloroflexota bacterium | reverse complement strand
AGCCCAAAACTTTCATCATCGGGATGCGCGTAGGCGATCAACAGACGAGGTTTAGGATTCATGACCATTCCAATAAGCTGACAAACGAGTGTATGCCCCATTATAGTCCAGCCTGTGCGGGATCAATATAGCCTGAATTGGGCACGCTGACTCTGAACGCCGGTCTGCGACTCCCGGAATTCCGGGAGGGGAGCCAACGAAGTTCCGCCCTACGCCTTCTCAACGCTGACCAAAATCCCCTGTGCAAGCCCAAACGGGCGGCGTATACTTCTCCCCGCTGCCCAAACGGGCACTTTTTGTTCACTGGATCGTAAGGAATCGTATGCACCGGACAAGACGTTTTTCGCTCGTCATGGCGTTCACGGTCATCGCGCTGGTGGTCGCGGCGTTTTCCGTGAGCGCGTCTGCGCCGCAGGACATCGACGCGTTGCAGGATCCGCTGCCGGGGACGAATACCCCGTCGCCGACCGCCTTCTCCTTCGCAACGAATACTCCGTCAGGCCCGACGGCAACGTCCACGCTGACTGAGACCCCGTCCAACACGCCGACGTTTACACTGACGAATACGCCTACCCTGACGCCCACGCCGACGTTTACGCCCACGTTCACGCCGTCGAACACGCCGACCTTCACGCCGACGTTTACGTCCACACCGACGCCGGTGGGGCCGATCTCGTACCCCGAAGGTGTGAGCCCGCTGACGGGTTTGCCGTATCCCAATGAAGAAGCGCGGAATCGCCGCAACCTGATTGTGAAAATCAGCAATTACCCGCCGATTGTGCGTCCGCAAAGCGGGATCAATCAGGCGGATGTCGTGTACGAGTATGAAGTCGAAGGCGGCGTGACGCGATTGGCTGCGATCTTCCGTAACAATACACCGGATCACGTTGGCCCGGTGCGCAGCGGACGCCTGATGGATATGGAACTGGTGCCGATGTACGAAGCGCTGTTCGCCTATTCCGGCGCGAGTCAGCCTGTGCAAGACCTGCTGCTGCATCAGGATTGGTCACTGCAAATTATTTCGCCGTCGATTGGCGACAACTGCGAAGAAGCGGGCTTCTGCCGTTTCCCCAATGGTGATCTGCCTTTCGAGCACACGTTGTATCTTGATACAAATGTATTGTGGGATCGGGCGACCCGGCGCGGCGTGAACACGGGCTACCGCGCGCGCGGTTTCGCTTTCAGTGAAACGCCCAGCCCCGACGGCGTACCCGCCAACGACATCCATGTGGAATACTATGGGCAACTGGATGCGCGCTGGCAGTATCGTGAAGACTCCAACACCTATGTGCGCTATACCGACAATGCGCCGCATATGGATGCGGCGGACGGTGAGCAGTTGTGGGCGGATAACGTGATCGTGATTGAAGTGCCGCACGAAGAACGCCCCGACCTCTTTGAGTCGGAGAGCCGCTCGGCCTCCCAGCAGATCAATTTGTGGGATACCGGACGCGCCTTCGTGTTCCGTGACGGTCAGTACTGGGAAGGTTACTGGCGCCGCCGCGACCGTGAACCCGGCACGGCGCTAGAAGTCATATTTGGCGACAACACGCCCATCATGATGCGCCCCGGTCGTACATGGGTCATGGTTACGCGCTGGATGAACTACGTGACGATCAGCACGGAGATGCCGAATATCGAAGCGACGGCGACGATCATCGCCCTGACGCCGACCAATACACCGTGGCCGACGCCCATCCCGCAGACGCCGGATCCGGCTGCGCAAGCCGCCCCGGTCGAGGCGACGCCGACGCCCGCGAGCTAACCTCACCCCCAGCCCCTCTCCGAAAAGAGGAGAGCAGAACAGTATGTGTAGGGACGAGGCACGCCTCGTCCTTTTTGTTTCATCTCTTTGCAGAATCAGCTTATATGTAAGACGTAGTAATCTGCTATCTATCAATAACTGCGCGCTCGTAGACAATTAAAACTACTTGTATACTGTCAAATGCTGGTCTTAACATATTGTTGCTGACGAGGTTGAGTTCGATGCGTGATCTGATTTTCTTCAGCTATAGTCACCGCGATGATAAATGGTTACAAGTATTTCTCGAAGTGCTTCAACCTCTTATCCGCAAGAACCAGATAAAAATTTGGAATGACAAACAGATTACCCCTGGAATGAAATGGCGTGATGAGATAAAAGATGCTCTACAAAAGGCCAAAGTAGCTGTTCTGTTAATCACTCCCAGTTTCTTAGCATCTGACTTTATCGCTTGGGAAGAGCTTCCGGAATTACTTAGGGCCTCAGAAGAGGAAGGCTTGACAATTCTGCCAGTAATCGTGAGTGCGAGCCTTTATAGGTATTCCAGTATTGCTGAATACCAAGCCGCAAATGATCCCATGATTCCACTTGATGCAATTCCTAAAAGTAGACGCAATGCCAAAGTAGTTGAAATATGCGAGAAAATTGCAACAGCTTTTCGATCAAATGAAAAACCATTTGTTGACCGAACGACTGATACTGTCCATCCTTTGCAGATGAGAGACCCATCTCGATTTCAACTCGCATTATCGCAGGATCCAAAAACCCTCGAAGTTGAGACGGAGAAATCGCGTCGGCTCGATGAATATGACTGGATGGAATTTTTTGCTGAAGCTTGGACTAGACGGGAACCGGGTAACTCACGTGCGTATGAGGATCTTGCTATAGCCTTGCTTCGCTCAGAACAACCCCATAAAGCGATCGAAGTTGGGGGGAAACTTGTGAACTTGAGCAGAATCAACTACTTCGGCTATCAAACTATAGGTCGCGCATATAATAAGTTGGGCGAATGGATAAAGGCTCAATTTTACTTAGAACTTGCACTTAACTACGCGCCTCCAATATTTAGGCAATTTGTACTTGAAGATATGTTTGATATGTTTCAAGGCAGGGGATTGGTCGATAACGCGATAGAAATCTTGGAAGAACTAGTCATACTTGTCAATGATGACAGAAGATCATACTTTGAGGGACGATTAGCAGAGTTCAAAAGGATCCGAGGCAAATAGCATAATTTCAGTGCCTAAGGTTGCTACGGATTGTATGGTATTTTCCCATCACATCCAATGCCCCTCTAATCATTGAGGGGTAGAATAGATGTTTGCATCACACCTTCCACAGGACTACAATTGCTAGAACGAATGTACTCATTTTCCACTGGGGCAAAGTAGATGGCTCAGCAGGACAAGATCGTCGTGCGTGGCGCACGAGAACACAACCTCAAGAATATTGACGTCGAGATTCCGCGTAACCAGCTCGTGGTGATCACGGGCTTGTCGGGGTCGGGTAAGTCCTCTTTAGCGTTTGATACCATCTTCGCGGAAGGGCAGCGGCGCTATGTCGAGAGTCTGAGCGCGTACGCCCGCCAGTTTTTGGGACAGATGGAAAAGCCCGACGTGGATCAGATCGAAGGGCTGAGTCCAGCGGTGTCGATTGACCAGAAGGGTGTGAGTCATAACCCGCGCTCGACGGTCGGCACGGTGACGGAAATCTACGACTATTTGCGTCTGCTGTACGCGCGCATCGGCGTGCCGCACTGCCCGGTGTGCGGCGAAGAAGTCGTCGCGCAGAGCGCCCAGCAGATCGTCGACGAGATCAAGGTGATGGCGGACGGTACGCGTATTCAGGTACTTGCCCCGGTGATCAAGAACCGCAAGGGCAATCACGAAAAGGTTTTCGAGGATGTGCGTAAGGGCGGTTTCGCCCGCGTGCGCGTTGATGGTGTAGTGCGCGAACTGGAAGAAGACATCACACTGGATCGCTACGGCATCCACAACATCG
>CALKIA010000434.1 GCA_937988705.1 uncultured Chloroflexota bacterium | reverse complement strand
TACGATTTCCGGGTGAGCGCCAACGATGATCCCGCCAACACGCTGGCCGAGGCGGCGCAGCAGGAACTGGCAGAGAACGCCTACACCTTCATGGCGTTGATCGGCACGCCGGATGCGCCGGAATTGTTCGTCGATGTGACCGACCGCTCGGAAGTCGCGATTCAGCTCGGTTTGCTGCCCGAACCCGGCAATCTGCTGGATGCGCTGGGCGCGGACGATAACCTGACAGGGCTGGAAACGGTGTTAGCGTCGAGCACGCTCATGGACACGCTCACCGCCGAAGATGCCGAATACACGATCTTCGCGCCCGCCAATTTCGCGCTGGACGAAGTCGATATGAGCGGCATGACCGCCGAACAGGTCGATCAGGTTTTGCAGAGCCACATTGTCGAGGGCAAGCTGACCTCACGTGATCTGCTCAACGGCGAGCCGATCACATCACTGGCGGGCACTCCGCTGGCAGTCACGGTCGAGGGCAACAACATTTATGTCAACGGGGTGCAGGTGATTGCGGTCAACATCCCGGCGAGCAACGGCGTCATCCACATGCTCAACGCCGTCCTGCCGCAGGGTGAAATGGCACAGTAGACCTCACCCTGATTACTGCGCAAGCCGTCCCTCTCCGGGTGGAGAGGGACAAACCAACGCGGTTCAGCTTCCCCCTCTCCACCCGGAGAGGGGGCTAGGGGGTGAGGTTAACCCTGCACCAAGCGCACAAACTTACGTTTGCCGACTTGAAGAACAGCGGGCAGCATTTCCGGTGTGACGGCCGCCGCAATATCGGTCACGGGTTGCTCGTTGAGGCGAATGCCATTCTGCCCCATCAGGCGCTTGGCTTCCGCCCCACTGGCGACCATGTCCAACCGGCGCAGAATATCAATCACCTTCTCGGTCGCGGTCAGGACGGATTCGGGGATATCTTCCGGAATACCGCTGCCCATCCCGCGATGCGCTTCGTCCCACCACTTTTGCGCGCCTTCGGACGCCGCCGGGCTGTGGAAAATCGACACGATTTCGCGCGCCAAGCCCATCTTCGCCTCGTTCGGGTGGATCGTGCCGTTGGTCAGCCCCTGCTCCAGTTCGCGCAGGCGATCCGGCGCCCACCCCAGGACCAGCTTATGGAAGATGAGCATGGCTTTATCGGGCACACTCATCACCTTGCCGAACATGTCTTCGGGTGTGCTCAGCAGCGGGATGTGGTTGCCGAGGCTTTTGCTCATCTTGATCTCGCCGTCCGTCCCCGGCAAGCTCTCGCCCATGATGATGGCGATCTGCGGTTTCTGTCCCATACCCTCTTGCAGCTTGCGCCCGGCGACGAGGATGTTGAACAACTGATCCTGCCCGCCGATCTGCACATCGGCTTCCTGCGCGACCGCGTCGTAACCCTGCATCAGCCCGTAGAACATCTCATGCAGGTAGATCGGCTGGCCCGCTTCAAGGCGCTTGGCGAAGTTTTCGCGCACGAGGAACTGCTGCACGGTGAAGTTGCTCGCCAAACGGATGATGTCGGCAAAATCCAGCGTGGACAACCATTCGTCGTTGCGGCGAATACGCGTCAAGCTGGGGTCAAGAATCTTGAACGCCTGCTCCGCATAGGTGCGCGCGTTCACTTCGACCTGTTCGCGGGTCAGTTGATCGCGCACCTTGTCCTTGTCGGACGGGTCGCCGATCAAACTGGTGAACGTGCCGATCAGGAAGGTCACATCGTGGCCGAATTCCTGAAACTGGCGCAGCTTGCGCATGGTGATGGTGTGGCCGAGATGCAAATCCGCCGTACGCGGATCATAGCCGCAGTAGACGCGCAGGGGGCGGCCGTCTTTTTCCGCCTCGACTAAGCGTTGGCGCAGTTCGCGGCGCATGGCCTCTTTGGTTTGCGGGTCGCCATATTCCGCGCCTGACATCAGAATGTCAACTTGCTCGTCAAGCGATTTAGCGGGTGTCAAAGTCATCTTTGTTTCCTAGAACGTTAGAGTGAACTAGTGCTAAGTATATAACACGGAGGCAGTTCACAGTAGCCAGTTTACGGCGCTCAACCCAGACAGCCCGACCTGTTAACTGACTACTGTAAACCGACTAGTACCTCGCCACAGCGGTACTTAGCTTTTCTCCCCTCTCCCCGCTTGCGTGGGAGAGGGGTTGGGGGTGAGGGGTAGCAATAACTATTCGTGTGGTTGGGTACTAGGCGACCTTCATGACCTTGTCGATCCTGAAGCGAATCACGATCATGTCGAGCGTCGTGCGCCACAGTTCGATGTCTTTGTCCGCCTGCGGGTTTTCCTCGTAGCGGTAGGTCATCTGCTTGAGCCAGCGATAGTCAGGGTCTTCTTCGTTAGTGCAGCGGCCTTTGAAGCTGTAGCCCACGCCTTCGACCGAATCGCCGCCCAGCGTGAGTGAGGCGTGCGGGTTAGCGGCAATATAGGCGATCTTCTTGGTCTTGCGGTCGCTAATGATGATGATGTCGTCACCGTCCAGATCAAACCACAACGGCACAGAATGCGGATAGCCGTCCGGATCGATCACCGACAGCCGGGCAATCAAGGGCTTTTTGAGATATTCGCGTACTTCGTTCGTCAACATGTTGTCTTCATCCTTTTAGGTGCGGAATTATACCGCCAGAGTCCTGGAGAAAGTAAAAGCGCGAAGCTTTGAGGGCTTCGCGCTTTCACTAAGGAGGAGGAGAGATGTACGTTAAGCGACAGGTGCTGCCGTTTCTACAGAGAAACGGATAAGCGTTAAATCAGGGTTGGAGAGCCAATCTGCCACATCGAGCTTGACCTGACGGTCGCCTTCATAACGATTGGCGATCCGCTTGAGGGTCTGGTAATCCGGCTTGCGCTCGATAGCAAGTTCGCCCTTAAACACATAACCTTCCGCTTCGCAGTTGTTCGCGCCGATGATGACCGTGCCCTTGCTCTGCGCAAATTCAACCGTCTGGTTGTTGCGGTGGCTGATGAGCAGTAGGTCGCCGCCATCCACATCGAACCACAGCGGGATCGAGTGCGGGAAGCCGTCGTGATCAACCACGGACAGCGTAGCGGTCAAAGGCTTAAGCAAGAACTGACGAACGGTTTCGGTCAGGACGATGCTTGGGGTGTTAATCACAGAAATCTCCCAGGAGTACTCAACTGGCGCACGAACGATGTAACGCTCGTGATCGCCGTGTTTACAGACATTATTCTACCCCCGCCCTCACCCGTAAAAAACCGACATACGTCACTTAGATTAGGGCTATTGTTCCCAATTTCACAAGATTCTCTCAACGAACGCCTCCCCTACAAAAAAACTCCGTCGCAGACTATAATTTCAGTGAAATGTACGCCCCTTCACAAGGACTTATGATGAAACCGATGACCAGCGCGGAAGCGCGGCAGGCATTCCTAGATTTTTTTGAAGAAATGGGCCACCAGAAGGTTGCGTCCTCATCGCTCGTGCCATCCAATGACCCCACCCTGCTGTTCACGAACGCGGGCATGGTGCAGTTCAAAGATGTCTTTTTGGGCTTGGACTCCCGCCCGTACAAGCGTGCCACCACCTCGCAGAAGTCAATGCGCGTTTCAGGAAAACACGCGGATTTGGAGAATGTCGGCCCCTCACAACGCCATCACACCTTCTTCGAAATGCTCGGCAACTTCAGCTTTGGCGACTACTTCAAGCGCGACGCGATCAGATATGCCTACACGCTGCTGACTGATGTCTACGGCCTGCCCAAAGAACGCCTCGCGTTCACGGTCTACCAGAACGACGACGAAGCCTATGACATCTGGGTCAACGATATCGGCGCCGATCCCAAGCGGGTGGCGCGGCTTGGCCCCAAAACGAACTTCTGGCAGATGGCCGAAACTGGCCCGTGCGGCCCCACCAGCGAACTCCACTGGGACAAGTACCCGGAACGCGGCCTCGACGACATCATCCCGTCGCTAACCAAAGAAGACGACCGCTTCCTCGAACTGTGGAATCTGGTGTTCATGCAGTTCAACCGCACGCAGGACGACCCCGAGCACACGGGCGCGTTTGATGTGCGCCTGCCCAAGCCCGGCGTCGATACCGGTATGGGGCTGGAACGCGTGTTGAGCGTCGTCAACGGGGTACTCTCCAACTACGAAACCGACCTGTTCCTGCCGATCTTCGCGGCAACGCAAAAGCTCACCGGGGACACCGACGAACAGCGCGATGCCCGCATCGTGCCCTACCGCGTCATCGCGGATCATCTGCGCGCGGCGGTCTTCCTGATCGCGGACGGCGTGCTCCCCGGCGCGAAAGGCCGCGACTCGGTCTGTCGTCTGGTCATCCGACGCGCGTCGCGTTTCGGTTCCAAGCTCGGCTTTGACAAGCCGTTCCTCGGCGGTCTGGTCGATGCCGTGATCGGCGTCATGGGCGCGCAGTACCCCGAACTGGTCGAACGCGAGGCGACCATCAAGAAGGTCATCACGCAGGAAGAAGAACGCTTCCGCCGCACGCTCGATCGCGGCGTGAGTGAACTCGAAACCGAACTCGACCGCTTGCAGGGTGAAGGTCAAACCGTGTTGAGCGGCGAAAAAGCCTTCTACCTCAAGGCGACACTCGGCCTGCCAATTCAGGTCACCAAAGACATCGTTGAAGAACGCGGCTTTACGGTGGATGAAGCGGGCTTCAAGGTCGCGGAGGAGGCGCACTCGCTCGCCAGCGGCGGCGGTCAGGCGATGGGTATCATCGCCAGCGCGGACGCGTACAACAACACGCTTAACGCGCTGAAAACGTCAGGCGCGCTGGCGTCCAGCGGCGTGATCTACACCCCCTACCACACCTATGAAGTCGACGAACCCATCGTCGCGCTGTTCGTGGACGGTCAGCCGGTGCAGGATGCGCTCGTGGGCGACAAAGTCGAAATCGTGCTGCCCAAGACACCCTTTTACGTCGAGGCGGGTGGTCAGGTGAGCGACACGGGCGTGCTCAGCGGGGAGGGCTGGCGTGTGGAAATCGAGGACATGCGCCGTCCGGTCGGCGGTTTCATCGTCCATGTGGGCGAGGTGGTCGAAGGCACGCCGCAGGTTGGCGATGCCGCGCACGCGCAAATCGACCTTGAACGCCGGGCGGACATCACGCGTAACCATACGGCGACCCACCTGCTGCATGCGGCGCTGCGTCGCCATCTCGGCACGCACGTCCAGCAGCGCGGGTCACTGGTCGCGCCCGATCGTCTGCGTTTCGACTTCGCGCATGATAGCAAAGTCACGCTGGAACAGATCCGCGAGGTTGAGACCGAAGTCAACGACTACATCCTGAAGAATTACCCGGTGCTCACCGTCGAAAAGTCGCTGGCGGAAGCGCGTGCCGAAGGCGCGATGGCGCTGTTCGGCGAGAAATACGGCGAACATGTGCGCACGGTCACGGTGAAGAAGGACGGCGACCGTTACAGCTATGAACTGTGCGGCGGCTGCCACGTCAATGAGACCGGGCAGATCGGCGCGTTTATCATCACCGCCGAAGGCAGCGTGAGCGCGGGCATTCGCCGCGTCGAGGCACTGACCGGACACGGCGCGGTCGAATACATCCAGAAAAGCATGAACACCCTTGGCCAGCTCGCCTCGCAGTTGAGCACCTCACCCGAACAGGTTGGCGACCGGATCGCCGCGCTGCAAAGCGAACTCACGGCGGCCAAGAAACAGACGGCGGTGCTCCAGCGTGAACTAGCAAAGAAGAGCTTCGACGTGCTGGTGAGCAGCCGCCTCGAACAGGTCAACGGCGCGCAGGCGCTCATCGCCCGCTTGGACGATGTCCCGCCGGATATGCTGCGCGAGATGTCGGACTGGTTCCGCAACGCGGTCAAGAGCGGCGTGATGGTTGTCGGCAGCGTGATCGACGGCAAGCCGCAGTTGGTCGTTGCCGTGACGGATGACCTCTCCAAACAAGGCTACCACGCGGGCAACCTCATCAAGGGGATCGCAGCGGTGGTCGGCGGCGGCGGCGGTGGGCGTCCGACGATGGCGCAAGCCGGTGGCAAAGACGCGGGCAAGCTCAATGAAGCCCTCGATACAGCGCGTCAGTTAATCGCTGCGGCGGGCGGATGAAGGCGGAATTTCTCCAGCTAGAAACAGGTGAGGATGTCGCCAGTGTGCGCGACCGCCTCACCTTTTTGCGCGGGCAGCGGGTGCTGCTGATTTGGCCCGAAAACGGGACAGCGCTCACCCGCAAGCTCGATCTCGTGCTGGTGCAGCGCGAGGCGATGCGGCTCGCCGTCCGGCTGGCGCTGATCACGCACGACGCCGTCGTGATTCGTCACGCGGCGGAACTCAATATCAGCACTTTTGAAACGGTCGGCCAGAGCGAACGCGGCAAATGGAAGCGCGGCCGCTCCAAGGTGTTCACGACGCGCTTTCAACGCCCCAAAGATGAACCGGAAGCCGAAGAGCTCAAACAGTATGCCAGCCGCGTCCTCGTCGACGATGAACCGCGCAGTGCGAAAATTCGCCGCGCCATCGGTCGCCTCGTTACGCTGCTGCTGCTGGTAGGCGTGCTGTTCGCAGTGGGCATCATTGTGCTGCCCAGCGCCACCATCACCCTGACTCCGGCGCAGGAACGTCTGCAAATCGATGCGACCATCATCGCTGACCCGGATCGCGCGGGCGGCTTCCCCGATGTCGAAAACGGCATCATCCCGGCGATCAGCCTCATCGCCCAGATCGAGGAACGCGGCACGATCGAGACGACCGGCGCGCAGGATCTGCTTGACACGGCCGCTGCCGGCAGCGTGATCTTCATCAATCGCACCAACCAGAACATCACGATCCCGGCGGGGCAAGTCCTCAGCACCAGCGCGGGCACGACCATCCGCTTCCGCACCATGGCCGACACGAATCTCGCGGGCGGCATTGGCTTGCAGAGCGAAGTCCCGGTCGAAGCGGAAGCAGCGGGCAGCAGTGGCAACGTCGACGCGAATCAGATCAACACAATCGTCGATAACGAGGATTTAGCGCCACGTGTGGAAGTGCGCAACCTTGCGCCGATTACGGGTGGGGAAGATCGTGCCGTGCGCGCGGTGAGCGCCGACGACCGCGACCGCTTGATCGCGATTTTGCGCCAGCAGTTGCAAGATCGCGCCTATACTGAGATGCTCACCCGCATCGACGAATCGCAGTTCCTGATTCCCGAAACCGTGCGCATCAGCGAAGAACGCACCGACTGGATGGTCTTCGATCACGAGGTGGGTGATGTGGCGGATGCGCTCACGCTGACCATGCGCGTGATCGTCGCGGCGACTGCCGTCGATGAGCAGACCGCCCAGCAGGTCGCCTTTGCACGACTGGCGGGGCAAATTCCGGCGGGGCGTTCGCTGCGCCCGGAGACGATTCTCTACGAGCGCGGCGCGGTAACGAGCTTTGAGGCCAACGGGCGCGTCATCTTCAACCTGACGTGCAGCGCACTCGCCGCCCAACAAGTCAATTATGGCGAACTCAGTCAGCAATTGGCTGGGCGCACGCCGGAGGAAGCCATGCAAACGCTGACGACTCAGCTAGATTTAGCCGAAGGGACGACGCCGCAGATCGTGGTGAATCCCGACTGGCTGCCGCGCCTGCCCCTGCTGCCTGTCCGCATCCAACTCAAGACCCAAAGTCCCGGCGTATGAGCGACGTGAAACGGTCAATCAACGGGCGGTTGTTGGGGCTGGATCATGGCCTGGCGCGCATCGGCGTGGCGGTCAGCGACCCGACCGGATTTGTCGCGCGGATACTGGCGATCATCGAGCGAAAATCCAAACGCGAAGACTTCGAGAAGATCAATCGCTTGGCCGAACAAAACAGCGTGATCGCGTTCGTGATTGGCCTCCCCAATGACCTCGACGCGCCGGAAGGCAAGTTCACGCAGGCCGACAAAGTGCGTAACTGGGTCAGCGCCTTCACCGAGACGACCACGCTGCCGATCATCCTGTGGGACGAACACATGACGACCGTCGACGCGAGCGAAATCGC
>CALKIA010000433.1 GCA_937988705.1 uncultured Chloroflexota bacterium | reverse complement strand
CGCCGGTTCTCTCGGAGCATGTTCGAATCAGCTCCAATCGTGCGGGGAAGACAGGATTCGAACCTGCGATCGGGCGTTACCACCCGATAACCGCTTAGCAGGCGGCCCCATTCGTCCACTCTGGCACCTCCCCAGTATGCGATTTGTCGAGCGGAGGGAGTGGGATTCGAACCCACGGTGCCGCGCGAGCGACACGGTGGTTTTCAAGACCACTGCCATAAACCACTCGGCCACCCCTCCTCGGAGGTCGCATATACGTGCATGATAGCATAACGTGAAAATGGGGTCAATGCCGGAAATCGTGCCTAGAGTCGGTATAATAGAGCCATTGTCCGCGAGAGTTGTCGCGTGGAGTCATGGCTGACGTACTAGCACAGATTATCCCGTTTCTGTACATTGGAACCATCATTTATCTGGCGAATCAACAGGCCGCCACTGGACGTGCTGTAGCGCTGGTGCGACTGCTGATTTCGAGTCTGGCGATCTTGCCCGTGTTCTATGCGGTGACAGCCGTCGTGAGTGTTTTCTTTCCACCTTCTGAGTCCCCATTACCGCAGATTTCGCCCGCAGTAGCTCTACTCACAGTCGTGCTCACGGTCATGCTTGGTCTCGCTTCAGTGCTGGTGATTCGTGGGCCAGCGCTGCGAGTCTCTCTCAAGCGGTTCTTTGGCGCAGGCTATGATCCAAACTCGATTGTTCATCTCACTGCACTCGTGATGATCCTCGCGCTGATCTCCGTCACTATCAGCAATTTCGCGTTGAGCGGCGGCATCAGTGGACTGGCTGAGGAAATCCAAACCGATGAGAGCGCTATTCCCAGTTTGATCCTCACGCAGACGATCTGGATGCTCTCGGCGCTGCTCGGCGTGGGTTTGTTGATTCGGCGGACGCCCAAACAGGCGGCGGCCCGTTTGGGGCTGCGTTTTCCGCGCCCGGAAGACTTCAACTGGGGGTTGGGCTACGGTCTCCTGTGCTACATTGGCGTGATTGGTTTTGTTGCGATCTGGGCGCTGCTCACGTCACCGGAGCTGTTTGCAGAACAGACCGCTGCCTCGCAGCAGTTAGCTGGCGTGTTCAGTTCCGTGCCGCAAGTGTTTGTCCTCAGCCTATTGATCGGCCTCGGGGAAGAAATCTTTTTTCGTGGCGCCATCCAACCCGTATTCGGGATCGGCTTTACGAGCGTGTTTTTTGCTTTGTTGCACACGCAGTACACGTTGACCCCGGCGACGCTGGCGTTGTTCGGCGTGTCGCTCGTGCT
The DNA here is from genome assembly GCA_937988705.1 of uncultured Chloroflexota bacterium. Taxonomy (GTDB): domain Bacteria; phylum Chloroflexota; class Anaerolineae; order Aggregatilineales; family Phototrophicaceae; genus Flexifilum. Next base: position 3,939 of record CALKIA010000433.1, on the reverse strand, counting down.
GGGATGGCTGCGGCAGCGCCACAGCACCAGCGCGGCGATCATCGCCCATTTCATCTATAACTTCGTCCAATTGGCTCTGGGAATTCTCGTTACGTCGACATGAAAAAACTGCTCCTGCTGTTCTTTCTCATTGCATTACCGCTTCATGCTCAGGATGCCACGGATGAACCTTTTCCGCCGGAAGGGTGGGTTAGCACCGAACACGGACAACTGAGTTTAATCGCGCGGACAGGCCTCGCCGGGTTGCTGCGCGATACCATCGCTCCCGTCTATGATCTGCTGGCTGTCAACACGGGGCGACAACCGCGCATTCGCCTGTTGGTGCTGAACGATGGGGTGCTGCCCGGTTGTACGCGTCCAGAGACGGGCGATGTGGTCACGCTGGTCGAGGAAACGCCTGAACCCTGTGCGGTGAACGCCGCCGATCTTGCTGGCTATGCTTTGCTGGAGCCTGCGCCCGGTGAAACACTGGAACGCGCATTAGCCTGGGCGCTGTTGGAACAGTTTTATCCTGTGGCTGAGTTTCCAGCTTGGTTCGCCTCCGGTCTGGCGGATTTTTACGCGCCTTCGTCCAAAGCGGAGCGGCTGCTGCAACTGCGGAACGCGGCGCGTTCCAATCGTCTGTTTTCGTTGGCGGCGCTGGAGCAGTCGAACCCCGATCCGCTCTGGCAGGCACAGAGTTATGGTATGATCCTCTATATTCTCGACCGGGTCGGGGTCGGGGAGTTGTTTGCGTTAGCTGGCGACGGGCTAGATTTTCCTTCAGCCTATCAACGGCATGTCGGCGAAGCGTATACGGCATTGCTCCCGAACTGGCAGAATTGGATCTTCACACGCGCTGCCGAAACAGCTCATGGCATCACGCCGTATCAAGCACCGACCTTGATGCCGACCGCGACGACGTTCTCGACTGCGACGCTCACATTTACACCAGCGCCGACCGCGACGCCCACGGTTGCTATCACACTGACACAACCGCGTGCGCCGACCGTGACCCCGTCGCATACGCCGACACCGTATCCCGCAAGCGTGACGCCGCGTCCGCCGGGAAGCCCGCTTCTGGCGCCGACTGAAGTGCCTGCCGCACCGCTCACTGTTGGGCTGCCGCAATTCAACCCGGTAATCCTGTTAATTGCCTTGCTTGTCATTCTGATTCTGGTCTATGTGGTGCTGAGCTACCGACGATGATTGATCTGTATAGTTTGACCCTTGAACAACTCGCGGATTTACTCGAAAGCTGGGGTGAACCGCGTTTCCGCGCCAAGCAGATTTGGACGTGGTTGTACGATAAGCGCGTTGCCGCGCTGGACACAATGAGCAATTTGCCGAAAACCCTGCGCGACCGCCTGAAAGCGGAGACAACGCTCGGTACACTGGAACTAGCTGCGGAGCAAGAGAGTTCTGACGGCACAGTCAAGCGGCTGTATCGCCTCGCGGACGGACAGTTGATCGAATCCGTGCTCATGGAATACGACGATGAGCGGCGGACAGCCTGCATTTCTACGCAGGCGGGCTGCGCAATGGGTTGCGTATTTTGCGCGACGGGGCAGATGGGCTTTAGTCGGCACCTTACCGCCAGCGAGATTTTCGAACAGGCGCTGTTTTTTGCCCGCGATCTCGAAGCGCGGGGGGAACGCCTGAGCAATATCGTCCTGATGGGGATGGGCGAACCGTTCCATAATTACGAGGCCTCACTGGAAGCCGTGCGCCGCCTGATGAGTGATCTGGGCATCGGCGCGCGGCATATCACCGTAAGCACGGTCGGCCTGGTGCCGATGATTCGCCGTTTTGCTGACGAAGGTTTACAGGTCAAGTTGGCAGTGAGTCTGCATGCGGCGACCGATGACGAACGCAGCGCTTTGCTGCCTGTCAATCGTCGCTACCCGTTGAGCGAACTCATTCAGGCCTGTCGCGAGTACGTGGACAAGTCTGGGCGGCGCATGACGTTTGAGTGGACACTGATTCACGGTGAAAATGATACGCCAGAACAGGCGCATACGCTGGGAAAGCTGCTGCACGGGCTGAAATGTCACGTCAACGTTATTCCGCTCAATCCGACGGGCGGCTATCACGGCGGCCCCTCGGCCAGCGGACGCATCGAAGCGTTTATCGCCATTCTGGGCGATTACGGCGTTCCAGCGACCATGCGTATCCGGCGGGGCATCGATATTGCAGCCGGCTGCGGTCAGCTCAAATCTGAAGTAATCAAACAGGAACGGATCAAATCGATTACAGTGGTTGAAGCGAATGAGGACACTGAATAGCGGTTGATCAGTTTCGACTCGCAACTGTTTAAATTGCTTTGCCCTGCATGTCGGCGGGTGGTTTGACACCTAGACGGTTGAGCAGGGTAGGGGCAATATCCATGAGTTGGTGTCCGGTGACCTGACCACGCCCGCGTTCATGTGGATCGACGAGGATGAACAGGCCCTGTGGCGCGTGATTGGCATCATCCGGGCCAGTGTCGTTTTCGAGCGTGAAGTGCTGGCCGTGCCCGAAGCTGCCGACCGCGCGCCAGTGCAAATCTCCGAAGTAGACCATCAAATCCGGCGCGATGCCGTTGACCTGCTGATAAATATCGGCAGGCTTGTAAATCTGATGATTGAGTAACTGCCCCTGCTCGCCGCGAATAGTGCGCATAGCCGCGGCGAGTTCGTCGCGCGTCGCTTCATAATCCGCGGCGGGAATGATCCCTTGCGGTTCGCGCCCGGCCACATTGAGGAACACTCGTCCGTAATAACCGCCGCTCGCCCACGCTTTGGTCTGTGACCAGTCGATCTCGGCGTCATCAAAGCGGGTGATTTTGCCCGCGGGTGGTGGCGTTTTGAGCGTCAACCAACCGCTGCGCCACAGCCACTCGTTGATGCAGATGCCGCCGTCCATGCGGGCCACGCCGTGATCACTCACGATGAGAATGAGCGTGTCGTTTCCGGCTGCTGTGATCAAATCGGCGGCAAACGCGTCCATCAGCTTGTAGTAGTCGCGAATCACGTTTTCAAACGGATTGCCCGCCGTATACAGGCGATGCGCTGGATCGTGATAGCGCCAGAAACCATGATGCACCCGATCCACCCCGATATTGACATGCATGAAGAGATGCCAGTCGCGTGTGGTGATCAGATGCTTGGCCAGCTGCATCTGCTTCTCGGTCATCGTGTAGAGATCGCGCAGCAGACGGGTTTTGTCATCAGTGCGGAAGTTCTTCACGTCGAAAGCGTAATCCGGCACGACGCGCGCAACTTCGGTTTTGAACGCGGCGGGGTAGGTGAATGGGCTGTCGAGATTGGGCGTGAGGAAGTCGGTCACCATCACACCGTTGAGCGGACGCGCCGGGTAAGTTTGGGGCACGTTCAAGATGATCGAGGTTTTGTCGGGCAGGTAGTCCCACAGCCGCTTGACCTTGATCGCGTCACCATTGGCGACACCGAGTTCTTTGTAGGTGTAATCAGTGCGGTTGCGAAAGCCGTACACGCCGAGCACGCCGGGATCCCGGCTGGAAAGCATGCTCGACCAGGCGGGAACGGTGATGCACGGGATCGAGGATGCGAGTTCGCCCCAGGTTCCCTGTACCATCAGATGGCTGAAGGTGGGCAGTTCGGCCCGAAACTGGTTGAAGATCAAATCGGGGCTGGCGCAGTCCAGACCAAGGACGAGGACGCGCTTTGGTTTGCGGCGGAATCGGTTCAGCATAGGGGTAGCCGTTAGCAGTTAGCACAAGACAAAGATGTTCATGAAAGGGTTGGGTTGGTTGGCACATTCAGTTGTTTTTTGCTAGCAGTGCATCGCTAACGGCCGGCTGCTCCTAGAGAATTCGCTGACCGAACAGGCTGGCAACCAGTTCGACGGCAATGCGCGCCGTGCGGTTGTTGCTATCCAGAATCGGATTGACCTCGACAATATCCAGCGTGCGCACGCGGCCGTCATCGGCGAGAATTTCGA
>CALKIA010000432.1 GCA_937988705.1 uncultured Chloroflexota bacterium | reverse complement strand
CGTTGCACCAGAACGCGCCCGGCCCGCACATGATCGACTCGTAGTAGCCGCAGTACGGAAAGCCGACCAGCCACACTTCATCAATCTCGCCATCGCTGACCCGCTCGATCAGCCGAAACTCTTTGACGAGTGCCAGATAATCGACCGCGTCGGGTTGGTGAAAGTGCCGTGCTGTCCACGCCTGGTCGAAGCTCTGCGGGGTGTAGCGGAAGCCATCGACTTTGACCGGAAAGCCATCGACTTCGATGCGATCCACGATCTGATACTGCGCATAGCCGTAGCTGATCGCTTTGATATCGTCGCTGTAACCCTGTGCCAGTTTGTCGGGGTCGTTCCAGCGGTACAGTGTCTGCGCTTTGACCCCGCGAATGACGGGGTTGTGGATGAGCGCCAGCACCTTCGGCTTGACAGGCGGCGGTGTGGGGAGCGGACTCGAGACGGTGGGCAGCGGCGCGTTGACGGTGTTGAGCGGGTGAGGTTGGTTGGAGGTGAACAACCGTTTAAGAAAATCCATCGATGGTTACTCCGTAATCAAGCCTCACCCCCAACCCCTCTCCGTTCGGAGAGGGGAGAAAATATCCTGCGCAAGTCCCCTCTCCCTTGGGAGAGGGGATACAGGGGTGAGGCGGTCTTTACCCGTTGGGGAACACCTTGCCGGGATTAAGAATGCCATTGGGGTCGAGCGTCGCCTTGATGGAGCGCATCACGTCCAGCGCCTCGCCGTGTTCAGCGGGCATGTACTTCGCCTTGCCCATGCCCACACCGTGCTCCCCGGTCGCCGTACCGCCGAGTTCCAGCGCCTTGAGAACGATCTCGCCGTTCAGCTTCATTGCCCGGTCAAACGATTCGGGCGTGTCATACGGGAATTCGACGTGGATGTTGCCATCGCCCGCGTGTCCAATCATGTAGGCGGTTGCGCCATCGCGCGCGGTGACCGTTTCGACAAAGCTGATCAATTCGGGGTAGGCGCTGATCGGCACGGCGACATCCATGATGAAGAACTGCTTGCCGGGATGCGAACGCACCATAATTTCATAGGAATGATGTCGGGCATGCCACAGCCGCTTGCGTTCCGCGGTATCGGTGGTGGCGATAAACTCAATGGCGCCCATCTCGGCGCAGATTTCGCGTACCGACTGCAAGCCGGCCTCAAGCGTGGCGGGCAGCGCGGAGTGGAACTCCATGAACAGCGTCGGGTAGTCTTTGAGCGGCACGCCCTCGGTCTCGCGCAGCATTTTGGCATGCGCCGCGTCGATCAATTCGAGTGCCGCCGGGTCGAGGCCACTGCCGCGCACCGCGACGACCGTTTCCACGGCCGCGGCAATGGTGGGGAAGTGCGCGACGACCGCGCTCATGTACATGGGCACGGGCACAAGTTTGAGCGTCGCCTCGGTGATGATGCCAAGCGTGCCTTCGCTGCCCACGAACAGATGCAGCAGATCGTAACCAGAGGCCTGCTTGACCGAACGCGAACCCACGCTGATCAGCCGCCCGTCGGCCAGCGCGACCTGCATCTTGAGCACATTGTCTTTGCTCGCGCCGTACTTCACCGTGCGGATGCCCGCCGCGTTGTTGGCAAGCATGCCGCCGACGGTGGCATTCGCGCCGGGGTCAGGCGGGAAGAACAGGCCGTAGCGGGCGAGTTCGGCGTTGAGGTCTTTGTGACCGATGCCCGGCTGCACGGTGACCTGAAAATCATCGGCGTGGACGGCGACGATCCCGGTCATCTTCTCAAACGACATGAGGATGCCGCCGCACACCGGGATCGCGTTGCCTTCCAGCCCCGTGCCCACGCCCCACGGCGTGACCGGGATGCAGTGCTCGTTCGCCAGCTTGAGGGTGGCGGCGACGCCCTCGGCGGTCAGCGGGAAGATGACGACTTCGGCGGGGTGCGCCGGGTGATGCCCTTGATCGCGCGCGTGCAGGTCGATATCAGCTTGGGCGACGCTCACGGCGTCCGCGCCCAGAATGCCGCGCAGGGCTTCAATGATCTCCGGCGTTACCGGATGGTATGCGTTCATCAAAACGTGTCCTTCAGCAGAAAATTTGGCTTAATGATACGCCGCGCGCCGGACGGGATGCAAATTCAATCGGGAAACGCGCCGTATTCCTCGGTGAGTAATAGTGCTCCATACCGCCTGACCTGTCCCTCATTATCAAAGACAACGGTGAGGCTGTAGATGGTTTGCGGCATCCGAAACATACACGAACCTTGACCTGTACACTTGGTTTCCGGTTGACAGTCTATGTTGGTTTCCCATCCCGGTGTTGCTTGACATACGTCAAGACCGGAGATAAACAGAGTATCTAGGTACGGGGTAAGCTGTGCCCATGTAGTAATGCGCGGCGGAAAGCGACGTTCGAGCATCGCTTCGAGGTCGAATGGATCGTTGTTATCCGGCGATGCACAGAATGGGTCGCTGGTGTCTACCTCAAACAGCGCGCACACGGAGGCAACATCGGCGGCGGCGTAGGTCGTCGGGGGATAATCAGTTGGGTCAGATTCGATTGAAGACCAGACAATGACCATCCCGCCGATGCAGAGGATAGCGAAGAATATTAGAAAGATTGCCCAAACAAACACAAACTTGCCTGTACGGGTCAGCATTGTGAGTTCCTCGGATGGCTTGGCTGCCGGATGCGCTGTGCTCTAGAGATAGTTTTGCACGATCCCCACTAATTCGCTCGCGCGGTGACGGAAGGTATGCTCTTTGAGCACCCGTTCCCGCGCGGCGATCCCGGCGGCGCGGCGTTCGTTTTCGTGACTGAGCAGATAGCGGTAGCGATCCAGCGCTTCCTCTGCCGAGTTGACGATGAAGATTTCGCGCCCCGGCTCAAACCAGCGTTCGACCCCGAGATAGGGGT
>CALKIA010000431.1 GCA_937988705.1 uncultured Chloroflexota bacterium | reverse complement strand
ACTTCTGCGCGGTCGGCAGGATGTAGCTGTTGAAGACCGCCGTGCTCGTGCGCTCATATTCGCGCCATTCGCCTGTCACCTGATGCGAGAGCGTAAAGGGGATGCGCGGCGCGGTCTGGCGGATGATTTCGCCCGCTTCGATCTCGTGTTCCGGGTTAATATAGCTGTGCAGGAAGCACACGGCGATGCTTTCCACGCCGTCTTTGACCAACTGCGTGACGGCCTGCCGCATCTCTTCGCGATCCAGCGGGGTGAGGGTGTCGCCCTTGTAATTGAGGCGCTCGCTCACTTCGAGGCGCAGGCTGCGTTCGACGAACGGCTTCGGTTTGCTGTAGGCGAGGTTGTAGATGTCGGGGCGGTTGGAGCGCTGAATTTCCAGCACGTCGCGGAAACCGCGCGTCGTGATCAAGCCCGTTTTCACGCCTTTGCGCTCGGTCAGGGCGTTGATGACGACCGTCGTCCCATGCACAAAGAACGTCGTGCGGGCCGTATCCAGCCGATCTGACTTGTTAATCGTGTCTAGGATGCCCTGCGAGAAATCCTGGGGCGTGGTCGAGGCTTTGGCGACGGTGATTTCGCCCGTCTCCTCGTTGAGCACCACCAGATCGGTGAACGTGCCGCCAATGTCGGTGGCGATGCGGTAGCCTCTCATATGTTTTTGTCTCCGAACGGTATTGGCATAGGGTTCGCCCGACGCCGTAATGATGCCTAAGGGCAGGTTTTGCAGCGCCAGATGACAGGCGGCGCGGTGACCCCGCCAGACTTCATCGAGAGCGGGTTCTTCGGCTTTACACAGATCAATTTGCGCGGCGGGGCAGCGCGGGCTGAAGCGGCAGCCCTGTCCGATGGCGCGCTGGCTGACTTCACCTTGCAGGATGATCTCGCCGCGTTTCTGTTCGATCTTCGCTTCTGGTGCGGCAGAGAGCAGCGAAATGGTGTACGGGTGCTTGGGATCTTCGAAGATCTCGTGCGTCGGCGCGAGTTCGACAATGCGCCCGAGGTACATAATGCCGATGCGGTCGCACACGTAGCGCAGCACGTTCAAATCGTGCGAGATGAACAGGTAGCTCAGGCCGAGTTCGTCGCGCAGTTTGAGCAGCAGGTTGAGAATCGTCGCTTGCACCGACACATCGAGCGCCGAGGTCGGCTCGTCAAGAATCAGCAGCTTGGGATTGAGCGCGAGCGCGCGGGCGATGCCGATGCGCTGCCGCTGGCCACCGCTGAACTCGTGCGGATAGCGGTCGAGGTGTTCTTCCTGCAAGCCGACCAGATGGAGCAGTTCGCGCAGGCGCTTGTCGCGGCTGGCCTCATCGCCGATCTGGTGAATCTCCAGCGGTTCGAGGATCAGCTTGCGCACATTCATACGTGGGTCGAGCGCGGCGAACGGGTTCTGGAAGATGATCTGCATGGCTTCGCGAGCGCGGCGCAGTTCTTCTTCGCCGAGCGTCGCCAGGTCGCGCCCTTCCATCAACACCTGCCCCCCGGTGGGTTCGATCAGGCGCAGAATGGCGCGCCCGACCGTCGTTTTGCCGGAGCCGGATTCGCCCGCGATGCCGACGACTTCGCCCGGCTCAATCGTCAGGTTGACGTCATCGACGGCTTTGATGGTGCCCGTACTGCGGCGCAGCACGCCCTGCTGTACAGGGAAATAAACTTTAAGTCCTCGGACTTCCAGCAAACTCATGCGCGCCTCTCGTCCGTGTACAAGTAACAAGCGACTTCATGCCCGGCGCTGACTTCAGTCACGGCGGGCGGGTGGAGATGGCAGTGCGCTAGGCGCGCAGGGCAGCGCGGGTGAAAGCGGCAGCCCGTCGGCGGGTTGAGGAAGCTCGGCGGCGCGCCCGCAATGCCGCGCAGTTCGCCGCGCTCGATCTGATCGGTGGGGATAGCGTCGAGCAGACCGCGCGTGTACGGATGCTTCGGGTGCTCGAAGATGTCGCGCACCGTGCCGCTCTCTGCGACCGTGCCGCCGTACATCACGGTGATGCGGTCGCAGATGCGCGCGACCACGCCGAGATCGTGCGTGATCACAATCGCGGACATGTGACGTTCGCGCACCAATTCCTGAATCAAGCGCAGGATTTGCGCCTGCATCGCTACATCGAGCGCGGTCGTCGGCTCGTCGGCGATCAGCAAATCGGGATCGCCCGCCAGAGCGATGGCGATCAGCACGCGCTGCTTTTGCCCGCCGGAGAGTTGATGCCCGTAGCTGCCCATGCGCTGCGCCGCGTCGGGGATGCCCACGCGGTCGAGCAGTGCGATGGCTTCTTCCCGCGCTTGCTGGCGCTGCTTGCGATTCAGCCACTTGCCGCCTGTGAGCAGCTTCCAGCCGGGGACGCCGTATTTCTGCACCAGCACCGCATCGATCAGCAGCTCGCCGATGGTGAACACGGGGTTGAGGTTGGTCGTCGGGTCTTGGAAGACCATGCCGAGTCGTTTAGCGCGGAACTGTTGCAGCGCGCGTCCGCTCTTGGTCAGCACTTCTTCGCCTTCAAAACGCACACTGCCTGTGAGCACGCCGTTGGGCACCAGATGCGCAATGCTGAGCGCAGTCATGGTTTTGCCGCTGCCCGTCTCGCCGACAATGCCGAGGATTTCGCCGCGCTGGAGCGTTAAATCCACGCCGTCCAGCACGTGGGAGACGCCATCAAAACCGCTGAATTCCAGTTTTAAGCCGCGAATATCGACTAAGGCTTCTACCATGACGACCGCACCGAACAACTCGTGTAGGGACGCGCTTCTGCGCGTCCGGTTGGGCGGACAACCTTATGCTGTTTACCGAAATAATCCGGACTACAAACCCCACCCCCGCCCCTCCCCGAATTCAGGGAGGGGAGACCGCAGAGTCGCCCCGTTTTGCCCCTCTCCCCGCTTGCGTGGGAGAGGGGTTGGGGGTGAGAGGGAATCCACACTAAGTGACCAGCCGTACAAACTAATGAATTGGCAATCATGGGCGTCATCCTAGCGCCTCGTCTTCGGGTCGAGAATGTCGCGCAGACCGTCGCCGAGCAGGTTGAAGCCCAACACGGTCGTGAACATGGCGACGCCGGGGACAATCGACGCCCACCACGCCTGCCGTAGCAAGCCGCGCCCCTCGCTGATCATCACGCCCCATTCAGGAGTCGGCGCTTGTACGCCCACGCCGATGTAACCGAGACCCGCCGCCACCAGAATCGCGAAGCCGATGTCCATTGACGCCTTGACGATCACGGCAGACAGGATATTTGGCAGAATGTGCCGGAAAATCGTATGCCAGCGGCCACCGCCGAGCGCGCGCGTCGCTTCGATGAATTCGCGTTCGCGCAGCGAGAGCACCTGTCCGCGCGTGAGACGCGCATACCCCGGCCACCACACCAGCGCAATCGCGATCATGGCGTTGACCATGCCCGTGCCGAGCGCGGCGGCCATCGCCATGGCCAGCAGCAGCGCCGGAACGGTGAGAAAGATATCAGTGATGCGCATGATCACTTCGTCCACCCAGCCGCCGAAGAAGCCGCTGATCGCGCCCAACGGAATGCCGATCAGGATGGCGATGAGCAGCACGACGAGGCTGATCACCAGCGAGGTGCGCGTGGCGATCACCGTGCGGCTGAACACATCGCGTCCCACGTCATCCGTGCCGAAGAAGTAGGTTTCGTTCGGCGCGGTCAGGCGGGCTTCCATACGGGTGTTCCCGGTCGCGTCTTCGGGAAAGGGGACAAGTTCCGGGCCGATGATGCCCACGAACAGCACGAACGCTACCATCGCCAGGCCGATGACCGACAGCGGACTCTGGCGCAGGCGATAGAGCGCCAGCCGGAAAGCCTTGTTACTTTTGGGCGGCGTGACCGTGCTGCCGGGGCGGGGGAAACTCGTCTGAATGCTCATGAGGTGTACTTGATGCGCGGATCGAGCGTCAGATACAGGAAATCGGTCAGCACGTTGACGACGACGATGGCAAAACCGGTCAGCAGCGTGACGCCCATGAGCGGCACAAAGTCTTTCGTCAAGGCGGCTGAAACCGCATAGTTGCCAATGCCGGGCCAGCTAAAAATGTTTTCCACCAGCACCGATCCGGTCAGCGTGTAGCCGAAGAACAGACCGACCTGCGTCAGCGTGTTCAACGAGGCGTTTTTGAGCGCGTATTTGAGGATCAGCACCGAGGTCGGGATGCCGACCGCACGGGCGGTGCGGATGTAATCTGTGCCGAGCACGTCGAGCAGATCCGCGCGGACAGTGCGCGCAATCGTCGCCAGCGCGCCCAGTGACAGGCAGAACGCTGGAGCGATCAAGTAGCGCAGGGCGGTGCCGAAAGCCGTAAAGTTGAGCGTGAGCAATGAGTCGAGCAGGTAGACACCCGTGATGGTGGTGGGCGGCGTGAGCAGCCGATCAAAGCGTCCGGTGAAGGGTAAGATCGTCAGCGTGAAGGCTAGCACCAACTGCAAGACAATCGCCAGCCAGAAGTTCGGGATGCTCACCATGCCCAGGCTGAACACGCGCGACAGCTGATCCGGTAGGCGGTCGCGGTAGACGGCGGCAATCAAGCCGAGCGGTACACCAAGTACCACACCGATTCCCAGCGCGGCGAGCACCAGTTCGAGCGTAGCGGGGAAGTAACGCGCGAGATCCGGGCCGACATCGCGGCGCAGCACGACCGACGTGCCGAGGTCGCCACGCAGCAGGTCGCCCATATAGCGCAGATATTGTTCGACGAGCGGGCGATCATAACCGTAGCGCTCACGGAGCTGCTGAATCTGCGCGTCCGAGGCGCGCGGGCCAGCGGCCAGTAAAATGGGGTCGGCGGGGATGATGCGCGCGACAAAAAAGGTCAGCATCGACAAGCCGATGAGGACGACGAGGGTGAGCGCGAGACGCTGAAGAATAAGCCTGACCATAACACCGACCGAAACTGCGAGGCCGAAGCGAAACACAGAGAATGTGCGTTGAAGATATCAATCTTCCATGCGGATTGTGTAGGGGCAAGGCATGCCTTGCCCCTACCTATGGCCACCCCACCCCCGACCCCTCCCCGAATTCAGGGAGGGGAGACAGAAGCGTGTGTCGAGTCTCGCCTCTCCTCGCTTGCGTGGGAAAGGAGTTGGGGGTGAAAGGTGCTTATAGGGCGCACGGCTGTGCGCCCAGACGCTGATTACAAACCGTTTTCTGTAGGGACGCGCTTTATCGCGTCCGTCATTACACGGACGCCCAGAAGGGCGTCCCGACACTCTTTGTCATCGCTTGTAGGGGTCTGGCGCGCCAAACCCCTACAAGCGAGTCATGTGCAAATTAACCGCCCACGGCGAAGAAGTAGAAGTCTTCCATTGAACCCATGACGGGCGAATAGACCGCGCCATAGTTGCTCAAGCGCGGGCCGACGATGTGATCTTCGGGCGTCGTAGCGATGAACAGGTTGGGCGCGTCCGCAATAATGGCGGCGACAGCCTGCTCATAGAGCGCGGCGCGTTCGGCGTCACCAACGGTGGCGCGCGCCTGTTCGAGCAGCGCGTCGACGGCGGGATTAGCGTAGTGGCCGGGGTTCGTCCAGTTGCCCGCCAGCGACGAGTGGAACGACGCCCACAGGTAGTTGTCCGGGTCGGCGAAGGCGGTGCCGCTGTACAGCGGGAACAGGTCAGGCGCGGTGGCCGGGTCGGCGAAGGTGGCGACAGCGTCTGCCCACGCGACGGCGGTAATGGTTATGTCGATGCCGATTTCCGCGAGCGAGTCCTGCAGTACCAAACCAGTACGGCGTTCATCTTCGAGGCCGGTCACATAAACATATTCCAGCGCGACGCCATCCGGGTAAGCTGAAGCGGCCAGCGCGGCGCGCGCCGCATCGAGATCCTGATTGTAGATGGGTGCCGCGTCACCGGAGAGCGACGGCGGCAGCGGGCCAGCGAGGCGCGTACCACCACCACCCCAGATCGCCAGCATGGCGTCGTAATCGACGGCGAAGGCGATGGCGCGGCGCAGGTTGGCGTCGGCGGTGGGGCCGTCCGCGGTGTTCATCTTGACATCGTACACGGTCAGCGTCGGGCCGGGGGCAACCGTAATACCGTTCACGCCGTTGAGCGCGACGGCATCATCGACCGACATCCAGTCCACGAGATCCGCTTCGCCGCTTTCAATGCCGAGGCGGCGGGTCGACGCTTCACGGGTGACAAGGCGCGTCACGGTGGTGGGATAGTTTTCATTCGGCCAGCCGCGCCAGTAACCCGCGTTGGCGGTGAATTCGTAGAGTTCACCCGGACGCCACTGCGCAATGCTGAACGGGCCGGAACCTGCGGAGGCGTTCGTCAGATAGGTCACGCCATCATCATCGCCGAGGTTGGCTTCGACCACCGCCGGATTGACGATGAACAGCCACGTCAGAATGTCGAGGAAAGGACCATAGGGCTGCGTCAGCGCGAACTGCACTGTGTGTTCGTCGACGGCGGTCGTGCCGCCGGGAGCCAGAACGCCCGTGAACAGACCCGCCGCGCCTTGTCCGACGCGCAGCAGACGTTCCGCTGAGTACACGACGGCTTCGGCTGTCAACGGGCTGCCATCCTGAAACACGGCATCCTGACGGAGGGCGACGGTATACGTCAAGCCATCATCAGACACCGTGTAGGATTCTGCCAGCCACGGTTCGACGGTGGGCGGGTTGCCGACATAGCGGAACAGCGAGTCGTACAACTGCTTGAGGGTGCTGCCAATCGCCTGATCAAAGCCGACGGCCGGATCGATGGTATAGAGTTCGACCAGTGAGTACATGACGACGGGACGGTCACCCTGCGCGCCAATGGCGGACGCAGACAGCAAACCGATCACCA
>CALKIA010000430.1 GCA_937988705.1 uncultured Chloroflexota bacterium | reverse complement strand
ATCAAGATGCCCGGAAGTTAGTCAAACCCGCGCTGGCAGTTGACCTAAAACGAAGGAGTGAAGATGGCTACCGAACAGGAACAACGCAATAAGGCGCTCATCCTGCAAACGCAGGATGAAGTCTGGAATAAAGGCAATCTGAACATTATCAACGAGAATGTTGCGTCCGAGTTTGTCGATCACCCGACGCGGCGCGCGTGGGAGGTGCCGGCACAGGGACGTGACGCAATGGCACAAGCGGTTACCATGCTGCGGACAGCCTTCCCTAACTATCACAGTGAGCCGATGCAGGTGGTGGCGGAAGACGACCGCGTGACGATTCTCGCGCGGCTCACCGGCACGCAGACCGGGGCGCTGTTCAACTTCCCCGCGACGGGCAAATCGTTCAGCGTGACCGAAATCAGCGAATTCCGCCTTGCCAACGGCAAGATCGTGGAACGCTGGGGTCTGATCGATATGGTCGGCATGATGATGCAGCTAGGTCTCGTACCCGGCGGACACTAAGTCCAGAAAGAGGAACAAAATGGCTGAGTCAGCGAAAAAACAGGTGTACCGCCGGTTCGTCGAAGAAGTGATCAACAAGGGAAACCTCGACATCATTCCCGAACTGTATCACCCGGACTATGTCGATCATTCCGCGCCACCCGGCATTCCGCACACCGGCACAATTTTTGAGCAGGTCGCGCAAATTCCGAAGATGTTCCGCGGCGCGTTCCCCGATGTGCATTTCGTCATCGAATCGATGGTCGATGAGGGCGATTGGGTCGCCACCCGCGTCACCGGCACGGCACAGCACCTCGGTCGCCCGTTCATGGGCATCCCGCCGACGGGGCGCAAAGTCGTGTGGACATCGTTCGGTTTCTTCCGCGTGCAAGATAACAAGATTATCGAGCACTGGGGTGCGCCGGATCTGGCGGGGCTGCGCGAGCAGATCACCAAGCAGGCCGAACCCGGTTCACTGGATGAAATGCGCGCCGTCGTCGCCCGCTACGTCTACGAAGTGAACATGCAGAACTATGATGCGTTCGACGAATTCGTCGATCCCGCGTTCATCGATCACAACCCGATTCCCGGTCAGCAGCCCGGCATCCCCGGCCTGAAGGACGCCTATCGCGCCTTCTCTGATGCCTTCCCGGATGTGTGGTTCACCTTTGAAGATCTGATCGCAGAAGGCGACACGGTCGTCGGACGCGGCGTGATCGAAGGGACGCACAACGGCAATTTCATGGGCATTCCGCCCACCGGCAAGAAGATCTACTGGACGGGCACACGCGTCTTCAAAGCGGCGAATGGCAAGGTGACCGAAGGCTGGATCAACTTCGACATGCTGGCGTTGATGCAGCAAATGGGCGTCGGCGGCTGATTACTTGGCAATTTTGAGATTGTCGGGACGAGGCAGACGCCTCGTCCTTTTTTGATTCCATGCATACAATAAGATTGATAGTGTGCGGAGTTACAAATGATGAATGCCTCTCCCAAAACCATCACCGATATTGTGACCGATTTTCTCGGTTCAGCGCCTTCGCTGGAGGAGATCGCTGCGTATCGTTTGCCGACGGATTTGCAGTCACGCGCCCACGATCTGCTCGAAAAGAACCGCAAAGGCAACTTGAGTGCGGCGGAACGCGCCGAAATGGAAGAGTTCCGTCAGCTTGATCACCTCCTGACGCTGGTCAAGGCGAAGGCTCGGCTCAAATTGAAGGCGCAGATGTAAGTGAGCGATACCTACATCTCAGCCGCCTTGCGTCGTCAAGTCAGCGAGCGTGCCCACAACTGCTGTGAATACTGCCGCATGGGTGAGGCGGATCGCCCCATTGACTTTGCCATTGACCATGTGATTGCCGAGAAACACGGCGGCGAGACCGGCGTGCATAATCTCTGCTTAAGCTGTTACTGGTGTAACAGTTACAAGGGAAGCGATCTCAGCTCGGTCGATTGGGCTGAAGACGGGCAAATCGTGCCGCTGTTCAATCCGCGCCAGCAAATATGGAACGATCACTTCAAACTGGATGGCGCGCGGATTCAACCACTCACCGCAACTGGGCGGGTGACAGTCTTTCTGCTGCGTCTGAATGCGGCGGAACGACTAGACGAGCGAGAACTGCTCACCGCGCTCGGAAGTTATCCTTGTTTGCCGGATAACGGATAATCGAGCTTAAGAACAAGACGAACTTTGTCTCTACGATTTATTTGTCACCCACACGCGCCGATCCCCCTCGCGGCGAATGTACCCGATGCCCGGAAACTCGAAGTGATAGCCGAGCGTGAGCAAGTTTTCCCGCTCGGCGCGTTCCATCAAGGCGCGGCGGGAAGCGATGGCCTGTTCCGGCGCGGCGTCGAACTTGATGCGCGCTTCGGGCAGATTCAATTGCGCGGGGATGTGACAAGCATCAGCAATGTGCAGCAGGCGTTCGCCCTGCGACTCGATCAGCACAGCGCATTGCCCCGGCGAATGTCCGTACGCGGGAAGCAGCGTGATCCCCGGCAGGACTTGCGCTTCCCCACTGACCAACTCGACGGGGGGATAAGCCGCAAAGACAGCCCGCACAAACGCGGCGCGATCTGGCGGCAGCGCCGCGAGGGTCGCTTCATTCAGCCAGTGATCATGTTCGGCTTGCGCGGCGATCAAGCGGGCGTTGGGAAAGGTCGGCGCGCCGTCTTCGCTCAGCAGGCCGCCAATGTGATCCATATGGAAGTGGGTGAGGATCACCGTGGTGATCGATTCGGGAGCGACTCCGTGTTCGCGCAGCGCGGGGAGCAGCAGCCCCGGCGCGCTCGCGTTGAACTTGCCTTCGCCCGTATCGATCAAAATGCGCTCGCTGCCGCTGTCGAGCAGCAGCACGTTGCGACTGCCGTGGACGGGGGCAGCACCGATTTCGGCGCGCATGGCCTCAACATGATCGGGGTAGCGGGCGGCGCTGACGTCGGGCGCGCTCACGCCGACGCCATCGGTGAAAATCTGACCGCTCAACGATCCAATGCGAATCGGAAAAGGGGTGTGGCTCATGTCGACTCCCTTTGTTCAACTGATGCGGCTATTGTAACGAAGATTCTTCACTCGTTGTCACCGTGTAGATGTGCTGTTGCTCACGTGTGTGAGCGGGTGAATTGGCGACTTGTTGATTTCCTTACGCAATATTGTATAATCCTGTGCGTACCCACTTACCTGCGGAGAGCAAGACGTCATGTCTTTGAATCAGTCAGGGCTGGATAATACCGAAGAAGTGCAGTCGGGGGCTTCGGTAGAGCAGCCATCAGAGTCGAATAACGAAGAAGTAACGACTCCAGTTGAGGAAATCGCGGTGCCTGCCGCTTCCGAAGAAACTGTCAGCGAAATTGACGCGCCTGCCGCGTCGGATGAAGCTGTCAGCGCCTCGGATGTGCCGGCTGCCGATGACTCCTCGGAGAGCACTTCTTCTACCCCTGCTGTGGGATCAAGCCAACTGAAACGAGGCGATCTCGTCGAAGGGGTGATTAAATCGACTTCTCCGACACAGATTCTTGTGGACGTGGGTACCCCGAACGACGGTGTCATTCTCGCGGATGAGCTTGAACGTTTGAACAAGCGGACGCTGGAATCGCTGATCGTTGGTGAAAAGTTGAATGTCTACGTGGTCAACCCGCAGGGGCGTGATGGTCACGTCATCCTCTCGTTGAACCGCGCCGCTGAAGAAATGGATTGGCAGCGCGCCGAAGAATTCCGCCAGAATCAGGAAGTCTACGAAACGCGCATCGCCGGGTATAACAAGGGTGGGCTGATCGTTCGCTTCGGGCGGCTGCGCGGCTTTGTGCCGCAGAGCCAGATGAGCGCTGACCGCCGCCGCGTCCTGGGCGACCAAACACCTGAGGAACAGTGGAGCGGCATGGTCAATGAGCCGATCCTCGTCAAGGTGATGGAAGTGGATCGCGCGCGCAACCGCTTGATCCTCTCCGAGCGCTCGGCCTCGCGTGAAAGCCGCGAACGGCGCAAGGAAAACCTCATCTCGCAGTTGACTGTGGGTGAAGTCCGCGATGGTAAGGTCGTCAGCCTCGAAGATTTCGGCGCGTTCGTCGACATCGGCGGCGCTGAAGGGCTCGTGCACCTGACCGAACTTTCGTGGCAGCACGTGACGCACCCGCGCGAAGTCCTGCAAGTGGGGCAGGATGTCAAAGTCGAGGTCATCAGCATCGACACCGACCATAAGCGCATCGGCCTGAGCATGAAGCGGCAGGTGTCTGACCCGTGGGATACCGTCGCGACGCGCTACGAAGTCGGGCAGCTCGTGCAGGGCATGGTCACCAAGCTGACCAAGTTCGGCGCGTTCGCCCAGTTGGTCGATGTGCCGGAGATCGAAGGTCTGATCCACATTTCCGAACTGTCGGACAAGCGTGTGAATCACCCGCGCGAAGTGGTCAACGAAAACGATAAGCTGACACTGCGCGTCGTCAAGATTGACGTCAAAAACCGCCGTTTGGGCTTAAGCCTCAAGCGTGTGAACTCGGCTGAATATCTCGATCAGGACTGGGCGACTTCGTTCGGTGGTGACGAGATCTAGACGAGCAACATTACAACACTATAACC
This sequence comes from uncultured Chloroflexota bacterium, assembly GCA_937988705.1. GTDB lineage: Bacteria > Chloroflexota > Anaerolineae > Aggregatilineales > Phototrophicaceae > Flexifilum. Next base: position 1,576 of record CALKIA010000430.1, on the reverse strand, counting down.
GACGCTGTAAGACAGCGTCTCTGCTACGCCGCGTATTTTAAGGGAACATTCATTACGCGGCGTTTTGGCGTTTATGTTTCTCCAATGGACTATGGTATACTATGGGGAAATCAGCAGTTGAGGGGCTGGCAATTTTGCCGTTCTAAGGTTAGACAGCGCCGGAGAGATTGAACCTCTACTGGCAACGGAGGTAGAAGAACCGTGCCGAACAAAATGGAACGCTTTACCCAGCGAGCGCGGCGCGTACTCAGCTTGGCTCAAGAAGAAGCCGAACGGCTCCAGCACAACTATATCGGCACCGAACATTTGCTGCTCGGGCTGATCCGCGAAGAAGGCGGGGTGGCTGGTCGCGTTCTGCGTGAGCTAGGTTTGGAGCAGCGGCGAGTCGAAGAATTGGTTGAGCGCATGACTCGCGCCACCACGCGCACTGGCACTGTCCAGCCGGAATTGTCGCCGGGAACAAAGCGCGTCCTTGAGCTTGCGGTTGACGAAGCCCGTCGTATGGGACATCACTACATTGGGACTGAACACTTACTCCTTGGGCTGGTTCGTTTGACCGAAGGTGTAGCGATTGATATTCTGAAGCGTCTGGGCGTTAGTCCGGAAGAGGTGCGTCGCCAAACGCGCCGCGTATTACAGGAGAGTCCTGTGCAATCCAATCAGCCCAACCCAGAAGAACCCCGACAGCCGCGGCGTCCTGAGCGGCAGAGCGGCAAAACGCCGCTGGTCGATCAACTTGCCACCGACCTGACCGCTCTCGCGCAGGAAGGCAAGCTCGACCCGGTGGTGGGGCGTGAGACCGAAATCGAACGTGTGATTCAGGTACTCAGCCGTCGGCGCAAGAACAATCCGGCCCTCATCGGTGAACCGGGTGTCGGCAAGACGGCGATTGTCGAAGGCTTGGCGCAGCGCATCGTCAACGGCGAAACGCCGAAACCGCTTCTGAACAAGCGCGTGCTGCAATTGGATGTGGGATCGCTCGTGGCTGGCACGATGTATCGCGGTCAGTTTGAGGAACGTCTCAAGCGCGTGATCGAAGAACTGAAATCATCGGACAGCATTCTGTTCATTGACGAAGTGCACATGCTGGTCGGCGCCGGTTCGGCGGGCAGCAGCGTCGATGCGGCGAACATCCTCAAGCCAGCGTTGGCGCGCGGTGAACTGCAATGCATCGGTGCAACTACGCTCGATGAGTATCGTAAGCACATCGAAAGCGATGCCGCGTTGGAACGTCGTTTCCAGCCGATCATCGTGAACGAACCCACGATTGAAGAAACCATCGAAATTTTGCAGGGCATCAAGGGCGCGTATCAGGATCACCATAACGTCGAAATCACCGACGAAGCGATCGAGATCGCTGCGAACTTGTCCGCCCGCTATATTCCGGATCGTTTCCTCCCCGACAAGGCGATCGACCTGATCGACGAAGCATCGGCGCGTCTGCGCATGTACAAGAGCCCGGAAGCCGCGCAGGTTCGCCGTGCGGAACAGGAACTCAGCCATGTTGAAGACGACCTGAAGCTGATCGAAGAAGAAGGCGCGTTCAACGACGAAATCGAACGTCTGCGCGCGCAGC
>CALKIA010000429.1 GCA_937988705.1 uncultured Chloroflexota bacterium | reverse complement strand
GTGTAGACCGCGCCCGTGTCGACGCCGTCCACGATCACGCGGAAGGTTTGCCCGCTGATCGGTTCAGCCTCCGGATAGGGCGCGACGTAGAAGCGATAGCGCGCGCCGGGGTTGAACGTGTCGATGCGCTCCACGCCGAGCGGCCAGTGATTCTCGTTGTCGCAGCTGTCGCCAAAGGCGAAGAACCACTGACTGTCGCCGGGACCACTGACCAACTGCACCACATTTTCAATCGGTTTGCCCGCGTATTCGAACACCCAGTTCGTGGAGACGCCCGTGGTGTCGTCAGGCTGTGCGCAGTTGCGCCCCACATAAGGAATGTCCGGCGCTTCACCCTGCGTGACCTCGGCGGTTTCAGCGAACGCCAGCGCGTTGGTCACCGGATCGGTACTGGAGCCAAACAGCGATCCCGTGCAGCCTGCGCCGATGAGGAGCAGTAGCAGTCCTACGATCAGTCGAATCATGTGTGCAAGCCTCATTTACCTGTAAAAGAAGAGGACGAGGCAGGCCTCGTCCCTACTCACTTTGCGCCCTTGCGTCTTCGCGTCTTTGCGTTGAATCTTGTCTTTTAATCTTTCGGCACGGCGATGGCCAGCGCCTCGCCGATATTGCGCACCTCAACCAGCTTGATGTTGTCGGGCAAATCGGCCATTTTGCGGCGCAGCTTAGGGATCATCACGCGCTTAAAGCCGAGCTTGGCCGCCTCGTGCAGACGGGCCGGGAGCTGACTTACCGCGCGAATCTCGCCGCTCAAGCCGATCTCGCCGACGAACGCGAAATCCGGCGGAATCGCTTTCTCGTAGTAGCTGGAGGCCAGCGCCAGCGCCATCGCCAGATCGGAGGCCGGTTCATCGACTTTCATGCCGCCGACCACATTCATGAAAATGTCTTGCTCATGCAGCTTTAAGCCGAGGCGCTTGCTCAACACCGCGCTGATCAGCAGCAGGCGGTTCATATCGACGCCATTGGGCGTGCGGCGCGGGTTGCCGAAAGCGGTCGGGCTGGTGAGCGCTTGAATTTCCACGAGCAGCGGGCGCGTGCCTTCCATCGTCACGGCGATGGCCGTCCCCGGCGCATTGAGCACGCGCTCGGCGAGGAAGACTTCAGACGGATTCGGTACTTCGATCATACCCAAACCGGACATCTCGAATACGCCGATCTCGCTGGTCGCACCGAAGCGGTTTTTCACGCTGCGCAGCAGGCGATACGCCTGAAACGGATCGCCTTCGAGGTACAGCACGGTATCGACGATGTGTTCGAGCACGCGCGGGCCAGCGATGGCCCCCTCTTTGGTCACATGGCCGATCATAAACACGCACGTTCCGGTGGTCTTCGCCAGCATTTGCAGACGCGACGCGCATTCGCGTACCTGACTCACGCTCCCCGGCGAGGATTCGCTCTCTTCGGTGTAGACCGTCTGGATCGAGTCGATGATCAGGATGGCCGGGTCAACACGGTTGACCTGCTCGAAGATGTCCGCGAGGTTGGTCTCGGTCAGCAGATACAGCTCATCGGCCTGCAAGCCCATCCGGTCAGCGCGCATTTTGATTTGCTGCACGCTTTCTTCGCCGCTCACATACAGCACCCGCCCCACGCTTTGCGCCAGCGCCGCGGACGATTGCATCACAAGAGTACTTTTTCCGATCCCCGGTTCACCGCCGATAAGGATGATGCTGCCCGGTACGAGGCCGCCGCCCATGACACGGTTCATCTCGCCGATGGGGATTTGCAGGCGCGGGCGTTCGTGGGTGCTGACGTCGTTCAGGCGCTGTGGTTGGCTGTGCGGCAGCACGACCCGTTCGCGCGTCGTGGTTTTGCCGCCAACCTTGGTCACCTCGACAAATTCTTCGACCATCGTGTTGAATTCGCCGCACGCGGGGCAGCGTCCCATGTAGCGCGGCGACTGACGCCCGCAATTCTGGCAGACAAATTTGCTTTTCGTGCGGGTGGGAGCCATTGGTTCACCTGTGGATTAGAACTTTTGTTTGATTTAATTATAGCGCGAATCGGGCGGGATGCCAGTTCAAAGCGGCCTCACTCCTATCCCCGCTCCGCTCGGAGCGGGGCGGTTGAGCGCAGCGCAACGGGGTGCGGTTAGAGATTCCCTGACGCGCGCAGCGGAATGGTCTTCGTAGGGACGCGATTTATCGCGTCCGCTGTCCTCACCGACTGCGCGTCCTCTCGTCGGATATAGGCACGCTGTGCAAGTTCTTTGCCCTCTCCCTTGGGAGAGGGGCAGTTGAGCGCAGCGAAACGGGGTGAGGTTAGAGATTTCCTGACGCGCGCAGGTCATCCAGCGTCGCCCGCGCCCACGCATTGACGCGCTCGACATAGCGCTCGATCCCCGCGGCGACTACATCGGCGGCGGTCATCGACCACGCGATCGGTTGGTCGTAAGCCCCTTGCGACTCCGCGGTCGCCGTGATTTTGAATTTCCGCCGACCCGAATCGACCTGATCACGCATTTGCGTGCGGATGGTCTGCGGGCTGATGCCCTCCTCGATGAAGCGGACGAGCAGCCCTTTGGCGGACTGCAACCCGGCCGCGGCGTACAAGCTCGGATGCTGCAGGTGATAGCACAGCACCGTCAGATGATGCACTTCCCAGTTGGCGGGCTTCTCGTCTTCCCAGAACAACAGTTGGTGAAAGTGATCCTGACAGGTGGTTTCGTCCCTCCACGCCGCGCCACATTCCGGACAAACTTCGCTCATGTTCGCACCTCGTGTTACTCACTTTTAGAAGAGTACCAGACATTCGTATGCACGGAAAAGCGCAATCCGTTATAATCCTTCATGGTAATGTGAGGAGATGCAATTTGCGGCACGTATTGAAATTCTTCGTCGCGCTGACCGTGCTCATGAGCGCGGCTTGTGGTGGCGATACCAACACTAACTCTCAAGCAGTCGCCCCGACGAGCGCGCCCACCAGCACGGGATCACTGCCCACGAATGCTGCGGGTGTGCCCCTCGTCGCCCGTGTGAACACTCAGGACATCACGCTGGATCAGTTGAACAGCATGGTCACCCAGTTCGGCGATCAGAGCGATTACAGCCGCACTTTGGCGCTGCAAACGCTGATCGAGCAGGCGCTCATCCGGCAGGCCGCCGCCGCCCAGAATGTGAGCATCACCGACGCGGATCTGGATGTTGAGCTGCAAGCCTACATTCAGCGCGCCGGCGGCACGGAGGCGTGGGGCGCGTGGCTGACGAGCAACGGCTACACTGAAGCCGCGTTCCGCGACCTGCTGCGCGATCAGCTCATCACCGAGCGCATGCGCGATCAGTTGACGGCGGATTTGAACGCCGCTGTGCCGCAAGTCCATGCGCGCCACATTCTGCTGGCCACCGAACAGGAAGCGCTGGATGTGCTGGCTCGGCTGCAAAACGGCGATGATTTCGCGGCGCTGGCCGCAGTCTTTTCGCGCGATGTGACGACGCGCACCAACGGCGGCGATCTCGGCTGGTTCGCCTACGACGAACTACTCGAACCCGCGCTGGCGGATCAGGCCTTCGCGCTCCAGCCCGGCGAGATCGTTGGGCCGGTGCAAACCGGGCTGGGCTTCCATATTCTGCAATCGCTGGAACGCGGTGATCGTCCGCTCACCGAGGACATACGGGCGTTTATCGCGCAGGCACGTTTCGAAAATTGGCTAAACCGCTTGATCGCCGAAGCCGCAATCGAGCAGTACATTTAGGAGCATAGAGGATGGGACGCGGAACCAATCGCATCTACAACGTCATTTCGCTCGTTTTTCTGGTGCTGGCACTGCTCATCCTCGCCTTTGTCGGTTTGCGGATGACGCAGCCGCCGACGGTCGTCGCGACCGCGGTCGTCGCTCTGCCGACCGCGGCGGTGCTGCCGTCGCTCACGCCGACCCTGACCGAGACGCCGGTGCCACCGACGGCGACTTTCACCTTAACACCCTCGCCGACCAATACCGAGACGTCCACGCCGAGTCCAACCTTTACGTGGACGCTGATCCCCACGCTGACGACGACGGCGGTGCCGCCGACCTTCACGCCGCTGCCGTCGGCAACGTGGTTTCCGAGCGCGACGATCACGCCCTCGCTGACGATCACCTTCACGCTGGTTCCCAGCCTGACGCCCGTTCCGTCGACCACGCCGCTGCCGACCGCGACGGTCAACAGCTTCACCCCGCAGCCGACCGAGCCGCCGCCATCGCCGTTCCCGTTCCGCCTGCGTGACCCGCAGCCGGTGTACACGCTCAACTTTGCCAATTCGGCGGGCTGTTCGTGGCAGGGCATCGGCGGGCAGGTGAGCGATATGAGCGGGTTGGCGATCAACGGCCTTCGCGTCCACGTCTACGGCGCGGGGATCGATACCTACAGCACCAGCGGATCGAATTCGCTGTACGGCGCGTCCGGGTGGGAAGTGCCCCTCGCCAATATCGTGACCACGAGTGTGTATTTTGTCGAACTGCAATCGCAGGGCGGCACGATCATCTCGGAGACGGTGCAGGTGAACTTCCCCGGCAACTGCCAGCAGAATCTGGCGTTGGTCAACTTCCAGCAGACGCGCCCGTTCTAGGGTGAAAGCTAATCTCACCCGTTAACAGCGGTAGGTTTTCCCGTGTCGGGACGAGGCATGAACGTGTCTAAAAAGGTGGCTTTCCGACCCCACCCCCGGCCTCTCCCCGAATTCAGGGAGGGGAGACAGATAGGGCGTTCGTGGAGGGACGCGACAGGCCGGTAGCTCCGTAGAAGAGCGTGAAGTCCATTTTGTGGAGCGGACGCGCCGTTGCACGTCCCTACGAGACAACGATTCTTGAGTAGGGACGCGATTTATCGCGTCCGCAAAACCCAACGCGGGGCAGACAAACCATGGGTACGTATAGACTGCATCTCTGCGCATCCTGACAAGGCTTTTACATGATTTACCGGAACGAGCGCTAAAACTATGACTGAAGGACTTCCGCCGCTGCCCGACGAATCGGCTGACCCAGTCTCTTATCCGCAGGGAGACGAGGCCATGGGTGATGCCCCACTGAAAGATCCGCCGCCACCGCGCCGGGCCCGTCAGCGGAAGCCGCGCCGTAACCCGCTGCCCTACAATCTGGTGACGCTGCTGCTCCTGCTGCTGACGTGCAGTCTGGTCGTGTATATCGGGCTGATCTGGCAGAATCCCTATTCTGTGCTCAATCCGCTTGCGCCGCCGACCTTGCTGCCGCGCATCATCACCGCGACCTATACGGTCACGTGGACGCTCACGCCGAGCCCGACATTGACGCCATCGCGCACGCTCCCCCCGAGTCAGACGTTCACACCCGCGCCGACGACTACGTTTACCCCCGTGTTCATCGAAGGCTTCAGCACGCCCTTCGGCACGCCGCCCGGGGATGCAGTTGTGTATCCCTATGCGCTGGCGAATGATCGCCTCATCTATTTGACCAACCCGGATGGACGCGGCGGTTGTCGCTGGTCGAGCATTGCGGGGTCGGTCGTCGATGCGAATGGGGTGGCGGTGGAGGGGTATGGCATTCGGATTGTCGGCGAAGGTGTCGATGAGACGATCGCGACCGGCAGTTCGCCCGGTTTTGGACCGGGGGGCTTCGAGCTTCCGCTGAGTACGTCGGCGCAGGACGCGACGTTTATCGCGCAGCTGCTCGATCCGACGGGTTTTCCGGCGTCCCCGGTCTATACGGTCGAGACGCGGAGCGACTGCACCCAGAATATCGCCGCGATGAGGTTTGTGCCGCGGTAAGCGCAGGCAGAGACACAGGCCGGGCACAGCTCATAATCCGAACGCATATATCCCAAATATTTTGGGATATATGCGGAGTCGTTCGTTAAGCGGTCAGCGGGAACGCCGGTGCGCCGCGCCTTTGACGGTGAACCAGAAGGTTGCACCAGCGCCGAGCTGGCTCTCCACGCCGATTTTGCCGCCCTGCGCTTCGACCACCCGCCGGGCGATGGCCAGCCCCAGCCCGGTGCTCTTTTCGCCGTTGGTCGGGCGGGCGGAGAGGCGCGCGAAATCCTGGAACAGTGACTGCTGATCCTCTTCAGTCAGCCCCGGCCCTTGATCCTGCACCTCGATGCGCCACATGCGTTTGACGGTCCGTGCGCGCACGGTGATCGTGCTGCCCGGCGGCGAATACTTGATCGCGTTGGAAATCAGGTTATCAAGCACCTGCGACAAGCGGATCGGGTCAGCGAGAATCTGCGCGGCGGGAAGCGCGTCCAGCTGCACCGCGCTGTTTTTCGTCTCCGCGAGGCGGTGATGCCGCTGGGTGACCTCATTGAGAAAGCTCGCCAGATCGATCACTTCAGGCGTAAGCGTGAAACTCCCCGATTCGATGTGCGACACATCCAGCAGATCGTTCAGCAGGTTCATCATGTACTGCGCCTGATGATCGATTTCTTTGAGCAAAACCGTCTTGTCCTCGGGCGACAGATCGAAATCCGTACTGGTCATCAGCGAAGTCGCCATGAGGATATTGCTGAGAGGATTACGCAGGTCGTGCGCCGCGATCCCCAAAAACGAGTTTTTCAGCTTGTTCAAGTCGCTCAGCTCGTCGTTTTTCTGCTCCAGCTCCAGTTTTTGCGCCGACAATTCCGCGACCAACTGCCCTTTTTCGACCATGACGGACACCTGCCCGGCGATTTGCTGGAACAGCTCGACGTGGGCATGGGCATACATGTGCGGTTGGAAGCTCGAGAAAAACATGAATCCGACTGCCGCGCCGTTGGCGATCAGCGGGCAGGTGAGCGAGGAGCGAATTCCTTCGTCGAGCATGAGGCGGGTCGCGGCGGACGTCGGCTTGTTGGCGTAATACACCTCCAGATCGTTAATGATGCGCGGTTGGCCCGTTTTGAGGATGGTTTCGAGCGTGCTGCCGGCCAGCTTGGCCGCGTAACCGCGCGTGAGCAGCAGCGGCGCGTAATCGGCCTGAGCCCAGCGCGCCCGCACGAGCATCCCCTTCTCTTCGATCAGCGAAAAGCCGATCCGGTCGTAGGGGATGAGCGCTTTGAAGTCGCGGTAGACACCGTCGAGAATATCGTCGAGAAACAGACCTTCGTTGACGCGGGCGGTGATTTGCACGAGCGTTTGCAGTTCTCGGTAGCGTACTTCGAGGTCGCCGGTGATCTGCTGGATAGCGCTGCCGATCCGGTCGATTTCCCCGCTGGGAACCCCATCACTGCGCGCCGTGTCTACATTGGGGCGGTCATCTGCCGACATGGTCCGTTTTTACCTTCAGAATGTGTTCTTCAATAACATCTCGAAAATAAACTGTAGATTAAAATCGTTATCGATAAAGGTGCACATCTTCATGACAAATACATGATACTTTGCACTTCGTCGCTGGCGCGAGGTCCGTGGGCGGCTGCCTGGGGTGGGTCAGCGGGTGAGGAGCAGCTGGCGGGTGGGGCAAGGTTCCCGCCCCGCGCCGACAACTTCAATCATTTATCAGACGGAGCCCTTAAGGCTCCGTCCGGGAAATTCGTCAAACCCGGGTTGTAGGGCGCACGGCCGTGCGCCCCTCCGGAGTCCGGCGTTTTCATTTGGGAAGATTTACCGGATACAGCCCTTAAGGACAGATGAGCAAGTTCTTTTGGGTGTTGAAGCATGTTTAGGAAACGGTGAATTGCGGACAAGGCAGGCCTTGTCCTTTGCCCCAAACACCCAAAAGGATTAATTCCCGGTTACGGGGAGACCCGCGCAGTTCCCGGTCGCGGTGACGAGGAAAGCGGCCACCCAGCCCCCATCGACCTGATACCAGTTGCTGACCCCTGTGCGGCCGATAGCCGGAGTCGCGCTGAACAACTGCCCGACGACGCCCACATACGTCCCATCCGATTCCGGGGCGGTGCGCACGTTGATGAACTGGTTCACGGGCGTGATGAGGCACGCTCCGCTCGGCGCCGGTGGCGCACTTTCGGGCAGGGCGTAGGCGCAGCCCGGCGACAGGCTGACCTGATCGCCACTGATCCACGCGTTCCCGGTCAAGCCGAACGTGCCGACGCGCAGCCAGCGCCCGGAATTGGTCTGCACGGCTTCCAGCGCGGCAAAGCGATCGCCGCTGTCGGCGCGGAACAGGTGAATTTCGGCATTTTCGGGAGCGGGCGCCGCCGTAATCCCATCCGTGATCACCGTCGCGGTGCATTGCAGCCGTTCGCCGCTGAGGCCGGGCGCTTGCGCGAGGAAGATGCCGCAGCCGTCGGAGAGCGTCGTGCTGGTTGCATTGACCCAACCGAGGTCGCCGCCGTGCAGCATGATGCGATACCAGTCACCGGAACTGCTCGTCGTCCGCGATACGACCATGAGGCGATCCCCGGTGTTCGCATTTGCCAGTACCTGATCGGGCGTGGACGGACTGCGGGCGATCACGGTGGGCGCGGTCACATTGGCGACACAGTACGGCGTGCGGTAGCCCGCATTGAGGCGCGGCGTGTTGGAGAACACCAGCACGAGCTCGCAGCCCAGCACATAGGGATTCTGGCGTTCGGCGACCCAGCCGTCGGGCGTCAGGCCGAAGGTGGTGATTTGCAGCCAGCCTTCCCCATCGATCTCCGTGCGGTTGCGGATGGCGTAGCGGTCACCGACTTCGACGGCGAAGACCCCGGTTTCTCCGTCCGGTTCGCTGACCGCCTGCCCGTTCACGCCGATGCTGGCGTAACACTGCGTTTCGACGCCGGGGACGCCCGGCCCTTGCGCCAGAAAAGCGGTGCAGCCTGCGGTGAGCGCGCCGCTGCTGGCCGGAATCCAGCCGACCGTCGTGGCGTTGATCAGCACGCGGGCGAGCGTGCCGAGTTCGCTGTTGGTCTGCGCGGTAACAAGATAGGTTTGCCCCGGCAGGTACTGCGCGCCGTAGACGAAGTCCGGGTTGAAGCCCGTGATCAGGTTGCCCTGCACAGTTGTGGTGAGCGTGCAGTAGGGGAAGCTCAGCGGGTTCTGATCGCCGCCGCCCGCTTCGTTGAGCGGGAGCGCGGCACAGTTGCCCGTCGTGTCAACGACCGAGGCCGCGACCCACCCGTTGGCGATGCGGAACCAACTGCCGTCGCTGGTGCGGGCAATGGCTGGCGTGGGCAGCGTGATCTGCGCGACGACCGTCGCATCGCCGCCGTCGGTTGAGGGTTCGCTGCGCACATTGCTCACGCCGCCGTTCGGCGTAAGGATGCACGACGGCGCGGTGGACGGTGTGCCGCTGATCGGTGCGGCGGGGCCGAGCGGCGTCGCGGTGGCCAGCGGTGTGGCCGTGGGGACAGCGCGCGTGTCACAGGCGACGATCAGCGCACCATCGACCGAGACGCGCACGTTGAAATCACCGCTCGTAAACGTGAAGATCACGTTGTAGAAGACGACTTCCGAGCCGAGATCGGAGCCGCTGACGACGGGACAGTCGAGCGTCGAACTGCGACTGCGCTCCATGGTGTAGCGCCATGTGAGCGGAGCTTCGGTGGTGTTGAGGTTCGCTTGCGCGGTGCGGAGGGCGGTCTGGAACAGCGCATCGGGGATGGTCTGGGCGAACACGGATGACAACGGCTGGCTGAGGAGCACCAGAAACAGCAGGATGAAAGCGGATTTGGCTAGGCGCACAGGGGATTACTCCTTGATGGTCGGGCGCTAGAAACACACCGATAGTATCCTAAAAGCACCCCGGGCGTAAATCGATTGGAAGCCCGATGGGCTTTTGACAAGCCTTCTGGCACGGCGTTAAGATGTGCCCTATGAACACCTTCAATCGCTTAACCCGTTCGCGTAACACGCGCCTGTATGTACTGGCGGCGTGTCTTGGTCTGCTCTCTGGCGCGGCTGTTTATCTGTTTCGCCTCAGCATCGAGCTTTTTCATAGTATCTTCACCGAGTTTCTCGCCCAAGAGGTGCTGTCCCCCGTGATCGGGGTGGTGGGCATGGTGGCGAGTCTCGCGCTCGGCGGCGTGATCGTCGGCACGCTGATGAAGCGCTTCATCGGGCACGAGCGCCATCACGGCGTGGCGGGCGTCATGGAGTCGGTGGCGCTGGCGGGCGGCAAACTGCGCTATCGCCGCATGCCCTTTAAGGCGCTGGCCTCGGCGATCAGTCTGGGCGCGGGCGCGTCGGTCGGCCCCGAAGACCCGTCGGTGCAAATCGGCGCAAACCTCGGTTCGTGGATCGGTCAGCGCATTGGGCTCGGCGATGATTACACGCGGCTGCTGGTCGCGGCAGGCGCGGCCAGTGCCGTCGCCGCGGCCTTCAAAGCGCCGTTCGCAGGCGTGTTTTTTGCGCTGGAAGTCGTGCTCAACAGCGCGTTTGAAACGCGCTCATTTGGCGTGATCGTGCTGGCGGCGGTGTTGTCGTCCGCCGTGACACAGGCTGTCGATCCGGCGGCAGAGATCGGCCCGCTGTTCTACACGCTCGGCAGCCCGCTGGAAATTCCGCTGTACATCCCGCTCGGCGTGATCATGGCGCTGGTGGCCGCGCTTTTCATGCGCGTCATCGATTGGCAGCATCACGTGTGGCACAGGCAGATGCACCTATCGCGTCCGGTGCGGACGGCGCTGGCGGGCGTGATCGTCGGTGTGGTCGGGCTGGCCTTCCCGCAAATTCTCGGCGCGGGGCGCGAAACGATCAACGGCGTGCTGCGGGCCGAAGTTTTTTACCCGCTGGGGTTGCTCGTCGGGTTGGGGCTGCTCAAAATTCTAATGACGGCGATCAGTGTGGAAGGTGGGTTCGTCGGTGGGATCTTTGCGCCCGCGCTGTTCATCGGCACGCTGATCGGTACGGCCTACGGGCGGCTGATGGCACTGATCCTGCCCCCGTCGCTCACCAGCGCCTCGCAAACGTATGGCATCGCGGGGATGGCGGCCATGCTGGCGGGCGTCGTGCGCTGCCCGATCACGGCGATTCTGCTGGTCTTCGAGCTGACCAACGATTACCGCCTGATCCTACCGATCATGCTGGCGACGGTCGTCTGCGTGATCATCGTCGAGCGGATCGAACCGTTTGGCATCTACGTGCGCGGACTCAAGCGCAAGGGAATACATTTGCCGCAAGGCAGCGAAATTGACCTGCTGCAAATGGTGAGCGTGCGCGACGTGATGCATGTCCCCGCACCGACCATCGCGACCACGGCCTCGCTGACCGATCTGCGGGATGTACTGCGCCAGCAGCAGGTACGCACACTCTCGGTGGTGGATGCAGCGGGCGCACTGGTGGGCGTGGTCACGCTGTCCGACTTGCAGCGGGCGTATCAGTCGGGCAGCACGGCGACCGACGTCGCGTCGATTTGTTCGCGGGACGTGATTACGGTGACGGCGGATGAACGGTTGCAAGCGGCAGTGCGTCTGCTGGAACGGCACAATATCGCGGGGGTTCCAGTGATTGATCCGCACACGCGAATGATGATCGGTCTGTTTAACCGGCACAGCATCGTCCACGCCTATAACCTCGCGCTGGAACGTAAAACCAGCGACGCTCAGGCCGCGCAGCAGGCGCGTTTGCATCACCTGACGACGCTGGAAGTCTATCAATTTCAGGTTCAGGTCGGGGCACCGCTGGCCGAACACCGCATCGTCGACAGCGCATTTCCGCCGGAAACGGTGGTGGTCGCCGTGGAGCGCGCTGGCCATGCGTTTACACCGAACGGCAGCACGCTCATCAGTGCGGGCGACTGGGTGACATTCGTCGCGCCGCGCGGCATCGGCGATGCGCTGCAAGACCTCACGCGGGAGGCTAGCCTCTGATGCTCTCACCCCACCCCCGATCCCTCCCCGAATTCAGGGAGGGGAGCCAACCTCCCGCGCCATGTCTCCCCGCTGGCGTGGGTAATCAGCGCGTCCGCCGTTTTCCTCGGTCAAATGACGGATGTCTGCCTCCGGCACTTGCCGTGTTGACTCGCTTCTGGCTTTCCCCTAGAATGCAAAATGTCAATCCTGACTAGGCAAAGTGAGACCTGCCGCTATGACAACTGCCGCCGCCTTCTCAAGCCTGTTATTCACGGGTGTTTGAGCCGCGCTGAGCTTTCGTCGCCAACTGAAAGCCTCTGACGAGCGGTCGACTCAGCTTTGACGCGCCTCCACACCCCCGCATTTTTGGAACACTCAATCCATTCACAACCTAAATCAGGGGTGTTGACTCCATGAAGAAATTGGATGCCTTTCGGGTGCATCTGTGGTATTCCGGCTTGGGCAGCTTCGGCGGTACGCTCGTGTGGACGGCCATGATGGTGTATCAGGTGCAGGTCGTCGGCCTGACGCCATTGCAGCTCGTTCTGGTCGGCACGACGATGGAAGTGACCGCGTTTCTGTTTGAAATTCCCACGGGGATCGTGGCCGACGTGTACAGCCGCCGCCTCTCGACCATCATCGGCGTATTTTTGATCGGCGCGGCCTATCTGGTCGAAGTCTCCGTGCCGACGTTCGCGGCGTTGATCGTTGGCAACATCATCTGGAGCATCGGCTACACGTTCACCAGCGGCGCGTATCAGGCGTGGCTCGTGGACGAGGTCGGGCAGGAACGGGCGGGAGCGGCGTTCATTCGTGGCGGACAGGTATCACGACTTGTTAGCTTGCTCGGCATTCCGACGGCGGTCGCGCTCGGCACGATCTATCTCGGCCTGCCGGTGATCGTCGGCGGCTTGATCCATATCGTGGCCGCAGTCTATCTGCTGCTGTTCATGCCCGAAACGGGCTTCACGCCCATACCCGCGCCGGATCGCAACACCTTCCAGAAGATGGGCGACACCTTCAGCGCGGGGCTCAAGGTCATTCGCGGTCGTCCCAAGCTGATGAGCATCCTCGCGGTGGGGCTGTTCTTCGGCCTGTTCAGCGAGGCGTGGGATCGCCTGTGGCAGGCGCACCTGATCCGCAGCTTCAACATCGCGGGCGTGTTCGGCCTGCCGACGATCTGGATTTTTGGCATCATGGACGCGATCCTCATGGTGATCGGCTTCACGGGGCTGGAGATTATGCGGCGGCGGTTGGACACGAATAACCCGGTTAAGCTGACGCGCATGGTTTTCTGGCTGACGGCGGTGATGGTCGCGGGAATCATCGCCTACGGCCTGTCGCCCGGGCTCGGCGTGGCGCTGATCGCGTGGTTCTTCTTCATGATCGCCCGCGACCTGATCGGCGCGCCGCTGGACACCTGGACGAACCAGCACATCGACTCGAACGTGCGCGCGACAGTGCTTTCCATGCGGAGTCAGACGGACGCCATCGGGCAGATCGTCGGCGGCCCGCCGCTCGGTTTGATCGGTCAGCAGAGCGTGCGCCTGGCGTTCATCGCCAGCGGCG
>CALKIA010000428.1 GCA_937988705.1 uncultured Chloroflexota bacterium | reverse complement strand
CTGGACTGCACGCACCGCACCGAACCGGGCTGCGCCATCCTCAAAGCGGTGGGCGCCGGCCACATCAGCGAACGCCGCTATCACAGTTATGCCCGCATGTTGGAATAACTACCACCGAGTGAGGGGAGGTGAACTATCACTTCCTCTCACTGAAATTACACTGCACATTTTCTAACCCCCGTTTCTAAAAAACTCCTCTATAATATGTTTACGATTTTCACTGGGACAAGAGGAGCCACCATGAGCTGCAATCTGGTCGACCTAATGGAGTTATCGTCCGCCCAGCGCCAAATCGTGCGTCTTATCCTACGCGAGACGATGATGACGTATGACGACCTGTGCATCTCTGTTCAGGAGCTTCAGCATATCGACCAGCACGAGGTCGATCGACTCCTCACGGATTTGACTTCGCACCAGTGGCTGGTCTCGCTGCTCCGCGATCAAGTCCGCGTCTACCGCGTCAATCTCATTCGGCGGGGAGCCAAGCAAAATCAAGCCTTCTGGACGCGCCTCGGAGTCGATACCGAAATGCGCAGCGATGAAATCGAAGGCCGAGCCATGATGCGCGGTGGCAAACGCACTCTCCCCTCGGCAATCTGGGATACGATCGAGAGTGATAGCCCCTTATCCCGCGATGTGCTGCTCGCGTCCATTCGCGGACGAACCCGTGTAATCAAAGAACCCACTTCCGAATTCGGGCGCACGCTCCGCCGGCGGGTTCTCGATGCGCTGGACTCGATTTCCCGCGATGATTCACCGGTTGACTGACCACTGCTAGCTGTTTCCAGCAAAAGCGGGTAATATGAACAACGCGACGTCCTCTGTGATCATCATGCTTGGGAGAAACCTTCATGTCTAAAATTATCTCGGTCCACTCCTTCAGAGGTGGAACGGGCAAGTCGAATACCACCGCGAACCTTGCCGGCATCATCGCGGGACGTGGTCTGCGGGTCGGGGTGATTGACACCGATATCAACTCCCCCGGCATTCACGTTCTGTTTGGGTTGGACGAAGACGAAATCAAGTATTCGCTCAACGATTACCTGTGGGGGAAGTGCGAGATCGAGAAAGCCGCCTACGATGTGACGGACAATCTCAACAAAAATCTCGGTGACGGCGCGGAACCGATTCCTGCAAATGGAAAAATCTTCCTGATCCCCGCCAGCATCAAGGTTGGCGAAATCGCCCGGATTCTGCGCGAAGGCTACGATGTGGGGCTGCTGAATGACGGCTTCCAGAATTTGATCAAGGAACTGACGCTCGACGTGCTGCTCATCGACACACACCCTGGTCTGAACGAAGAGACGCTGCTCTCGGTAGCAATCTCAGACGCACTGGCGATCATTATGCGCCCGGATCAGCAAGACTATCAGGGCACCGGCGTCACTGTAGAAGTCGCCCGCAAGCTGGATGTGCCCCGCATGCTACTAATCGTGAACAAGACGCCCGTATCGTTCAACTTTGACGAGGTGCGGACGCGCGTGGAACATACCTATAACTGCCCGGTCGGCGCGGTGCTGCCGCACTCCGACGAAATGATGACCTTGGCCAGCGCGGGGGTATTCGTACTGCATTACCCCAACCACCCCATTACGCAAAACCTCAAGCGGGTCGCCACCGAACTGCTCGCGTAATTTCCAGATCCTGAACCCCCGTCCAACTCACCGTCGGGGGTTCGCTGTTTTAATCCAATGCCAGCCGTTGGCGCAGATCTTCTAGCCGGGCCGCGATCCCCTTGTCTTCCGGAAACAGTTCAAGTGCGTGGCGATACGTTGTGACCGCGCGCTCCACGTCACCGCGCTGTTCAGCTTCTTCGGCGGCGGTCACCAGCACCTCAATCGCTTGCGGCAGCAGACCGCATTTCGCCAGATGAAACGCCAATGACTGATGACCCTGCGGCTGGGTGCGTCGGTTTTGCCAGTAGTTCACGGCGGCTCGATGCAATTTAAGGCGCAGCACGCGTGACAAACTACTGTAGATCGCGCTGCACACCAATTCACGGCGGAAACGGTAGGCTTGATCGCCGACGGGTAGCAACAGTTGTTCGTCAACGAGATCTTGCACGACGGCGCGCGTCCGCGCCGCATCATGCATCTCGCTGACGACGCTCAACGCCTCCGGTGTGAACTGCTCGCCGAGCACCGCCCCCGCACGCAGCACAGACTGAGCCTCAGCCGGAAGCGCATCTACGCGGGTCATCACCACTTCACGCAGTCCATCCGGGAGCAGATCGGTCTGCGCTTCGGCGTGCAGTTCGCCATCGACGATGCACCCGTTCGCTATGAGACTATCAAGATAGGCTTCAGCGTAGATCGGGCGCCCACCCGACTTAGACCACAACAGCGCGCTTAGGCGCTGACCAAGCGCGGGAACGCCCAGATACTGCGCCGCCAGTCGATCAAGCTCATCAACGCTCAAGTCCGTAATCCAGTGTGTTTCCGCGTCCCAGTCTGGCTTGAACGGCGGTTCACACACCAGAAGTGTAACGAGCGGCGCGGCACTCACCGCGTCCAAAATCTGTTTGACGCTATCGAGCACGCCCGCTTGTGCCCGGTGCGCATCATCAATGATCAGCACGGTCGGTATGCTGGCGAATAGACGGACTGCCAGCGTTAGCAGCGTCGTTCCGTCCACTGCTCCCTGCTCCTCAACCAGTAACGCTCGCAGCAGATCCGCAAAGCCGAGCAGATCGAGTTCCTGAAGTCGCTGTGTTAGCACGGCAGGATCATCGTTAGGCTTGATATCCAGCATTTGGCTAATGAGCGAATGCAGCACGGTGTGTTCAGTATCACGTCGAGTACACGTCGCCCAGGCCACGCGGAAGTGCAGTGCTCGGGCATGCTGCGCGATATACCGCGCGAGGCGGCTCTTGCCCACGCCATTATGCCCGACCAGCACGAGGCGGCGCGCGCCCCCACCCTGTTCGGTCGCGGTGAGGACAGCAAACACCGCGCTGAGCAGCGGCTCATTGCCAATGAAGGCTGCAGGTTCGGGTTCAATGAGATTGACCGGGGCCAGCACTGGGCGCAGCACCGCGTAGGTCTGCACCGAGAACTGCTTGCCCTTGAGCTGCATCGGCGGCAGTTGATCCACATCAATGCTGTCCTTGACGCGCTCATAGACCCGGTCACTGATGAGAATTTGTCCAGCAGCAGCTCGCGCCATCAGGCGTGCGGCGAGATTGACATCGTCGCCCATAACGGTGAATTCGCGGCGCGCCTTCCAGCCGACTTCGCCCGCAAATGTGTTCCCCTGCGTGATGCCGATCCGCTGGGTGATAAAGGGTATACGTTGAAATTCAGCGGGTAATTCCTGCGCGAGGCGCTCGTTCAGGGTCGCCACCTGCTGCCGAATTTCCAGCGCTGCATCGACCGCGCGATCGGCATCGTCGTAATGGGCGACGGGGACGCCAAACGTCGCCAGCAGCTTCGTCCCTAATTGATATGGATCAGTTCGAGTGAGCGTTCCCCCATGCGCGGTGATCGACTGTTGGACGACATTGTAGTAGCGCTCCGCGATGCTGGCGATCAACACGCGTTTGTCCTCGGTTTCCCCCCAGGCTTTCAACATCTCGGCGAAACCCGTCGCGTAAATGAACATCGTCACCGTGAACCGGTTGGAACTGCGCAAATGGTAATTGCCGCTGGTGATCAATTCGTGCAAGACGGCTGGCGCAACATACACAGACATGGCTTCGACTCGACTGAGCGACTGCCGCAGTGTGTCCATGAGCATATCCGCAGACAGATCGAACAGCGCCGAGCCTTTAGCGCGGCGCTTCTTCAGTGCCTCAAACT
>CALKIA010000427.1 GCA_937988705.1 uncultured Chloroflexota bacterium | reverse complement strand
AGACGAAGAAAGTGTGCGCCGGGATCTCCGCGCCGGTCACGAATTCGACCTGCTTAGTTTCATTCGCGCCGACCGTCACCGGACGATTGATCTCGTAGAGTTGATATTCGTTGAAGCCGCGCTGTGCCACCCCACCCGGGGCCGGAGCGGCCGCGGCTTCGGCGCGCATCAGACCGTCCGCCATGTATTCCTGTTCGACAATGCGATTCACATCGCCTGCGATCAGCTTGACCTGCGCATCGGTGTAGGCCGTGCCGCTGTAGTTCGTCAGCGTGACCCAGCCGTTCAGGTCGAGCGTGCTGTTATCCGTCGCCAGCAGCACATTGTAATCCGCCGTCCAGTTGATGCCGCTCGTCAGGTAGGTGAGCTGTACCTGCTGGTCGCCGCCGGTCGTGCTGTTGATCAGCCAGCGCAGCGTCGGCCGTGTGATCAAGCCGCCGGGCAGGTCGGGGAAACGCAGATCGCGCACGTTGCTCAGGCTGATGACAAGCACCTGCCCGTCATCCTCCCGCAGAATGATTTCGCCGTTGCGCCCGCTGAGGAGCTGCCCGGTGTACTGCGTACCGTCGGTGGCGATCACGTTGATGGTCTGGTCAAGATAACGTTGCAGTAAAGCAGTACTATCGACGAGATCAAACACATAGTTTTGTTCCAGCACGGTTGTGCCCGTGGGATCGGTCAGTGAGCGGAACGTGACTGAGGTCGCGTCAATGCCCGACGCCACATCCGTGAAGTTGATCACATTCGTGCCCGGGTTCAAGCTGAACGTCCGCCGATCCTGCACCAGCGCCGTCCCCTGATTGTAAATCGCCAATGCGACGCCATCGCGCTGCACATCCCCCTCCTGTCCCTGCACCATGACCACGCCCGAAAGCAGCACAATCACCAGCAGCATGATAAGTTTACGCATGGGTAGCCTCCTTGATTGCTTTCATTCTACGCCTAAGACGCTGCCCGCGCGCGCTTTGTTCCATTTGCGCGCCTGTCTCAGTTGGGATACAACAAGCGCGTTCGGAATCGACATGAGGATTCACGCTATGAGCACTTCCAGCCAGGTCGTCACCCTTTTGCAGCAGGCGATCAGCTTGACCGGGCAGGCATCACAGACCCTGGATAACCTGATTGTGGAACATGAATATCAAGATGTGGCAACCTTGATCACGGCGGCAGCAACGGCGCTGCTTGAAGCGTCGGCCCAGTTGATGCAGTCGCAGGACGAAACTGCGTGGGAGGCGCTCGAACGGGCGGAAGATCTGCTTGACGCTGTGTACGGCATCATTGACGGGGAAACGGACGAGGATAGCTAACATGAAAGCGCTCCTCGATTGGCGGTCAGAGTTCCCGATTCTGTCCACCTGTACCTATTTGATTAGCAACTCGCTCGGCGCGATGCCGCGCGCGGTCTACGCCAAACTGCACGAGTTCGCGGACACGTGGGCGACGCTCGGTGTGCGCGCATGGGGGCAGTCGTATGAAGACAACCCGACGTGGTGGGAGCTCAAGCGCGCCGTGGGTGACCAGATCGCGCCGTTGATCGGTGCGCCTGCCGGGAGTGTGCTGGTGCATGAGAACGCCAGCCTCGCCAACAGCATCCTGATCAACGCGCTGGATTTCAGCGACACACGGCGCAACAAAGTGATCATTTGCGATCAGGATTTCCCGTCGGACGTGTACAGCGTGACGCACAATCTGCCGCCGCACATGGAAGTTGTCATGATCCGCAGCCGCGACGGCATTACCATCGACACAGACGAACTGCTGGCGGCGATTGACGAACGGACGCGCCTCGTCAGCCTGAGCCATGTGCTGTTCCGCAGCGCCTACATCATGCCGCTGGACGCGATCACGGCTAAAGCGCAGCAGGTCGGCGCGCAGGTGTTGTTCAACGGCTATCACAGTGTGGGCATCATCCCCGTCGATGTGACGGCGGCGAACGTCGATTTCTACGTCGGCGGCACGCTCAAATGGATGTGCGGCGGCCCCGGCGGCGTTTTCATGTATGTGCGTCCCGATCTGCTGCCGACGCTCCAGCCGCGTCTGACGGGCTGGTTTGCGCATCAGCGCCCGTTCGCCTTTGACGTGGATCACTTTGAGCCGCGGGATGATGCCTATCGCCTCGCCAACGGCACACCGGGGATCGCCTCGCTGTATGCGATTCAGCCGGGCATCGACGTGATCACACAGGTTGGCGTGGACAACATCCGCGCGAACTCCATCCGCCAGACGACCATGCTGATTGATTACGCCGAACGCGCCGGTTACCAGATCAATACGCCCAAGCAGGCGGATCTGCGTGCGGGAACCGTCACTTTGAACATGCCGGAGTCCTACGCGATCAGCCGGGCGCTGCTGGCGCGCAACCTTGTGATCGACTACCGCGAAGGGGCGGGCATTCGCATTGCACCGCACTTCTACAACACCGACGATGAAGTGCGCGCCGCCCTTGAGGCGCTGGCCGAGGTCATCGCTAATGGCAGTTGGCAGCCCTACAGCCAGAACCGCGCCTTTGTCACGTAAACGCACACCTCACCCCTACATCTCCTCGGCGTAGGGAGAGGAGTAGACAGTTCATAGGGACGAGGTATGAGCTTTTTTCAGGATTGTTGAAACTACCCACACACGACCCCTCTCCCTCTAGCCCCTCTCCCACGCAAGCGGAGAGAGGAGGAAATCTGTCTCCCCTCCCTGAATTCGGGGAGGGGCTGGGGGTGGGGTCGGTGGTAAACCTTCTAAACCGAACGTACAAAGGAAACAACGATGATTCTCGTCGCGGGGGATTTTGAAAACAGCGGCACGGCGATCGCGTGGAAGCTGCTGCAAGCGGGAAAATCGGCGTTGGACGCCATGGAACAGGGCATCCGCGCTGTCGAAGCGAATATTGAAGATTGGTCAGTGGGGGTGGGTGGCTTTCCCAACGCGCTCGGCGTGGTGGAAGTCGACGCCGGGGTGATGGATGGACGCGACCGTTCCAGCGGAGCGGTCGGCGCGCTGACCGGTTTCATCCATCCGGTGAGCGTCGCCTATGCCGTGCGGACGCGCTTGCCCCACGTGCTGCTGGTCGGTGCTGGCGCGGCGCGCTTCGCCGAGGAGATCGGCGCAGAGCGGGGCGACCTGCTCACCGAAGCGATGCGTGACAAATGGCACACGTGGTGCGCCGAGCATAACTTCGACCCGAACGGGGGACAGAGTTTGATCGACGCGGTGTATCACGGGCGTGACCCGCGCAAATCTGGCGGAACAACCGTCTATCTGGCACAAGATGCGCAGGGCGATATCGGCGTGGCGACCAGTACCAGCGGCTGGGCGTGGAAATATCCCGGTCGGCTCGGCGACACGCCGATTGCCGGAGCGGGCTTTTACGCGGATAACCGCTACGGCGCGGCGGCGTGTACGGGCATGGGGGAGATCGCCATCCGCAGCGGGTTGGCGCGAGCGGTCGTCGCTTTCATGCAGATGGGGCAGTCGGTCGAAGAAGCGGTGCGCACGGCGCTGGCCGACCTGAGCTATCTGCGTGACTTCACTAAGGGGATCACGCTCTACGCCATCGACAACCACGGCAATCACTACGTCGGCAGCCTGTTCACGAAGGATTACGCGCCGCCGCACTACTACGCCGCGCTTGACGGCGAAACTATCCCCACCCGCCGCGCATCGGTCGATCTGGAACTGCTTTAGCCACCCACCTCGAATAACGAGCCTCACCCTTCTAAAGTCGATTCTCGAAACAAATCCACGAAGTCACTGTAGGGGCGCACCTGTGTGTGCGCCCGAAACCGGGTAGACACAGAGGTCTACCC
>CALKIA010000426.1 GCA_937988705.1 uncultured Chloroflexota bacterium | reverse complement strand
GAATACGTCAATGCGGCGGCGGAGTATGCCGACGCGGTGTGGAACACGGAGATCAACGAAATGGGCTGGGCCGCGCCGCCGCCGGATCTCGGCGCGGGTGGCGACGACCGGTTTGACATATACCTCTCCAATATCTTCAATGAGGCTGACGAATGCCTGTATGGGTACGCCAGCAGCGAACCGGGTATTGGCAGTGGCGACAACCCGAACACCGATAAGGTCGAGAGTTTCGCCTATACCAGCTACCTCGTCGTGGACAACGATTATGACCGTGATAACCCGGTCGGCGGTTCGTGCGGCGACGAAGAGCGGGCGCTGGCCGATTTGCACACCACGCTCGCCCACGAATTCAACCATAACATTCAGTTTGGGTACGATGCGGCTGAACCGCACAACTGGTTGTTCGAAGCAATTGCCTCGTGGCACGAAATTTACGTGGCGGCCGAAGATGAAGCGGCGACGATCTACGTCTCCGAGAATTACAGCTATCCCGAAGTCTGCTTTGGTTCGAAGGACAACACGCTGATCTACGGTCACTGGCTGTTCCTGCAATCGCTCGCGGATGTGTACGGCATCGACATTGTGCGCGAACTGTGGGAGAACGCGGTGGATTATGATGGCTTCGAAGCGCTGGAAGCAGCGTTGGCCACCCACGGCGACACGATCGAAAACGTCATGCTGCGCTACGCGGCACAGAATGTCACACGGACTTACCCGTATGCTGATCGCTTCGGCGCGACCGTCTGGCGTGAAGAAACTATCGATGACGCAGGCGAATGGACGTTCACGGGTCTGGGCATTCAGGAACTGGCCACCAACTACTACGATGTGCAGTTGGATAGCGGTTCGTATGATGTCTCGTTTGCCGATGGTGGGGACGAAATGCAGTTCGTCGTGATCGGAATTCGTGGTGATGAAGCCGACATCTTCAATCTGGGTGGGGGTGGATCGTTTAGCACGGATGGTTATGATGATATCGTGCTGGCCGTGGTGAATCTGCGGTATGACGAAGATGTCGAAGACTGCACGTATGAGAGCTACTCGTTCAATGTGACCGCTTCCTCGAAGGGGACACTGGCGTCCGTCACCTATACGTTGGATGCCAGCAATTTCGCGGCGATTGGTTCGGCTCAGTAACCGCGCATTCCGACCTATCCCTCTCACATTGAGAGGGACAAGCGCAGCTCACCGAAACACCCTTTCCAAAGCGAAAGGGTGTTTTTTTTACGCCCGTACAGAAGATCCGATCAGTTACCGACCTACAGCCAGCGCGCTGCGCTCTTTTCGGTCGGACGCGACGCGCCGTCGCGATACTGGAACAGCATGACGTAATCGGGGTAATCCGAATCAACGCGCGACTGCCACTCTGCAATGCTGAATAACTGAAGGCGACCGTTGATGCGCGCGGTTGTCAGCACGAAGGGCAGGCGTTCGTAGAGCGCATGAACGAGCTGTTCACCTTGACCGAGCGCGGAACGGCGCGCCAGCATGCCGAGCGCGCTTTGCAGGCGTTTCGCATCCGGGACGCCGCGCACACTCCACACCTGACGCGGGGGCGTTTCAATCGACAGCAGCGGCGCGATTGATAATGGCTCATCCGCGCGAATTTCGTCGAGCAGGAGCAGGGCGGGCTGCTGTTCGAGCGCCGTCTCGATCTGGTGGCCGAACGAGACTCCGGCCTGATCGCCCACCGCCCACTTGACCATGATCCGCTGGTAGTGGGGAGGCAGCTGCATCTCGCCGGAACGTTCGACCGCCACCGCGCCGTCCATCTGCGGGATGGCTGCTGCCAGCGCGCTGAGCAGGGTGGTTTTGCCTGATTCCGGTTCGCCAGAAATGGTGACGCCGTAGTTCGAGGTAGCGACCTTCTGAATGAAAGCGGCGGCTTCGACGGTCATGAAGCCGCTGGCGACCAGCGACTCCAGTGTTGGCGCTTGAATGGGGTGCAGTCGGATATCAACGCTGATGACCGGGGTATAAGGGGGCATGATCACGTTGATTGCCGCGTGCCGATCACCCACGCGCAGCCCCGTTTCCAGAATCGGCGTGTCTTCGCGCAGTTCTGCGCCCGCATCGATTACCAACCGCGCAATGACCCGGCGCAGGTGTTCGGTATCTTCAAACTGGGGTTTCAGGTCGACCAGATCGCCGTGGCCGTAGCGCACCGACGTATGATCTGCCCCGTAAATCGAAATAGTGGTGATGCTTTCGTCCAGAAACAGCGTATCCAGTGCGCCATAACCGAAGAGGTCGCTGTAAATGCCGCTGACTAGTCCGGCGCGCTCGTCGTCGCTGATCACGATTGATTCGACGGCGAGGACATAATTGGTCACGTCCAGCACCATACGCAGACGTTTGGTTGGGGTATCGGCTTCCCGAATTTGCGGCGAGTCTTCACCGTATTCTTCGAAAAAACGGTCGGCGATGCGTTCTTTGAGCGCAGCCAGCGACATCATCCGCGTGCCGCGGCGCGCGGTCACGAACTGGGGTTCGCGCCCTTCATCGGCATTCGGACGCAGGGGACGATCATCGGTCATGCTGGGCTAACTCTCCTAACTGGACAGGCTGGAGATCGGGATTGGCGTTGGGTGTGCGCCCAACTTTCGGCACATCGTACCACACCCCGGCGATCTGGACACGCACGACATCCATTGTGAAGTCGGTGTTGGTCTCAGAGTCGTTGCGCAGCAGCGCTGAACCTACGCCGTACACATCGACCGGGACGTTGTCGTGCTCAAACTGGGCGATACGTTCGGCATTGAAGCCGCCCGTCACCACAATTTTGATGTTCTGGCAGTAGCTTTGCGCCGCTGGGCGCAGGTGATCGGGCACGTCCCAGCTTTCCCAGGCGCGATCCAGCGCGGCACGCACCACGCGCACCAGCGGCGCGTTTACACCGTAAGGATCGTCCGGGCCAAGCGAGACATCGCGTACGCTCAGACTGGTGTCGAGGCGTACGCCGTCCAGCGTCCAGCGGCGCTGTGCATCGGCATCGTTCGCTTCCAGTGCGGCGCGGTAGTGCGGCCAGAAGGCGGTGGCGGTCGCCAGCGAGTCCCCCACGCTGTCATTGTTGAAATCGGCCAGTACATAGCGCGGCACGGTGATGGGTAAACTGCGCGCAAACGCGACCATCGCCTCGGCGGTATCGCCGAAGAACGCCGCGATCAGCGCATGCGGAATTGTGCCGCCGCCGTGCCCGCCCCACCATGCCCCCTGTTGATCGGTGCTGATGGCGGGCTGGGTGTGGTGTCCGGATTCGTGATTATAGGCCTGCACCGCCAGCCAATAGGCGTAACCATCGACGGCTTGCACTTCGGCCAGATCAAAACGCGCCGGGAAAAAGAGGATCGGTTTGCCGTTCGAGGCGCGCAGGACGTCGAGTACATTGGTGGCGATGCGGCTGGCGCGGCTCAGCACACCGAGAATGGGCGTTTCGAGCAGGGCAAAGTCGCGGTAGCAGCCGCGAAGCTTGATCACAGGGCGCACCTGATCCGGATGGCCATCGTAGGGTACAATCACGCCATCTTCGACCGCCTCCACAGCGAGCGATTTCCACGTTTCCACGAAGGTATCGTCGTGCCAGTAACCTGTACAGTGGCGGATCATGGCTAACGCCGCATCGACGCCCGCGATCAAGGCGTAGGGGGCGCGCCGCGTGAAGATTTGCACCTCAACGATAAGATCGCCCACTGCGACGGATGATAGATCGACTGGGAGCGGGCGCGGATGCGTGCCTGCATAGCGGTAGCCGGATTCGTGGGCGGCGCTTAACACCTGAACAACATTGGCGAAATACTTGTCACTGTATACACCACGCCGCAGACCCGCAAAATCCAGATCAAGGCGGGTGTTTCTCTCGTGATCAAAAACCGTCATGGAATTGTCCCAGTAAGTTTTGCTATACTTCGCCGCGTTTACGTTAAGGTAAGGACATTGAA
>CALKIA010000425.1 GCA_937988705.1 uncultured Chloroflexota bacterium | reverse complement strand
GCAGTGCAGCAATGGCAAAGAGGCGCTGCTGCTGTGCGCGGAACATCAACCCGACATCATTCTGATGGACGTGATCATGCCCATCATGGACGGTATCGAAACCACGCAGCATGTGCACCAGAGCTTCCCGCAGATCAAAATTCTCGTGCTGTCCGCGTTTCAGGATGATGACAGCGTCCATGCGATGCTGGCGGGCGGTGCCATCGGCTATATCCTCAAAACTTCGCTGGTGCAAGACCTCCTGAACACCCTTCGCACGATCTTCGCCGGCAACACGGTGCTGTCTGCCGAAGTGGCGCGCGTCCTGCTCGGCGGTTTGCCGTCGACCGACACGGCGCACGACTACAAGCTGACGCAGCGCGAACTAGAGATTTTGCGCGCTATGGCCGAAGGCCAGAATAATGGCGAAATCGCGGCGCGCTTCTTCATCAGCCAGTCCACCGTAAAGTTCCACATCGCTAACCTGCTGGACAAAATGGGCGTCGCCACCCGGTCCGAAGCCATCGTGCTGGCCGCGAAAAGTAACCTCGTCTAGGTCGAGTTCGGTGGTTTCGACCCTACCCCCTACCCCTCCTCGTTTTCAGGGAGTGGAGCCAATCTCCCGCGCGTGCCAGCGCGTCCCACGAGAATCAGGGCGAGTAATCTAATACGCTTTAGTACGCACCTGTCTAACTAGACAGGTATTCCTGTCCATAAGCCTATCCCGTTTGCCAGTGATAGTGCGCGGACTTTTCCTCTATAGTGAGAGTGTACTCATTACAGAGGTAGCGTTATGAATCTTCAGCCAACAACGCGCATAGCTGACTTCTTTGTTGAGCCCCACGCGACGATCACAGATGCTGACCAGCGGCAAGGGGCGCGCATTCTCGCGGCCCTCATGCTCACGGTGGCCGGATCGTCGGTGCTCCTCATGGGGCTGTTGTTGATCCGCAGTAACCAGACTGCGCAGGCCTCCGCTCCGGCGGTGCTAATCGGTGTCACCCTCATTCTGGCGCTCTATATCGCCAATCGTCTGGGACATTACCCCTTCAGCGCCTACGGGTTTATCGCGCTGACCTTCATGCTGCTGCACGGCGTGCCCGTGGTTACGGGCAATGTGAACTGGCTGCTGTTCACCCCGATGCTCCTCATCTTCACCATCATTCTGCTGCCCCTGCAAGCGGCGTTAGTTGTGTACCTGTTGAGCATCGCCGCGCAAATCATTATTGGCAGCCAGCTGTTGTTCGCGTTCAACGCCCCCCAACTGACGACCTTCACGACGGTCAACGTGCTGCTGCTGACGGGCGCGGTCATCCTCGTCTACATGCACTACCGTGACAGTATGGAACGCGACCGCCGCGCTGAAGTGGAAATACTGAAGCAAAAACTGCACGCCGCCGAAGCGGAGTTGGAACGGCGTGTTGAAGAACGCACGTTGGAATTGAAGCTGGCCAAAGACCGCGCCGAAGCTGAACTCGAACAAACGCAAAAAGGCGAACACCTCAAAATGCAGTTCCTCAGCAGCATGAGCCATCAACTGCGGACGCCGCTGAACTCTGTTTTGAACTTCACCGATTTTGTACATCTCGAAATGCTCGGCCCGATCAACGAACAGCAGAAAGACGCGCTCGCCAAGACGCTGGAAAGCGGGCGGACGCTGCTCACGCTGCTCAACAAGGTGCTCGACATTACTAAGATCGAAGCGGGCATGATGCGCCTGTTCCTAGAAACAGATGTCAACGTGCAACTGCTGCTGCCCGAAGTTGTCAGCGCGACCCAAACGCTGCTTAAGGACAACCCGAGTATCGAGTTGGTCACCGATCTCGATGACAACCTGCCGCTGATCGACGGGGATACGCGCCGCCTCAGTGAGACGCTGCTGACCCTGCTCACGAATGCGTGCAAGTTCACCCTGAAAGGCAGTATCACGCTGAGTGCCAAGCAGCGCGGCGATCAACTGCTGTTCTGTGTCAGTGATACGGGCATCGGCATCGCGCCCGAAGAGCAGCTGCGCATCTTCAAGCCTTTCCACAAGCTCGACCAGAGCCGCCTTCACAACGCCGGCACAGGCATGAGTCTCGCGATCGCCCAGTGGGTGGTGAACGCCCATGGTGGTCAGCTCTGGGTAGAAAGCGCCATTGGCGAGGGCTCGGCCTTCTTCGTGACACTTCCGATCAAGCAGCAGACATCAGTTTCGACAGGTCGTGCGTAACCATGAGCGCGTTCGTCCACTCCATCAGTACGGTCTTTGACCGGCTGACCCAACCCCACCCGAGCATGGCGGTAGAATCCAACCGCCAGCGGTCGCGCCTACTGGCAAGACTGCTCGTGCTCTCGATCCTGTCCGCGGTGATCGTCATCCCCTTCATGATTGTGGTGGATACGAGCATCGACGACGGTCCCGAGTATCGGGCACTGGTGATCGGGGTGGCCGTCGCGCTGCTGCTGTACGCCGTCAATCGCCGGGGACATGTCGATGCGGCAGTGGTGGGTTTCATCAGCCTGATCTTTGGAGTGTTCACGATCGCGCCCTTCATTCCAGCCACCGCCACCAACATCATGGCGCTGGCCTTCGTCCCGGTGCTGCTGACCGCGATCTTCTTTCCGGGTCGCAGCGTAGTCATCGTGGGGCTGCTGGTGCTCGTGAGCGCCACCATTCTCAATATCGTCGGTTCGGGCGCGGCCGTCTCGGCGTCCAGCTTCTCCATCGTGCTGTCGATTGTGCTGCTCATCACGTTCATGCACCATCAGCAGACCCTGGAAACGCTGCGCTACCAACAGTTAGAGGAGGCGAATCACAAACTGCGCCAGTCAGAAGAACGCCTCCAAAGTGTCAACGCCGCGCTCGAACAGCGTGTCGAAGAACGGACGCGGGCTATTGCCGCGAAGAATGTCGAGTTGGAGCGAGCTTCGGAAGCAGCCAAGCAAGCTGATCTGGTTAAATCGCAGTTTTTGGCCAGCATGAGTCATGAATTGCGCACACCGCTCAATTCGGTGCTGAACTTCACCGAGTTCGTCAACATGGGGATGCTCGGCCCGGTCAACGAACGCCAGCA
>CALKIA010000424.1 GCA_937988705.1 uncultured Chloroflexota bacterium | reverse complement strand
CCGTGAAACCGACCGCGAAGCCGATGCGCGGCGCACCGGGAATCGTACCAATGAGTGGCAGCCCATCCACGCTGAAGCCCATAATCCCCGCCCAGCGCCGATCCACTTGGGCGGTCACATCCGGGAATTTGGTGCGCAGGTAGTTGTCGAGATACGCTTGCACCGGGTCGCTGATGCGATCTTCGCTGGTACTCTCCAGCTCTTTGTAGAGCTTACGCCCCCCACCGATCAGCAGGCGGTTGTCGAAGGTCATGCGATAGTACATGTAGCCGTAGTCGCTGTAGCCGCACACGGGCATCACATTCTCGGTGAGTGGTTCAGTGACAAGGCATTGACCGCGCGTGGGGATCACCTTGCCCGCAAAGTAGGGATGCACAAACTGCGAATAGGCATTCGTGCAGATCATGACGTGCCGCGCCTGAAAGATGACCTGCCGCGTGTGCACGGTCACGCATTCCGCGCCTGTCTGCTCGATCTTGTAGACCTCGTTGTTGTAGACCAGTTCTGCGCCGCTGGCCTTAAAGACTGTTTGCACCAGTTCGTAGGGCTGTACGGCGGCATCCCACGGGTGCTCGACCGCCGCGAAATAGCCGCGCTTGAGCGGGTCGGTGGCGTGATAGGTCACGTCGATGCCGTCGGCGTTGAGCGCGCGCGCCGCCGCTTCCAGTTCCTTGCCTTCTTCCGCCGATTCTGCCAGCAGCATCGAGCCGCAGTTGTCGAGGCGCACACTGCCCATTTTCGCAAACTCGCGCCAGTACTTGTGTGTCTTGTCGGAAAGCGCCCACAGTTCGCGCGTGTTGGCGTGACCATACAGCTCAATTGCGCGGTGATAGTAGGTGTCCGGCCCGGTGATCATGAACCCGGCGTTGCGGCTGCTCGCGCCGAGTGCCACATCGCGCATTTCGGTGATGACCACACTGCGCCCGGCCTGCACTGCGAAATAAGCGGCGGCGCACCCCGCCAGCCCCGCGCCGATCACCAGAAAGTCCACCTCGCGGATCGGCTGTGTATCTTCGGCCTGCCAGATCGAAACCGTCATATAAAGTTCCCCCAAGGGCAAAAGGCTAATCATAACAAGCTGTGCTCGCGAATGAGATAGATTGATTCGAAAACTGGGCATTGTTGAGCTTTTCTGACCCGTCTATAATCGCCCATGTCCGAAAAAGCCGGTAGAACGCAGATGTTCGCTGCTGCCGGTTGGTCTGTTCCGGAGAACGTGTTTGAACTATTCTCGACTCAAGAAGTTTTTGTCGTACTACCGCCCCTACCGGGGGCTGCTCCTCGCCGACCTAGCCTGCGCCTTCGTCGTCGCCACCACCACCCTCCTCCTCCCGCTGGGCGCCCGTTACATTACCCAGAATATACTCGCCGCAACCACGCCCGACACGCTCAACCAGATTTACACGATGGGCGGCGTGATGGTGGGGCTGGTGCTGATTCATGTGCTGTGCCAGTTTTACGTGGACTATCGCGGGCATTCGATGGGCGCGCTGATGGAACGGGATATGCGCGCTGAACTGTTTGACCATTATCAGAAGCTGTCGTTCAGCTTTTACGATGAACAGCGCACCGGTCAATTGCTGTCCCGCATCACCACCGACACCTTCTGGTTCTCCGAGCTGTGTCACCACGGCCCGGAGGATATCACCATTTCGCTGTTGAAGTTTAGCGGCGCGTTCTTCATCCTCATCAGCCTCAACGTACCGCTGACCTTGCTCATGTTTCTGTTTCTGCCGATGATGGCGGTCTATGCGGTCTACTTCAATCGACGCATGAACGCAGCGCTGCTGACAAGCCGGAAGCGCATCGGGGACATCAACGCCCAGGTGGAAGATTCGCTGGCCGGGATGCGCGTGGTCAAGTCGTTCACGAACGAAGCGGTCGAACAGCGCAAATTTAACCGTGAAAATAATCGCTTTCTGGACAGCCGCCGCGCAGGGTATCGCAGCGAAGCCCACTACGACGCCGGGATGATCGGCTTCACCGAGCTGCTGAGCATCGTCGTTATCATCGGCGGCGGTGTGGCGATCGTCAGCGGTTCCCTCGATCTCGCGGATTTGCTCACCTACCTGCTGTGTGTCGGGCTGCTCATCGACCCGATCAAGCGGGCGATCAATTTCACGCGCTTGTATCAGGAAGGTGCGACGGGCTTCACGCGCTTTATGGAGATCCTCGAAATCCAACCGGACATTCAGGACGCGCCGCATGCAGTTGAGGTGGGGACGGTGCGCGGGCAAGTGGAATTCCGTCAGGTCAGCTTCAAATACCGCGACGATCACGACGATGTGGTCAAGAACCTGTCGCTGACCATTGATGCCGGCGAGTATGTCGCGCTGGTGGGCACGTCGGGTGTCGGCAAAACGACCCTGTGCTCGCTCATCCCGCGCTTCTACGAGGTGACCAGCGGCGAGATTTTGCTCGACGGCGTCAACCTGCGTGACCTGCGCCTGCACTCACTGCGCCAGCAGATCGGTGTGGTGCAGCAGGATGTGTATCTGTTCGCTGGAACGGTGGCGGAGAACATCAGCTACGGGCGACCGGGCGCGAGCCGGGAGGCGATCATCGCGGCGGCGCGGCAGGCCAACGCGCACGAGTTCATCATGGCGCTGCCCGCTGGCTACGACACGGATATCGGTCAGCGTGGGGTGAAACTATCCGGCGGGCAAAAGCAGCGTTTGAGCATCGCCCGCGTCTTCCTCAAAGACCCGCCGATCCTCATCCTCGACGAAGCGACGAGCGCGCTGGATTACGAGAGTGAACGGGCGGTGCAAACCTCGCTGGAGGACTTGACCGCCAACCGCACCACGCTGGTGATCGCGCATCGCCTCTCCACCGTGCGTCACGCCCACCGCATCATCGTACTGACCGAGAACGGGATCGGCGAGCAGGGCACGCACGACGACTTGATCGCGCGCGGCGGCATTTACGCCCATCTGTACAATTTGCAGTTGGAAATCTGAGTGGAATCAAAAGGCGATCCCGAAGGATCGCCCTGAACTGTGCGGTGTACGTTAGACCTTGACGACGATCGTCGCGGCGAGCTTATCGTGCCAGCCCTGCTTACGGCCGTCAAAGGCCGCCCAAATCCAGCCGAGGCCGAAGATGAACGAGTTGATGTAGTAACCGACGTAGCGCACGATCACATCAGCGGCTTCCAGCGGGCGGTTGTTGGTCTTGACCACCCTGATACGCATCATGCGCTTGCCAAGCGTCTGACCGTTTTGCTGCGTCAGGAAGTACCAGTTGTAGGTGATGCCGACGAGGAAGGTGACGATGCCGCTCGTCGTGCCCTCGCGTGTGCCAGAGAAGAACAAACCGCCGATGATGCCGAGGATGATGCCGTCGATAATCAAGGCGATCAAACGTTCGCCCAAGCCCGCGAGTTCGTCTGTGTCATAGACGTAGGTGTCGTTTTTCTGTTTTTCGGATTGATAGTTGCTCATGCTGGTAAAGTCCCCCACATTGTCGATACATGCCTATATACGTAGAGGGATTTTGAAAAGTTGCGCGGGAAATGGGTCAGCCCCCTACTTGTTGGGGGCTGACCGCTGGCGCTTAGGGAGTCAGAGCAGCGCGGCTTAATCCCCGGTGACGGGTTCCCGCTGCTGATGCACAACATTGAGCATGTCGTCGACCCGGCTGAACTTGACGCGCGGGCGATTCAAGGCCGCACCGTTGGCGAGTTCCGCCGCGTCGAGCTTCTGCCATTCCGCAAAGCTCACGAAATCAACGCCGCGCTCGCGCAGCAGCGCTTCGACTGCGGTGCGGTCGGGGGACGCGGGTGTGAAGGTCGTGCCCGCTTTCGCGTCCTCTAGCGCGCGATCGATCGATTCCTGCGAATCTGGCTTATTCGTGCCGATGATGCCCGACGGGCCGCGCTTGATCCAACCGACGGCATATTGACCGGCCACCACCGACTTATCTGCCGGATTGATGACGCGGCCCTGCACGTTGGGGATCACGCCGCCACGCTCGTCAAACGCCACACCGGGCAGTGCCACACCCTTATAACCAATCGAACGGAACACGAGATCGACGGGCAGCGTGAACTTCTCGGTCGTCGCGCGCGGACGCAGCGTGCCATCGTCGGCTTTGTAGAGCTCGTTCTTGACCAGTTCAATGGCTTCGACACTCTCCGTCCCGAACAGCGCGGTCGGCGAGAGCAGGAACAGCATGTGGATGCGGCGGGTTTTGCCCGCGGGCGTTTGCGT
Organism: uncultured Chloroflexota bacterium; assembly: GCA_937988705.1. GTDB lineage: Bacteria > Chloroflexota > Anaerolineae > Aggregatilineales > Phototrophicaceae > Flexifilum. The sequence goes on along the minus strand of CALKIA010000424.1, from coordinate 4,586 downwards.
GGAATAGCGCATGAGCGTCTGCGTGTTACGCTCGGCTTCGCGGTCGCCGCTGCCGAGCACATATTCTCGGCTGAGCTGGTCGAGTTCGGCGGTTTCCGGCGACACGATCACATCGGCGTCGTGCAGCTCGCCGAGTTCCTTAAGTTCGGGATTGGTGTACGCGGCTTGCGCGGGGCCACGCCGACCGATCACGTAAATGTCCTTGACCTGGCTCTGTTTGAGCGCTTCCAGCGCGTAATCGGCGATGTCCGTCTTGACCAATTCGTCATACGTGCTGGCGAGGATGCGCGCCACGTCCATCGCGACGTTGCCATTGCCGATAACCGCGACCTTCTCTTTGGAGAGGTCAAACTGGAGTTCCCGATAGTCCGGGTGCGCGTTGTACCAGCCGACAAATTCGGTCGCCGGGTGGCTGCCCAACAAATCTTCTCCGGGAACGCCCATCCGCCGATCGGTTTGAGCGCCGACGGCGAACACGACCTGATGGTAATGCGCGCGCAGATCGTCAAGCGTCACATCGCGCCCGAATTCGACGTTGCCGTAGAAACGAAAGTTCGGGTTGGACGCTGTGCGTTCATAGACCTTCGTGACCGTCTTGATCTTGGGATGGTCGGGGGCGACGCCGCCGCGGACCAACCCGTAAGGCGTAGGCAACCGCTCGAACATGTCGATCTCCACCGCGAGACCGCTCTTGAGATAATGCTCGGCGGCGTAAAACGCCGACGGGCCCGATCCAATGATTGCTACGCGCAGAGGAACCGCCGTTGTCCCCAGAGTCATGTCTATTTGTCTCTCATCAGAAAAACGCATGCTGCCCATTGTACCATTCTTCTCAATACCAAAACGTAAAACAGGAAGATGATCAGGGCTGAGGGGTAATCATCGGCGCGGACGACGCTCCCCCAGTCGAAGGGAAGTGGCGGGACGAGACATGAGCGTGTTTTAAAATTCCTCACCCACGCAAGCGGAGAGAAGGGTAGATTGTTGGGCAGAATTGCTAAAGTGTCTTAAGTAGACTCTCGAAAGTCCCAATGTAGGGGTAGACCTCTGTGTCTACCCGGTTTCGGGCGCACACAGGTGCGCCCCTACACAAGCACCGTTTTTTCGTAGGGACGCGATTTATCGCGTCCGCAAACCCCCAAAAACGACCTGTAACCCGTTTACACGCTATTCTACGCACTTACCGGCCTGCCTTGTCCGCTCCAAACGGACAGCGCAGGCGCTGTCCCTACTGGCTGGGGAGGTAGAAGCCGAAGGTGCTGCCCTGCTGGTAGGTGCTCCTGAAGATGATCTTCCCGGCGTGGCGTTCGATAATGCTCTTGACCAGATGCAGTCCCAGGCCTGTCCCGCCGATTTTGTAGGTTTCGTCCGTGGGAACGCGATAGAACGCCTGAAACAGCCGCTCTTGATCGGGTTCGGGGATGCCATAGCCGGTATCAACGACCTGAAACAGCAGAAAATCACCTTTGTCCCGGAGCTGCACGCTCACGCTGCCGCCCATGGGGGTGTACTTGATCGCGTTCGTGATCAGGTTTTCGATTGCTTCGCGGAGCTGGGCGAGATCGCCGGATACCGAGATCGCCCGCTCGTCCGCGTCGAAAGTGTAGTTGAGATGGGCAATGTTGGCCGACTCGCGGTTGGCTTCGAAGACTTCATGCGCCAGCGTATTGAAGGCGATGACCTGATAGTTGTCGGTTGGGTCGCCCGTGATACGTTCCAGCGCGAGGATATCTTTGATCAGGCTGAGCATCTTCTGGCCGCTGCGCAGAATCGAGCCGACGAATTCGCGGTGATGTTCTGCCAATTCATCCTGTTCTTCAAGCATCAGTTCGCTGTAACCCATGACCAGTGCGAGCGGATTGCGCAGATCATGCGCGGCCACGCGGATCATGTCGGATTTCACCTGTTCCAGCTCGACCAACCGCTTGTTCATGGTGGCCATATCTTGAATCTGCTGCTCTGCCAGCGCCGCCATCTGCTGCTCGACCCGGTGTCGCGCTTCGTGCGCGTCGATGAGTTCGATTTCGGTCATCACCGCTGCCGCCAGATCAGTCAGGGTGGCAATTTCGTCTTCCGTCCATGTGCGCGGCTTATGGTCGATCACGCTGAGCGCCCCCACGGCAACCCCGTCCGACGTCAGCAGCGGAATGCCCGCATAGGCGATCACCTGCCAGTCGACGATTACGGGATTGGCCTGCACCAACGGATGTTCGCGCGCATCGGTGATGATGAGCGGTTGGTTCAAACGCACAACGTGCTGGCAAAGGGCATGGGACAGCGGCGTTTCACGTTGGCTGGCCCACGGTTCTGGCAGCCCGAGCTGGCTTAGGAAGAACTGCCGATCGCGATCGATGAGGGTGACAAGCGCGATGGGCGCATGCAGTATCTGCGTTGTCAGCCGCGTGAACCGATCAAACGCTGGATCGACGGGGCTATCTAATAAATGCAGACGCTGTAACGCGGCGATGCGATCAGTATCGGTAGTGCTGTGGGTGTCTGTGTACACTTCTGTAAGATCTCTGACATTTTTGACAAACATTACAAGAATATCATACACCGGTCACGAAAACTCTGCATGGAATTTTTCGTGAACTTCGTACCTACGAATCTTGCAGCGGCACAACCAGATCTTTGCGGAACTCGGTCAGGCTGATGAGTTCGCCGCTCCCGGTGATGTAGAATGTGTCTTCGATGCGTACGCCAAAACCCTGTTCCGGATAGTACAGACCGGGTTCGATGGTGATCAGGTTGCCCGCGACGAGTTTATCTGGCGACAGGTGCCCGATGCCGGGGCGCTCGTGGATGTTCAAACCGACGCCATGCCCCAAGCTGTGCACATAGCCGACGCTTGTTCCCGGTTGGCTGCGTCCGGTGGGATGTCCCGCGTTTTCGAAGTGATCCAGCACCGCTTCCTGCAATTTCCGCGCTTCGATGCCGGGGCGGAACGTTTCGACGGCGATATCAAAGGCATCCATGACCTGCTGGTAGATACGCTCAACTTCGGGCGTCGCGTAGCCAATCGACCATGTGCGCGTCATGTCGTGGTGGTAGCCGCCACCCAACTGCCGTGGAAACAGATCGAACACAATCGCCTGACCGCGTTGGAGCGCCATGTCCGCTTCGCCGCGACTGTGCGGAAATCCACCATCGCGCCCCTGCGCGAAGATCATATCCGTGTCTTCGAGATCGCGGTCGAGGAGCGCGCGGCGCACAAAGCGTTTGACATCGCCGATGGTGAGGGGCGATCCGTCCGCTTTGACGACGGTTTCGCCGTCGGCGCGGTGGCCGCTAATGTAATCCCACGTCGCGGCGACAACTTCAGTGGTGCGCTGCGCCACCGAACGGATGATCAGCAGTTCGTCTTCGCCTTTGGTGACGTATGCTTCATCGAACAACGTGAGCCCCGTTTCGCCCACAAACTGGTAAGCAGGATAGGCGGCGCTCAACAGACGGGTGAATTCAATTTGGGAATGCAGGTTGCCCACGCCATAGATGCCGATGCGTCCGCTCAGAATGTCGAAGCGGCGCAGCATGGCGCCCCACAGTGCGATGCCCGCTTTGGTCAGGTCACCTTTGGCCTCACTGATCATTTGGGCATAGCCGAGGTCAGCGTGCGAAAAGACCTGCAAGCCACTTTTCGCTGCTTCTTCCGTCTCCATGCCGTTGACGATCATAATTGGGTCGCTGCCCGGCCGCTTGATGATGTAGCCGCCCGTAACATGCGCGCCGTTCGACAGGTAGGCGCGCGGCGGGTTGTCGTGGGCTTCGCCCGTGACGACGATGGCCGCCAGTTGGCGCGCCGCCATCAGTTGATCGAGATCAGATTTCATGAGGGTTCTCTCTCGTGTACAAGGGCGGGTGTTGATGGGGTACGGTGGACGCGGCCCGACGCGGCGGGAAAAGCGTCTGCCGTGCGCGCTGCTCAGAGGTCAACAACCGACTGCTGTTGAAAACTGGATTATAGCGTCGAATCGCAGATGTCGAGGGAATCGATCCGTGGGGGTCTGGTCATAAAGCCGAGCGCACCGCCCGCAGCAGATCGTCCGTTTGTGCCGGGAACACCGTGCGCGGATCGAACAACACGCGCCCGTCGGCGATGCGCGCGATCACGGGCGGATTGGCGGCGCGGAGCTGGGCGGCTAGGGCGTCCGCGTTGGGCGGCGTGAGCGCCAGCAGCGCGGTCGGCAGGGTCGCGCCGGGCAGACTCCCCCCGCCCACCATCGATTCGCCTGTGATAACTTCGCCACCGAGCGTGTGCGCCCAGCTTTCCGCCGTCGCGCGCAGTTGATCGAGCGGCGCGGCGATCATCTGCCAGATGGGAATCTGGCTAATGGCCTCGCCTTTCCGGTAGTGATCAAGTGTCGCCACCAGCGCGGCAATCGTCAGCTTGTCAGCGCGGACAGCGCGCGCCAGTGGATGCTGCTTCAACGCGGCGATCAACGGCGCTTTACCCACAATGATCCCCGCCTGCGGTCCACCGAGCAGCTTATCGCCGCTGAAGGCGATCAAATTCGCCCCGGCTGCGAGGCTTTCGCCGACCGTCGGCTCGTGCTCCAGCCCGTAGACCGCCGTATCGAGCAGTGCCC
>CALKIA010000423.1 GCA_937988705.1 uncultured Chloroflexota bacterium | reverse complement strand
CGTCCCTACACAAGCACCGTTTTCTCGTAGGGACGCGATTTATCGCGTCCGCAAAACCCAAAAACTGAACCCCAAAACGAGCTTCACGCTATTCTACGCACTTACCGGCATGCCTCCTTGAATTTCATCGATCTAACGAGAGGACGAGACATGTCTCGTCCCTACAATTAAATACCGACCCCTGTTAGGGGGCGGGGATGGCGTGAGAAGCATTATCCATAGTTCACGTTCAGCTCGGCTCCAGGGGATAAACCGCGCGGTTTGGACAAACAAAAACGCCCTGTCACAGTGGACAGGGCGTTTTGATTCTCAGGGAGTGGTTCAGGTGATCGGGGTGAAATCCCCGGTACCGCCGAAGGGATCGTCGTCCGGCATCGTGCGCGGCGGTGGCGTTGGCGGCACCTGCGGCTGTGACGGGCGTTGTAACGGCGCAGGCGATCCATAACCCGCCGGCGTATAGGTCTGTGGGGTTTGCGGCGGCGGCGCAGGCGGTGGCGTATAGATCGGCTGCGTCGGCGCGGGCGTGTAAGTCGGTTGGACGGGTGGCAGCGGCTGTGTGACGGGCGCAGGCTGCGACGTCGGCGCGGTGGTGGTCGGTGCAGCGGGTACACCCGTGCGCGATTTTTGCCAGGCGGCCAGTTCAAGCGTCAGCTTCTGGAACGAACTGTTGGGCTGCGGCGTTCCCGGAACATACTGCATATCAATGATGCGGGCTTGCAGGCGGAGCGCGGCGGTTTCCAGCACGAGAATCGCACCGGTCTGCGCCAGCACGACATCGCCTTTTTCTTCGAGCTTGGAACGTAAGCCGGGGTCGCTGAACGCGTGTTCGGAAGCGAAGACCTTCGTCATCGTACGGACGAAATCATCCTTGTCGAACAGCCACACTTCGAAGGCGGTCGCCGAACCGTCGGTCATGACGCCTTCGGCGATCAATGAGCCGGTTTCACCGAGGAATTTCTCTTCCGCATCTTCGATGGTGAACGAGTCATCATAGCTGCCGAAGCCCTTCGTGAAGGTCGACATCTTTTGCATCAGCGGCGGGCCAAAGTTATTGGTCGTCACTGAGAAGTCAGTCTTCTGCGTTTCGAAGGCTTTGCGGGCGGCCTGACGGTTTTCGCGCTCGGCTTGCACCGCTGGGTCAGGCACCTGACCGCGACGCGCCAGCGGTTCGATCAGGTTCGGGTAGATGAACATGCCGTAAATGATGATGAGAATCGTGATGATCAGCAGCGCCACGATGGGAACGATCAGGAACGGACGCAGGCTGTCCAGCGTACTCGGCTCCGGCGGTGCGGCCACAGCAGTGGGCTGCGCGGCTTCGGCCAGCGGCCGGATCTGCTGCAATTTTGCGTAATTTTCCGCTTCTTCGGGTGTGGCGAGCAGCGTATCGACAATCCCGAGCGGATTGTCCACCTGACGCAGGGCGTCTGTGATGAACGCGCTGATATCGGAGGTGCGCGCGGCATAACGGTCGGCGAGCAGTTTCACCCATTCGTCCTGCCAGCTTTGTTCAAGCGTGCGGAGATCGCCATCAACATACTGGGTGGGGAAGAGCACATAGGCGCCCAGAAAACCGATCAAGATCCCCAACAGGATAGCGAACAGGGTCTCGCGTCGCGGTAAATAGGGCTTGAGTAGAATGACTACGAGCCCGTTATAGGTGTCTTTTAACCATTTTAGCATACGAGGAGCCTTCCAAGTGAAAGCGCGTCCGACATCAAATAAGACTATAGTACACGAAACGTTCTAAAGCGCCAACAAAGGAAAGCTAGAACTGAGGGAAAAGCCGTGAGGACTGAGTAGGAAGTACCGCTCTTGACTTCTCTCAGTCCTCAACACACAGTGCCTATCAGACGGGTTCAGCGCTCACGGCGGGCAGCCGATCAATCGTGTACTTGTTGTGACAGTTGGTGCACTCCGCGCGCGTCTGGGACGTTTCCACGAGCATCCCGCCGCAGTTGGGGCAGGGCTGAGGGAGCGGTTTCTTCCAACTGGTGAAATCGCAGTCCGGGTAGCGGGAGCAGCCGTAGAATGTCCGGCCACGCTTCGACCGCCGGATGATGATCTCGCCGCTGTGCAATTTGCCACACACCGGGCAGGTCACGCCGAGGCGTTCCAGCCACGGTTCGGTGTGGCGACAGGTCGGATAATCCGAGCAGCCAATAAACTTGCCGAAGCGCCCGTAACGGATGACCAGCGGTTTACTGCACACCGGGCATTCCCGCCCGATTTCCTCTTCGGCCTTCAGGTCGGGCGCGGTTTCGCGGGCATGGGAGAGCTGCTGCTGGAACGGATCGTAGAATTCGCCGAGCATCGGGCGCCATTCCCGCCGACCCTCCGAGATTTCGTCCAATTCGTCTTCCATGCGGGCCGTGAACTGGTAGTCCATGATTTCCGGGAAGTATTCCACCAGAAAATCGTTCACCACCAGCCCGGTTTCGGTCGGGATGAGGCGTTTGTCGTCCTTGGTGACGTACTCGCGATCCTGAATGACGGCCACGATAGGCGCGTAGGTGCTCGGGCGCCCAATGCCGAATTCTTCCAGCGTGCGCACGAGACTCGCCTCGGTATAGCGGGGCGGTGGCTGCGTGAAGTGCTGTTCCGGTATGAGCTGGATCAGGTCGAGCAGTTCATCGACGGACATATCGGGCAGGATGCGCCCTTCGTCCTCGTCCTGCACCTGATCTTCGTCGCGGGCGTCCTCATAGAGGGCGAGGAAGCCGTTGAACTTGATGGTGCTGCCCGACACGCGGAAATGATACTTGCGTTCGGTGGGGGCGGCACCTGCGTCAATGTCGACGCGCAGCGTGTTGTAGACCGCGTTTTCCATCTGGCTGGCGACGAAGCGCTGCCAGATCAGGTTATACAGGCGGTACTGCTCGCCCGAGAGTTCGCGCTTGATGGCATCGGGTTCGCGCATGGTGCTCGTGGGACGGATCGCTTCGTGGGCTTCCTGCGCGCCTTTGGTCTTGGTCTTGTAGACCGGGGCGCGAGCGGGCACATACGGCTTGCCAAAGCGCTTGCCGATATAGTCCCGCGCGTCTTTCTGCGCCTGCGTCGACACGGCGGTGCTGTCGGTACGCATATAGGTGATCAAACCGACGGAGCCTTCGTCGCCGATAACGATGCCTTCGTACAACTGCTGCGCCACCGACATGGTGCGCCGCGCGTTAAAGCCCAACCGCCGGGAAGCTTCCTGCTGGAGCGTGCTGGTGGTAAAGGGCGGCGACGGGCGGCGCGCACGTTCGCCGCGCTTGATATCCATGACGATGTACTGGCTCTGCTTCAGGGTGTCGAGGTGTTGATCGACGGCCGTCTTCGAGTTGAAATGCACATCGTGGTCGCCGATTTTATAGAGGCGGGCGAAGAACGGCTTGCCGTCGTCTTTTTTGCCATTTTGCGTCTTGCGCAGCTTGGCATCCAGCGTCCAGTATTCGTGCGGCACGAACGTTTCGACTTCGCGTTCCCGATCCACGATCAGGCGCACGGCGATGCTCTGCACGCGCCCGGCCGACAGCCGGTTACGCACTTTTTCCCACAGCAGTTCGCTCACGTTGTAACCAACGAGGCGATCCAGAATGCGCCGGGCTTGCTGCGCATTGACGAGATTCATGTCGATCTGGCGCGGGTGCGAAAACGCATCCTGAATGGCGGATTGGGTGATTTCATGGAAGACGACGCGCTGCACCGGCTTACCTGTGAGCGATTCGATGTCGGCGGCGGCGTGCAGATGCCACGCGATCGCCTCGCCTTCGCGGTCAGGGTCAGTCGCGAGATAGATCTCGTCAGCACGTTCAGCCGCATCTTTTAACTCTTTGACCACATCGCGTTTGTCATTCAGTACGCGATATTTCGGCTCGAACTGGTTCTTGACGTCGACCGACAACTGCGACACCAACAGGTCGCGCACATGCCCCTTCGACGCCCGAACCATGAACCCCTTGCCGAGAAACTGCCCGACACTGCGGGCTTTGGCTGGCGATTCGACGATCACCAGCTTGCCAACAGACGTTTTACTGCGTGCCGCCTTGTCCGTCGCTTTCGCCGCTTTCTTCCCCTTCTTCGAAGCCGCCGTGCTTTTCTTGGTCGTCGTCTTCTTGCCAGTGGATTTCTTGGCCGCCGTCGTCTTCGGTTCAATCACGGGTTTCGGCAGGTTCGCGTGGGCTTCGGTCGCGCCCATGCGAAACAGGGTCGTGCCGCAGACGGGACACGACCCTTTGACGCCCGGCGTTCCCTTACTCGTGAAAGCGGGTTGAGGATTGGCGATCTCTCGTTTGGTCTTGCATTTCACGCAGTACGCCTGAAGTTCAGTCATGCGGGTCTAACCCTCTATAGGTAATTCGTGTTATCCGTATCACGCAGCATCGTGACGACTTTCTTGACGTCTTGCGTGCGTTCCTTGTGGCAGATCATGAGCACATCTTGGGTGTCTACGATCACGAGGTTTTCTACCCCGATGGTGACCGTCAGTTTGTCACTGTAAACCAGTGTGTTCTTTGTGTCAACCGTGATCCGATCTTCGGATGCCCCTTTGAAGCCATTTCCGGCCTCGTCCAAGTTGAGCACATCGAACAGGGCGTCCCAGCTGCCGACGTCGCTCCAGCCGATATCGACCGGGATGACCGCCATATTCTGCGCGCCTTCCATCACAGCGAAGTCGATGGAGATGCGTGGGATTTCCGCCCAAACCTGATCCAGTGTCGTGTCGTAGTCCGGCGTGTCGACCGTCGTCTGCAAGCGCATGATCAGCGCGTGCATCTGGGGCTGCTGACGGGCATATTCGCTCATTGCGCGGTCAGCCGCCCAGATGAACATGCCCGAATTCCAACTGTACTCGCCCGAACGGATGAAGCTGATCGCCTTAGTGGTATCCGGCTTTTCGGTGAAGCCCAACGATTCGTAGCATTGAAAGCCATCAACCTTTTTAATCGCTTTCCCGCGGCGAATGTAACCGAAGGCAGTCGACGGCAGGGAAGGGGAAATGCCGAGCGTGACAATGCGATCATGCTGCGCGAGTTTGCAGGCTGCGCCGAGCACATCGCGGAACATTTCTTTGTTGGCAATGTGATGATCCGCCGTGAGAATGACGACGACCGCTTCGGGATCGCGCTTCTGGATGACGGCCATGCCGAGCGCGGCGGCGGGGCCGCTGTCGCGTCCGTAAGGCTCAACAATGAAGTTCTGCGCGGGGATGTTCGGCGCATCAGCGCGCAGCTTTTCGACATGGTTCCGCCCGGCTACGATATAAATCCGCTCTGGCGGAAACAGCGGTGCCAGCCGTTCAACGCTGACGTTGAACATGGAGTGGTCTTCGACCAGCGGCAGAAGCTGTTTTGGCATATCGGCGCGGCTCATCGGCCACAGGCGTGTACCACCACCGCCCGCCATGATCATTGCATAGTTATGGTTCATTTACAGTTTCCTTTCGGTGCGATACTGCATGTGCCCAACAAGGCTGATAACGCCTTTGAGTTCCAGTAGGGTGAGTGTGCTGATGGCGGTTGGTGTGGACAAACCGCTCAAGCGCACCAGATCGTCGACGTGAATGGGGTCAGCGCTCAAAAAACGGAGGAGCGCGGCTTCGTTTTCGTCTTCCGGTGCGAAGGCCTGCGCTTGCTCCCGCGCGGTCATCGTACCGTACGTCACATTGATTTCGCCTAAAATATCTTCGACTTCCAGCGCGGGTTTTGCGCCGTCCTGAATGAGACGATTCGCGCCCATGCTCGACGGATTGAAGATGTTACCGGGGACAGCGAACACGTCGCGCCCTTGTTCGGCGGCGAACGAGGAGGTGATCAGCGCGCCACTTTTCTCCGGCGCTTCGACCACCAGCACACCGAGCGACAAACCGCTGATGATGCGGTTGCGGCGGGGGAAGTTTTGCGCTTCGGGCGGCGTGCCGAGCGGAAACTCGCTCAGGAGCGCGCCGTGCGCCAGAATGTCTTTAGCCAGCGGCGCGTTATCACGCGGGTACATCTGGTCGATGCCACAGCCGAGGACGGCCAGTGTGCGCCCACCCGCATCAAGCGCGGCGCGATGCGCCACGGTATCGACTCCATGAGCCAGTCCGCTGACGATCGTGACGCCGTTGGCGGCTAAACCCTTACTGAAATAGGCGGCGGCGTCTTTGCCATACACGGTGACTTTGCGCGTACCTACCAGCGCGATGGCCAGCGCATCTTCCGGGGTCAGCGAACCGCGCACGTAGAGCAGCGGTGGTGCACCGTTTATGGTGCGCAGGAGGGCAGGATACTCATCGTCCATGAGCGTGAGCAGGCGCGCGCCGACCCGCTCGATTTTGGCCATTTCCGCCGCGAGATCGATCCGGTCACGGAACGCGATGAGGTTAGCCAGTGGTTTGCCATCGAGCCCGCTGTCGCGCAGCACGGCGACGTCAGCCTGCCACGCGCTCCGCAAATCGCCGAAGACCTGTAGGAGTAGATTGAAGCGTTTTAGACCGATTTCGGGGACGAGGCTGAAGCCGAGCCAATAGGGGTGATCGCTCACTGCGTTTCCCGGCACAAAATGTCAGGTAGTTGAGGACAGCATAAGCGCGGGTCGCAGAGGCTGTCAAGCGGGAAAGCTTAAGCGTCTTCGCCTTGACCGGGGAGTAAGCCCTCGGGTAAGCGCACAATGACCTGTTTGGCGGCGATATCGGTCTTGATAATGGTGTGCGGGAGCACCGGGACGAGCACTTCGCCGTACTTTGGGCCTTTGACCACATAGACATCGTTCGCGCCCGTTTCGAGCACTTCGGTGAGTGTGCCGAGCACGTCGCCAGACTCGGTGTGGACTTCCAGACCGATCAGCTCGTACAGGTAGAACTCGCCTGCTTCCAGCGGCACCGCATTTTTCAGGTCGATCATGACCAGCAGCTGCCGGTAGCGTTCGGCCTCGGTGCGATCGTCGATGCCTTTGAGTTTGAGCAGGCCGTATTGCTGATTCATACGCATTGACTCGACGGTGTAGCGCGTCACCTTGCCGTTAGGATCTTCGCCGAGATAGATGCTTTCCAGTTTGTCGATGCGTTCGGGATAATCCGTGAGCAGGCGCACGCGTAATTCGCCGCGTACGCCATGCGGGCGGAGGACTTCGCCGAGAATGAGGTGTTTGGGTTCCATCGCCTAACTAATCTTCAAGACAATACGTTTGTTCTTGCTTTCGCCCGCCCGCAGCAGCGCCCGCAGCGCATTCGCGACCCGCCCGCCTTTGCCAATGATGCGGCCAGTATCATGCTGGGCGACGTGCAGTTCGATCACGACGGACGAACCCGAATCGCGGCGGCGGACTTTCACCGACGTGGGATCATCCACGAGGCTCTTGGCGACGTATTCGACTAAGTTTTCCATCGCTGACACTCCTATGAAGAAATCTATTTGGCCGTGATGGATCGCGACCGTTCTCTCGGGTTCATTATACCAAAAAGGACGAGGCATGCCTCGTCCCGACAAAATCAATAGCCTCACCCCCAACCCCCTCTCCCACGGGAGAGGGGGTGCTAAGCATAAGCATAGCGGGGTAAGGTCAGGTGCTGAGTCTTAGCTGCCCTTGGGCTTAAAGGTGCCTTCGCCAGCGGCGGGGGCAGCGTGCCGGGTCTTGACGCTGTAATCGCGGGCGGCGGCAGCAGCCGACGCTTCGGCGATCAGCGTTTCGATGGCTTCGCCCTTCTTCAGACGTTCAAAGCGTTCCAGCGTGCCGGTGCGCTTGAGAATGTAGACCACCGCTTCGCTAGCCTGGGCACCGACGCTCAGCCAGTAGAGCGCGCGGCCTTCGTCGATAATATCGGTGATCGGCAGGGTGCGGGCGTTATGCGTGCCAATGATTTCGATGAAGCCGCCACCCCGCGCAGAGCGCTGATCGGCCACGACGATACGGTAGCTCGGCTGACCCTTGAGGCCAGTCCGGCGGAGACGAATACGAACCATGGAAATTGTACCTTTCTAGTTGCGCTCTCATGCGTCGTTCGACGACGGAGAGCCACTGAGAACGAAATAACTCAGTTGCGGAAAGACCGGTGGGCGGTCTTAGCGCGGAAATCCGGGGGGCAACCCGCCGGGCATGCCGGGGAATTTCCCTTTACGGACCTGACTCATCATGGACTGCATGTCTTTGAATTGCTTCAAGACTTCGTTCACATCCCGCACTTCCACACCGCTGCCCGCTGCAATGCGCTTGCGACGATTGGCATTGAGAACCTTGGGATTTTCACGCTCGGCTTTGGTCATCGAGTTGATGATCGCTTCGACGCGGCGAATACGCTTGTCGACCTGCTGCTCATCGATCTGATCCTTAAAGCGGTTCATGCCGGGGATCATTCCTAGTAAGCTGGTGATGCTGCCCATCCGCTTGATCTTCTGGAGCTGTTCCAGAAAGTCTTGCAGCGTGAACTGATTTTCCATCAGTTTCTTCTGCAGCTTCATGGCTTCGGCTTCGTCGAATTCGGCTTCCGCCTTCTCGATCAAACCGATGACATCGCCCATGCCGAGGATGCGCTGTGACAGCCGATCCGGCGAGAACGCTTCAAACCCGTCCAGCTTTTCGCTCGTACCGAGGAACTTGATCGGCACACCGGTCACCGCGCGCATGGAAAGAGCCGCGCCACCACGAGCGTCGCCATCAATCTTGGTCAGGATCAAGCCGGTGATGCCTAAGCGACCGTTGAACCCTTCCGCGATATGCACGGCTTCCTGACCCGTCATCGCATCCGCCACGAGCAAGATCTCCGCGGGGTTGGTCCGCCGCTTGATCTCTTCCAGTTCCGTCATGAGGGTTTCGTCAATTTGCAGACGACCAGCCGTATCGACAATCACCACGGCGGCGTTCTGCTCTTTGGCGATCTTCATCCCGCGCGTGACAATGTCCGGCGGTTTGGCGGTTGTGCCTTCCTCATAGTACGGGACTTGAATCTGCTTCGCCAGCGTGACCAACTGGTCAACGGCGGCGGGACGGTAAGTGTCGGCGGCGATCATGAACGGCGAACGGCCTTCGCGCCGCAGATGCAGCGCCAGTTTCGCGCCCGTCGTCGTTTTACCCGACCCCTGCAAGCCTACCAGCATAATCACATGCGGTTTGGTGCTGCCTGAGAAGTTGAGCTTCGCGCCTTCACCCAGCGTGGTGAGCAGTTCCTCGTGAACGATCTTGACGACTTGCTGACCGGGCTTCAGACTCTTGCCCACATCCGCGCCGATCGCACGCTCTTTAACGCGCTGCACGAAGTCTTTGACGACCGGCAAGGCGACATCTGCTTCGAGGAGCGCCATCCGCACCTCGCGCATTGCCTTGTCTACGTCTTTTTCTGTGAGTTTGCCGACACGCCCCAAGCCGTCAAAAACGTCTTGTAAGCGGTTTGTAAGCTGCTCAAACATGAGGTCTACCCGTCGAAAAGTCAGCGATCATTGTAGTGGAGCGGGGGGCAATAATCAAGGTGAGGCTACATCCTGAGCCTGCAAGGTGTGGTAGCTGCGATTGAAGTAGAGCAGCGGCGCTGCGCCATCGGTCGGAATTCCCGTGGCGACGACTTCGCCGACCACGATCCAATGGGTGCTGCCATCGTGAATTTCGCGCACTTTGCAGTCCAGCCACGCGATGGCGTCGGCCAGAATCGGCACGCCGGTGACGCCGGTGGTCAAATTGAGCCCGTCGAAGCGATCCTCGTTTTCAGTCAGCGGAATGCGCCCCGCAAAGCGGTCAGAGAGATAGGCTTGATCCGCGCCGAGAATCGATACCGCGAACACGCCCGCACCGGGGATCACCTCGGCGGTGCGCGTGTCTTTTTGCAGGCAGACGAGAATTGCCGGAGGGCTGAGCGAGAGCGAGTTGAACGCGCTCACGGTCATGCCCGCGCGGCACACCGAGTCGGCGGTCGACACCACGGCGACACCGCTCGCCCACAGGCGCATGGTTTCACGTAAATTGTTAGCATCCATCATCCACAGCCTTCATACCAATACAGTCTTCAATTTCAGTATAGACGATAAATTCTGAGCATCACCTGTTCGTAGGGACAGTTCTATTAAGCTTCTAACGCGTCCCTCAACTAGCGGGAAATTGCAGGGTATGTGAACCGTAGCCCTGTCCGAATTCAGGGTAGGGAGACAGATCCCCGTACAGGTTGAGGACAGGCGATTTTTATAAGCGAGCACGTGTAGAGGCGCGCTTCTGCGCATCTGTTATGGATATGTCTCATGCGCGCGTACCCCTCACCCCCAACCCCTCTCTCACGCAAGTTGAGGGAGGGACACTTTTAATAATCAAGATCGTTGTGACGCACCGCCCGACGCTCAAAGCATCGGTCTACGGGAAGGAAGCCCCCTGAAGTGGGCTAACCAGCCTGCTTCAGCAGGCTTACAGGCTTTTGAAATAGCCGTAGGCTTGAGCCTACGGCGGCGAAAACGCACCAATTGTTAAAAGTGTCCTGTCCTCAACCCACGCAAGCGGGGAGAGGGGCGGAAAACGTGTTTTTGTTGGCTCCCTTTCCGAATTTGGAGAGGGGGTTGCAATGGAATTCTGAAAAGGGCGAGGTAACACCTCGCCCTGCTAGCTGCTTTGCTGTTCGTTTGGCGAAACCGAATCGGTTACCCGGATGGCGCGCTGGTTACGTGCCGTTCTGAGTGAACAGATACGTGGCCATCTGCGGGCTGATGTCCGCCAGCGTCTTGACGCCCATGGCGAATTCCTCTTTGCCCGCGCCGATGACAACCGTGGGGACATCGTTTTCGGTGTGCTTGGTATGCGACATGTCTTCCATGTTGCCGTGATCGCTGGTGATAATGATCAAGCCTTCGCTGTCATCCCAGACGTCGAGGACGCCGCTCATCACGCCGTCGAAGATTTCGAGGTTGCGTGCGCCGTCGGCGACCGAACCACGATGGCCGATGACGTCGGTCACCCAGTGGGCAAAGAAGGCGAAATCATAGCGCCGCGCGATCTCCACCATTTTGATTCCGGCCGCACGGGGTTCGTAGATGGGGGTGTCGGTGTAGCCGAGTTCTTTACGCCAGCCTTCACCGACCCAATCAACTGCCAGCGCGTCACCACTGTAGATTAGATCCTCGCCGAAGAGGGGCAGCCCGGCGGCGAACAACGCTTCCTGATAGCTGGAACGCAGGCGCTTGCCACTGTTGATCGCTTCGTGGAAGCGCGGCGGATACCCTTCAAGCAGCGCGGCGCGCTTGCCGCGTCGGGTCACCTGCTTAAAGAAGTTATCTTCCGTCAGAATTTGGCGGATGGGCGGATTAGGACGTGGGCCGTAGTGTTCCCCGATGAGGGCGGGGACGTTCTTGCCGGTTAGGATGGCGGCCTGACCGCTG
>CALKIA010000422.1 GCA_937988705.1 uncultured Chloroflexota bacterium | reverse complement strand
TAACTTTCGTGAACTCCCGTTGTGGCATTCAAAGACTCAATTTACTACAATCTATTGTAATCTATTCCAGATGTAAATTCTTACGGAAAGGCATTCGATGTCTCCATCCATTCTCGCCATGCACATTCCCGATGGTTTGCTCAGTATACCCGTTTCCGCCGTGGGGTGGCTGCTGCTCATCGGGCTGCTCGGTTACGCACTGCGCCAGACAAAAACCCAGTTGGGCGAACGGCAAATCCCCCTGATGGGGATTCTGGCAGCGTTCGTGTTCGCGGCACAAATGATTAACTTTCCGGTGGCGGGCGGCACGTCCGGGCATCTGCTCGGCAGCACGCTGGTAGCGATCTTCCTCGGCCCGTGGGCGATGATTGTCGTCATGACCTGCGTGATCGGCGTGCAGGCACTGTTGTTTCAGGATGGCGGCTTGCTGGCGCTCGGCTTCAACATCGTGAATATGGGCATCGTCAGCGGCCTGATCGGTTACGCGATCTACACGCTCCTGCGGCGGGCGCAGGCTTCGCGGTTGATCGGCGCGGGCGTCGGCGCCTGGGTTGGCGTAGTCGCCGCGTCCGCCGCGACTGCGTTAGAACTCGGCGTTTCCGGTACGGCTTCCCTCGCACTCGCTTTACCCGCCATGGTCGGCGTGCACGTCTTGATCGGCGCGGGCGAAGCCTTAATCACGGTCGCCGCGCTCGCCTTTGTCACACAAACGCGCCCCGATCTGCTGGAACGGAGTGCCCCTGCTCGAGGTGCGCGCTGGGTCGCCGTCGGCCTCGTCATCGCGCTGCTGGTCGCGTTCGCGTCACCGCTGGCAAGCCCGAGCCCGGATGGACTGGAACGCGTCGCCGAAGATCAAGGTTTCATTGAGCAGGCGCAAGACCCGACCTTCACGATCCTGCCCGATTACACCGTACCCTTGATCGAGAGCGAAGCCTTGACCACCATCGCGGCGGGCGTGATCGGCGTGCTCGTGGTGGCCGCGGTCAGCTATGGCGCGGCACGGCTGGCGAGCAAGCCCCAGTCACCAGATCCCGGTCAGTCCGTGTGAATTCACCCTTCACGGCATTCAACACCTATACCGGGGGCACCAGTCTGGTGCATCGCCTTGACCCCCGCATGAAAGTGAGCGCGGCGCTGCTGCTGATCATCGGCATCATTCTAACGCCGGACACCCGCTGGATCGCCTACCCGCTCATCTGGACGGTGATCGGCGTCGTCGCGGCGCTGGCGCGCGTCAGCCCGCTGCGTTTGGGTCGACTGGCGGTGCTGGCGCTCCCGTTCACCCTCGCCGCGGCGACGCTCCTGTTCACGACACCCGGACGCCCCCTGTTCGCGGGCGCGGCTCTCACCGATGCCGGAGTCGCGCGCTTTCTAGGCATTGTGCTGAAAAGCTGGCTCTCGATGCAGGTGACGCTGCTGCTCGCCCTGACCACCCCGTTCACTGAGCTGCTCTGGGCGTTGGAGAGTCTGCGCGTGCCCGCGACGCTGACGGCCATCGTCGGATTCATGTATCGTTACCTATTCACGCTCAAAGACGAGGCGGATCGTCTGCTGCGCGCCCGGGCGGCGCGTTCCGGGGGCGGATCGGGCGGCTCGCTGTGGTGGCGCGCACAGATCGCAGGGGGCATGGTGGGCAGCCTGTTTCTGCGCAGCTACGAACGGAGCGAACGTGTCCACGCGGCGATGTTAGCCCGCGGTTACGATGGTCAGGCGCGCCGCCGCGAAGTGCCGCCGTTGACCTACACGACCATACTCTTCGGGCTGCTACCCGTGCTCATCTTAGCCATCATTCAGATCGGAATCCGCTTGTGAACGACATCGAACTTCAGGCCTTGGCCTATCGCTATCCAGATGGGCAACTGGCGCTGCGCGGTATTTCGCTGACCATCCCCCAGCATGAACGCGTCGCGCTGGTCGGCGCGAACGGCAGCGGCAAATCGACGCTGCTGCTGCACCTCAACGGCCTGCTGCACGCGGCGGCGGGCAGTGTGACTATCTGCGGTGTCCCGCTCACCGATTCAAGCATCCCGCAGATTCGCGGCTGGGTGGGGCTGGTCTTTCAGAATCCCGACGATCAGTTGTTCTCGCCGCATGTCTATGATGATGTCGCGTTTGCGCCGCGTTACCGGGGACTGCCCGAAGCGGAGGTCAAAGAGCGGGTGCATCACGCGCTGGCGCTGGTCAACATGGAGAGCTATGCCCAGCGCATCTCACATCATCTGAGCATCGGCGAGAAAAAGCGCATCGCGCTGGCGACCGTGCTCACCATGGAGACGCGCATCCTCGCGCTGGATGAGCCGTCAGCGGGTCTCGATCCACGCGCGCGCCGCACCCTGATCAATCTGCTCAAGTCCTTCTCCGAGCAAACGCTGCTCATCAGCACGCATGATATGCGCCTGGCGGCGGAACTGTGTACCCGCGCCGTCGTGCTCGATTCTGGGCAGGTAGTCGCCGAGGGAACGGTCGAGAGCGTACTGTACAACCGCGACCTGATGGAGCGGCATGGGTTGGAAGTGCCGTAAGAGGCGCGAAATTCAAGCCAAAGAACGTCGTGATTCTTTCGGTTGGCTTGACCAATACGGGAACAAACGCCATCTGCTAGAGTAAACGGTGCGCATTTGAACCAATAGGCGCAGAAAATTGTAAAATAATAATCTAATTGCAATTAGTGAAACCTTGCAATTTTGTGACGGAATGCAATAGAATTCCGGTGGGATGTACACGTCGTGACAATTGCATAACTGCGTTGACCTCAAGGCGTGCTGCATATTCTACAAGTTGTGTGTGTGTGGTTGGTGATTGTGCTGTATTTAAGGAGAACATCACTTATGAACGTTCGCAAGTTTGTTAGCCTCGCTGCACTGCTGCTGTTGGCACTGGGACTGATGATCGCCCCCGTCGCCGCGCAGGATGTGCCAACTTTGACGGTCGGGTTCGCTCAGGAACCAGACTCCATGAACGGTTTCTACAGCAGCATGGCGTTCGCGCAGTGGGCGAATGACCTCGTTCAGGCAAGCCTGTGGGATGTCACGGACACCCTGGAACCGTATCCGGTGCTGGCAGCGGAAATCCCTTCGATTGAAAATGGTGGCATCAGTGAAGACTACATGACGTACACCATCCGCATCAAGGAAGGCCTGCTGTGGAGCGATGGCACGCCGTTGACCTCGGATGACTTTGTGTTCACCTATCAGATGGTCGATACGCCTGCCAACAACTTCCTACAAGCCACGTCGATTGCCGAGGCCCTCGAAAGCGTGGAAGCGATTGACGCAACCACCTTCACCCTGACCTTCAATGCACCGAAGCCGTTCCCCGAAGACATGGCAGGTTCGCCCGGTCTCTCGACCCTCCTCCCGGCGCACATCTACCGCCCGATCTTTGAAGCTGAAGGCAGCATCGAATTTGCTGATGCCAACCAGGACCCAACGGTCTTCAGCGGCGCATATACCCTGACCGAATGGCGTCGTGGTGAACAGATGACCTTCGAAGCCAACCCGAACTACGCTTTG
This sequence comes from uncultured Chloroflexota bacterium, assembly GCA_937988705.1. GTDB lineage: Bacteria > Chloroflexota > Anaerolineae > Aggregatilineales > Phototrophicaceae > Flexifilum. The sequence goes on along the minus strand of CALKIA010000422.1, from coordinate 274 downwards.
GGTGCGCCTTCCATCGGCCGCATCGTCCTGCGCTTCTTCCCCGACACTGAAACCCAGTATGCCGCGCTGCAGGCCGGCCAGCTTGATTTCGTCCCGAACATCCCTGAAGGCGACATGCCCCGCGTTGCGGAATACGAAAACATTCAACTGAAGACCGTCTTCGGTGGTTACATCGAAAGCCTGTGGCTCAACCTGCGCACGGAAGAAACCCCGCGCGCCGGTCACCCCGCGCTGCAAGATGTCAACGTCCGTCAGGCGATCCGCTTCGCGCTCG
>CALKIA010000421.1 GCA_937988705.1 uncultured Chloroflexota bacterium | reverse complement strand
CCGTTGCGTTACCGCGCCGTGACGATTTGCTGGCAAATCCTGAATGCTGCGGGGCAGGTACTTTTACAGGGGGGAACACCGTGGGATATCCAACCGAATACAACCCAACGCGTCATGGAGGTGCGTTGGGCAGTGCCCCCGGCGCAGTGTGCCCAGATCGTATTGGAGATGCGCACTGAAACCGGCTACCTGCTGTGCCGGAACGAATACCATCAGCCGTTTGCGCCTCAGCGCCGCCCGCGCGGCTATCCCTGGAAATTTGACCCGTATTTGGGCACGAAGGTCTTTGATCGGAAGGATGCTCCCAGTCTGGCCGGCCAGAATGTGAATGGGCTGATGCGCATCGTTCCGGTGGCCATGCGCGAGGCATTTGTCGAACGCATCCTTCGGCAGCGCTTCCCTAGCCGCTGGTTGTCTCGACTGGCGTGGATCGTGGACGCCGTGCTCGGTTAACCCCGCAGAGAGATGAAGCGCAAAGGCTGCACTTCATCTCTCTGACCAGCGAGCTTACTTACCCACGAGTTCGGTTTCATCCTTCACAGCGATCGCCACGGGCTCAATGACCGCTTGCTTCGGCTGCGCGTTGATGTAGTTGCCGTACAGCCGCCATTCGTCCAGACGGCAGGAATGCACAAGGCGACCATCCCACACGGTCATATCCGGGCAGCTCTCACACATGTCAACACGCCCGTCAGCGAGCAGGTCCGGCCCTTGAATAATGCCGATGCTCTGAACATACAGCGGGCGGAAGAGTTCCGCCGGATGACGCAGCACTTCGCGCCAGAAGCTGCCGGAAGTCGCGCGCACGCCCTTGTCCAGCAAGCCCATCAGGAAGGCGATTTTCGGAATCTTGTTGCTGGGCGAATAGATCACATAGGTGCCGTGCTGCAAGTGGTGGAAGGTCTGGAACAGTTCCATCACTTTCTTGCCCACCGAGCCATACATTTTGTGCTTCGTTCCCAACTGTGCCGAAACCAGCCAGGTGATCTTGTCCTCAGTCTGACTGCCGCCCATGTAAGCGGACGTTTCGTAATGCGGGAAATCTTCCTTGATCTTGTTATAGATGTCGGTGGACGTCAGATAGGATTCTGATGCGTCGCCGTCGATAACATACGTCGTTTTCGGTTCGATGCGCTGCCCACCAGCAAAGTAGTTGTACGTGCCTTCCATCGATGCATTGCGGAAGCCAATGAGGACCAGCCCATGGACGCGGTCGATGTTCTTATTGGCCCACTTGATCATTTCCGGCACGAAATCGAGGTTTCCGGGGTAGACGGTCATCCCAAAACTGGCAAACAGCCCCCCGATGGAGTGCGCCATATCGGCGTAATGCTGGCGCAGTTCAAACAGTTCCGTTTCCGTCTTGCCCTTCCAATGCGGCCGCTGCTGTTCACTGTCGATGTGGAAGGTAAAGCCGACTACGCCCGCTTTTTTCAGTTCAACCATGAAGGGGCGGTCGTTTTCCAGCCGGATCCCGTTTGTGAGGATCAGCGGTTTCATTTTCAGGCTGCGAATATACGCGATGATGTCGAGAATTTCGGGGTGAATCAGGGGTTCTCCCCCGGCAATCGAAATATTGTCACAGTTGCGCCACTTTTTGAGCAGTGCAACCTCCTCCTTGACCTGTTCAATGGGCTTGTGCCCCTGCATGCCGTTGATGCGATAGCATCCCCGGCAATAGGTATTGCACTTGTCGGTGACTTCCAACCAGCCGATCGGATTATCATTACCGGACCATGGAAACCGATAGAGATCTTGCTTCGACAACTGCATGTTCGAATAGCCTTTCGAGTGCGTGGGGAGCTTCATCGTGGGAATTGAGGGGAACGACCGTTCGGTGCACCATGTATCGTCTCTGCGTAGCGGGGGTTCTGTGCGACTCAATTAGCGTCGGAAACTTCCCAAATCTGCCAATTTGCAGCCGCAGCTTATTGTAACGCGAACTTGAACGGAGCAGTAATATCTGTTATATACCAATGTGCTCGGAAATTCCAAGGCGTTTTGATTGGTGGCGTGCCTAGAGGGATTGAAACGCCACGCTGCCATCCGTAGCCCTTTGGTGCTCGACATTTTCTCGCGCAAGGTCGTCGGTTTGCGTCTGCGGCGAAAATCATTGGACATTTGAGCATTGTTACTACGCAGCGTTATGATCGTCGTTCCAAGGAGCGTAAGCGCCAAAAAGCTCAATTTATAGAGAGTGGATGAATTTATGGAAACCAAAATGCGTTATGGGCAGGTTACAGGGGTTGCTAAACCTGTCTCCATCTTGGTCCAAGGGACAGTCTATTTCAACGAATCAAACGTTGACGAGGCTTTCGCTCTGTTTGACGCAGTATTCGCGCACGGCTGCAACACCTTTGATACCGCGCACGTCTACGGTGCTGGGGCATGTGAACGCGTCTTAGGACGCTGGATCGCAAGCCGGGGTGTCCGCGATGAAGTCGTCATTTTGGACAAGGGCGCGCATCCGTACAATGGCAAGAAACGGGTTACTCCGGAGGATATCACTTCAGACATTAGCGACTCACTGGAACGGTTAGGCGTCGATTTCATCGACCTGTACGTGCTCCACCGCGATGATGAAACCCAACCTGTCGAGCCAATTGTCGACATCCTCAACCAGCATCACCGTGAGGGGTGGATCGGCGCATTTGGCGGCTCGAACTGGTCATATGAACGGGTGCAAGCGGCCAACCGCTACGCTGAGATGCACAGTTTGACACCTTTTGCCGTCAGCAGCCCCCAGTTCAGCCTGCCTGAAATGGTCCAACCAGCGTGGGAAGGCTGCATTAGTCTGGGTGGAGCGCGTAATCAAACAGCGCGAGCATGGTATGCTTCCGCGAGGCTAGCCCTATTTACGTGGTCAAGCCTCGCCGGCGGATTTATGACTGGCAAATATCAGCGGCACAATCTAAACAATCCTGGAGATTATTTTGACGGTGTCACGATTCACGCTTACGCCTATGAGGACAATTTTCGTCGGATCGAACGAGCGCAGACAATGGCGACGGACAAAAATCTCAGCCTGCCGCAGTTGGGTCTCGCTTACGTGCTGAGCCAACCACTACCCATCTTTGCGCTGGTAGGCGCACGTACACCGGACGAATTCGTAGAGAACCTCCCGGCATTGGATATCCGTCTCTCGGCGGCGGAAATGGCATGGCTCAATCTGGAGACTGACACGCTATCAAGCACAATCTGACGGATAGGGCAACCAAGAAGTTCACCACCCGGTGGTTAAACCACATTGATACCTATGCAAAAAACAAAAACGCCTCTCGTGTGAGAGGCGTTTCTTTGTGCGTGCCTAAAGGGATTTGATCCCCGACTTCTTGCTCCAATGTCTCCCCTTTCCCAGCTTGCGTGGACTGAGGGGGCGAGGAATTACGCGCGAATGCGGCATATCCCTAACTCACGACAAAGCAGCAATCGCCAGGAAGATGGCAGCAGTTAAGCCGGGGTGATCATGCCCGCAACGTCCCAGAGATCTTCCCAGCTTTGCCCATCTTTCCACAGGAAAACCTGCCCTTTGATCAACCGGCAGTTCTTGTCAATCCGGGCAATTGCCGCCATGTCTTCAGCCGTGAGCGGTGCTGTGACGGTGCTGCGCAGATTGGCCAGATAGTTGCGCCGCGTTGTCGAAAATGGAATCGGCACTTGCCCGCGCTGGATCGCCCACTTAAGGCAGACGACTGCCGGATGGACGTTGAGCCGCTGCGCGATCTGGACGATCACCGGGTCTTCAATGTCGACCGTGTCCTCGTCGGTTCGGTCGCGCTCTGGGCGGCGCGGTGAGCCGATCGGCGAGAAGCCAATCGGGATGATGCCGTGCTTCACAACATATTCGAAGAGTTCCGGTTGTTGAAAGTGCGGGTGCAGTTCCATTTCGTTGGCCGTCGGCTGGATGCGGGCATCGCGCAGCAGCAGCTCAAGCTTGGGTATGGTCATGTTGCTCGTGCCAATATGCCGCACCAGCCCCAGATCAACCAGTTTTTCCAACTGGTGCCACGTCTTCATGAAATTCTCGTGGATGTATGGTTGGGCGTGTGGGTCACGCGAACCCACGTCCACACCGGGCGCATGGTAATTAGGGAACGGCCAATGAATGAGATAGAGGTCGAGATAGTCTAGCTGCAAATCTTTGAGCGATTGTTCGCAGGCAGGGATCACGTCTCTTTCGTCGTGCTTGTCGTTCCACAGCTTCGAGGTGATCCACAGGTCTTCGCGGCGGACGCCGGTTTGCAGTGCCTGTTGGAGAGACTGCCCGACTAACCGCTCGTTCCCATAGACGGCCGCGCAGTCGATATGGCGATAACCGAGCTCAAGCGCGCCTTTAACCGCCTCCGCGATCGATTCGGCAGAATAGTTATCCGAACCGAACGTGCCGAGACCAAGCACCGGCATCTTGGCGCCAGTCCGGGTGACTTTATAGGGTACGGCGTCAGGACGGACACCGTCATCAGTGAAGGGGGCGGTCGCTGGAGTCGTCATATGCTCGTGAGTTCCTCTTGAGCTACTTGAGAACGATCTTGAAGGTATAGGCATGATCGCCCGGACGCCGGGAGGGTGTCGCCATGTGCAGTCCATCGTCAGACTGGGTCCACGCCAGGTCTTCGTCCGAGCCGAGCATACTGATCGACTCGATTTGCTCGGCGCCGAGGGCCGAACCGGTCGCCAATGACTTGATGGTCAGGCCCGTTCCCGGCCAGCCCAGACAGATGGCATACAGCACCCCGTCCTTGCTTGTGAAACGAATATCCTGCGCGGTAAAAGGCTGATCCTCATGTTCGCGCATATGACCGCTCACTGTCGTGCTGCCCTCGCCAAAGGTCTGCCAGTGACGAGAACCGTAGATCGCTTCGCCATTTATGGCGAGCCATTCGCCCAATCCCAGCAGGCGCTTGACGGCTTCGTCGGGAATTGTGCCGTCGGGTTTCGGCCCAACGTTGAGCAGGAGATTGCCGTTTTTGCTGACAATATCGACCAGATCGTGGACGAGGGTGGTGACTGACTTGAAATCATCGTCCTCAACGTAGCACCACGATTTGTAGCTGACTGAAGTATCGGTTTGCCAGTAGTCTGTGCGGATGTCACTGAGCTTCCCGCGTTCGACATCAAGCAGTGCTGTCCCTACCGGAAACGCCTCAAGCTTGTATTGAAGGACAGGTTCAGTCACGTGGTTGTAGTAGTAAGCAGCGAATTTTTGCAGATACGGCTCAAAAACCGCCTGCTCAATCCACCAGTCAAACCAGAAGACCTGCGGTTGGTACTTGTCGACCAATTCACAACAGCGAGCCAACCACTCGTCGAGGAACTTGGCGTCCGGACGAGGACGCCAATCCTTGTTCGCCCATTCGGTTGACGTATGGGAAGCATTGGGTGATGCTTCGACAGCCGGGCCATAGAATGCGTCCGACTGCGGATCTTGCACGTCCGCCGGGAACTTTCTGCCACCATCAAAAAACCACCAGTGTTCAGCCCGGTGATTGGAAACACCGAAGACCAGTTCGTGGCGGCGTGCCGCCGCTGCCAGCTCTCCGACCACATCGCGCTTTGGCCCCATTTTGGCGGCATTCCACTCCGAGAAGGCGGTATCGTACATCGCAAAGCCGTCGTGATGCTCGGCCACCGGAACGACGTACTGCGCTCCCGCCCGCTTGAACAGATCAATCCAGGCATCAGGATCAAAGTTCTCGGCTGTGAACAGGGGGATGAAGTCTTTGTACCCGAACTTCGTATGCTCGCCCCAGGTGGCCACATGATGCTTAAATTCGGCGCTGCCCTGCTGGTACATATTGCGTGCGTACCATTCGTTCGCGAATGCGGGAACCGAATAGACGCCCCAATGAATGAAGATTCCCAGTTTGGCATCCTCAAACCACTGCGGCACGGAATACTGGGCTAGCGATTTCCACGTTGGTTCAAAGCGTGCGTCCGCTGTCATTGTTTCCCTTTCCTGACTCGGCAAAGCGTGAAGATCAAAGATTGAGGCTAATTTCATGGCCCGCGTAAAGCACCGTTCTGGTCGCTGCGGCCGACGGCGCGTCATTCAAACCGCCACCGACGACGATCCGAAACTCACGGGAAGTCGCCATACCCGGATAGCTGCCTTGCCGCGCATGCATAGTGAGCCGCCGGGCAGTATCATGCCACGTGATGCGAATCGTTGCGAAGTGCCCCTGCTCATAATTGTAGTTGTCGCCTTCGTCGTCATACAATGTGAAGCTGCCGCTCTGACCCGGATAGATGCGCAGGTCGAGTGGCGCATGGGGCTGCTCATCGGCATACATGATAGCAGGGCCAAGCGGCACAATCGATCCACTGCGGACGTACACCGGCAGCGTATCCAAGGCTGCGTCCGCGGTGATCGTTTCTCCGCCTGTGTAACGCTGACCTGTCCAGAAATCGTACCAATCAGCATCCTTCGGCAAATAAACAGCTCTGGTTGGGCTGATACCGTCAAGCGGAACGGACTCCGGTGCGTAATACATGGGCTGTGTGACCGGACTCACCAGCAGAGCAGGCCCAAGCATGAATTGATCGTCAATCTCATAAGTCTGCGGGTCACAGCGGAAATCAAACGGCAGCGCGCGCAGCATGGTGTCATCGTCATGCGTGACCAACCCGGCGAGTGCGTAGATATACGGGAGCAAACGATAGCGGAGGTGGAGAAACTTCACCAGCGCATCGTAAAATATCTCGCCCGGTTCGCCGAAGCGCCATACTTCGCGTGGGGTATCGGTGCCATGGGCGCGAAACATTGGCAAAAAGGCCGCATACTGAAACCAACGGACATAGAGTTCGCGGTAGCCCAGATCCTCAACGCCCCGATCGTAATCACCACTCCAAAACCAGAGGTTCGGATCATTTTTTACGAAGAATGCGCCAATATCGGTCGTCCAGTAGGGCAACCCCGAGGTACAGAAATTCAACCCATCGGCGATTTGTCGGCGAAGCGTTTCCCACGTCGCTGATACATCGCCTGACCACGTGATCGTACCGTAGCGCTGCTGTCCGCCATACGCGGATCGGGTCAGGTTGACGACGCGTTTGTCTGTGCCAGTGGCACGCTGCCCTTCGTAAATCCCCTGTGAATGCAGCAGTGAATAGGCGCAGATGAATTCCGGATCGAGATAGGTTTTCGCTTCCTCGGTGTTGATCCGCAGGCGTTCTTCCGGTTCAGGTTTGAACGCGCCCCGCCAATCGGCTTGAAAAGGCTCGGTACAATCACACCACCACGCATCGATACCGTGAGCGAACAGTCCATCATTCGCTTGCTGCCAGTATAGGGCGCGCGCCGCTTCTTGGAAGGCGTCATATGTTGCCTGATTGCCGAGCAGACAACCCGCAGCGCGCATTTCACGCCAGTTATCGCCCCCCGGATTCATGATCGGCCAGATCGAAATCATCAAGCGTGTATGCATGTGGTGGAGTTCAGCCATCATGCCCGTAGGATCAGGAAAGCGTTCCGGATCAAACGTCTTTTGCCCCCACAGGTCATTCGGCCAAGTTTTCCAATCCTGCACGATGCAGTCCAGCGGCAGACCGCGCTGTCGATATTCCCTGACGACGTCAATCACTTCGTTTTGGGAAACGTACCGTTCTTTTGACTGGAGGTAGCCAAACGCCCAGCGCGGAAGCATGGTCGCTTTTCCGGTGAGCTGCCGAATGCTTTTCACGATCTGATCAAACTCTGGACCGTACATGAAGTAGTAGTCCAGTTCAGCATCAACATCGGTCCAGAGATAAGAACCGAACGCATCATCACGGAAGCTCATCCATGAATAACTGTCCAGCAGGATGCCGTAGCCGCGGGTCGACAGCAGCACCGGGATCACCACCTTCATGTTTTGCTGGTACAGATACTGGTGCTGCCCCCGCAAATTCAGCATGCCTTCTTCGTGCGAGCCGAGGCCATATAAGGCTTCGCCTGCTGCCCACTCGAATTCCAGTTTGGTGTGGAAAGCTTGGCGGTCAACGACTTTCTGGGCCGACGCGGTATACGCACGGACGCCATCCACGTCCTTGCGGACTTGCGCCTCCGCAGCCTCATCAAACACCGGCTTGACCACCTCGACGGGGATAAGCGTTTTGCCTCCGCGATCGGGTTCTTTCGTCAAAAGCTGACCGGAATTATCCCGATAGGTGAACGCGCAGGTCTGCCGATTGATTTGAACGGACAGGTTCGGCATGGAGAAGATGACCGCATCTGCTGTTTCCCGCATAGCAACAGGAATTGACGCATCAGGGGAGGCGATTACCATCAGGCTCGCTTGTGGGGTGAATGCTGGCGTCGGCGCATAGGTGATGCGCATGACGCTGTCGGAATAGGGCGTCAGCCGCAGATAGCCAGCAGTAGTTTCGATGAGCGCAGTATTGCCTTGGAGGGTATAGCGAATGAATTGCAAGTTGTACTCCATGTTTACAGGAACAGAGTTCTTTCTAGCGAGCGACGAGGCAGGTCACGGCAGCTAAAAACCGGTTGCGAGGCGATGTACCTATCCCTTCACAGCTCCGCTGGTCAACCCGGATAGAATGAACCGCTGCCCCAGCAGATAGATCACCAGAACCGGCGCGACGGTCAGTACAATGTCCGCCGAAACCAGATTCCAATCCTGTTGGAACTGTCCAAAAAAGTTGTAGACCGCCAGCGTCATCGGCCAGAAGCTGCTGTTGTTCAAGTAGTATAGGGGCAGCAGAAACTCGTTCCAGATCCCGACAAAATTCAAGAGTCCCGCCGTGACGATGACGGGAGTCAGCAGCGGAAAGATGACGGAAAAGAACAACCGGAAGGGGCCGCAGCCATCAATAATGGCGGCCTCGTCAAGCTCACGGGGAATGGCATCGACAAAGCCATAAATCAGAAAAACGTTGAAGGGAATCTGCGTAGCGGCGTATAGAATGATGATGCCGATCTGAGTATTAATCAGATGGGTGATTTGCATGATTTTCGTCAGGGTAAAGAAGTTCAACGGCATGGCAATGCCCATGACGATGAAGAAGTAGACGAAACGATTCAAGCGGGTGCGATTACGCGACAGAACATAGGCCGCCATCGCTGCCAGCAGGGTGCTGATGAGGGTTGCGCTGGTGGCATACACCATACTATTCACGAAGCTTTGGGCTAATTTCCCGCGTTCAATGACGGTGAAGAAGTTTTCGAAATGCAGGGTGTCCGGCAGTGTCGCATTCATGGTGCGCGCCCCCGCCGAGTCCTTGAGCGAATTCACCAGCACCACGTAGACCGGAATAATGACCAGTAAGCACGCGAACATAGCAATGAGATTATTACGAGTACCCTGCAAAAGACGTGTCGAAAGCACCATGGGGTTAGGCCTCAATTGGGTCGCGGGTCAACCGGCGGACGATAAAAAAGCCAACTACCGTCATAACGACGAATAAAACCGTCGACAGCGCCGTGCCTAAGCCATAGCGGCCTTTGGAAAACTCGTCAAAGACGGCGGTGAAGACGACATCGGTCGCGTAACCGGGGCCACCCCCTGTCAGCACATACACGATGTCAAACACGCGCAAGCCGTAGAGCAGATTGAGGACGGTGACCACGGTGATCGCGGGCACGAGCAGCGGCAGCGTAATATGCCGGAAGCGCGCCGTCGAACTCGCACCATCAATCTCGGCGGCCTCATAATATTCTTGCGGGATCGTCTGGAGGCCGGCCAATAGGATGACCATGATATAGCCGACGCCCTTCCAGGTATCTACCCCGACGATGGAGAGCATGGCAATGTCAGGATTCACGAGCCACGACTGCGCCAGTGCCCCTAAACCGACGGAGCGCAGGAACTCGTTCAAGATGCCTGACCGCGGGTTAAGGATGGATCGAAAGACCAGGCCAACCGCGATCGTCGGCAGTACCACCGGCAAGTAAATGACAACCCGGTAGAGATGGGACAGCCGCCGCACACCGTAGTTTAAGAGTACGGCGAGAAACAAGGCGATGATTGTTTTGAGCGTGATCGTCCAGACCGTGAAAAACAGCGTATTTTGGATGTAACTAAGGTAGTTTTCTCCGGTGGACAGGATCGTTCTGAAATTGTCCAACCCGACGAAATTCACTTCACTGGTGTAGCTGTTCCAATCGGTGAACGAATACGCGATTCCCATAAATCCGGGCAATACGACAAAGGCCGCGTATAAAATGATCGCGCCCAGCGTGAAGTAGAAAGGATAAACTCTATTTTTCATCATGAACTTCCGCGTTCGCTTTTCAATCTGGGCAGGTGACCACCCGGGCACAGCATCGAGCCCGGGTGGTCGTTAGAGCTAACTAGCTGCCGCTATGAGCGGTGGTTATTCGCTCCAGCCAGGATCTTGCGCCGCCTGGGCCATCTCTGCGCGGCGTTCGTCAATGCTGACCAGAACTTCGTGCGGTTCAAGCGCACCGGTGAACATGGCCGTCAAATCTTGTCCGATGTCCATCCACTGCGGATTCACATAATTCACGGCCGTCTGGTAGACCGTGCCGCGCTGTTCCGGGGCAAACGAGTCCAGAAATTCCTGCTGGTTGGGCATAAGGTTAAACGTCAGCCCAGCAAACGGCAGCGTGCGCATCGCGGGATTGTTGTCGATGAGATATTGCAGATTTTCCGGGCGGGTGAGGAATTCAAAGTACAGCTTCGCTTCGTCGATGTGTTCCGAGCCGGAGTAGATGAATTTGGTCGGACCAGCGGGGTTGATGTTCAAATTCTGATTATCCGCGAGCGGCATGACAAAGAAGCCGAAACTCTCGGCGCTGACATCCGGGTAGTCGGCGACGATCGTCTGTGGCCCGGTCAGGTTGGTGAGCCCCATCGCGTATTGCCCCGTCCCCAACGCTTCCGTCGTGAATTCGGTGGTATCGGCCAGTGCATTATCGCCAAAGCAGCCCATGGTATACAGTTCATTCAACTGTTCCACGACGCTGAGCATGGTCGGGTCGTCGGCAAATGTCGCTTCGTTCGCATTGAGTGCCGCCGCTAGGCCAGGCGTGACTTCTTCATAACGCGGCCCGAGTTCGGGGAACCACAGCACATGATGCCAACCAGAGGCTACCGGCTCAAAGATCGGGATAATGCCCACGCCCAGCAGCGTCTCGCAGGTCGCTTTGAGGGCTTCATACGTGGTAGGGACTGTGAGGTTATTTTCTTCAAAGATCGTCTTGTTGTAATTGACGACCCACGTAGTGCCCATCACATCCCAGAGCGTCAGTCCGTAGGCTGTGCCATTCACCGAGGCTTGAGCGAGGACGAGGGGATCGATCAGATCCACCCAGGCCTGATCAGACAAATCCACCGCATTGGCTTCGACGTTGTAATTGATGATCAAATCGCTGACGCCACTCTGTCCACCGAAGATATCGGTCGCTTCGCCGGTATTCAGGCGGGTCTGCAAGACAGTGAAATATTGATCAGCCGGAACGATCTGATAGTCGACGTGGATACCCGTCTCGGCCTCGAACTGCGCGCCTAACTCAATCTCGGCATCCGGCACCCAACCCTGGCTGGCCATATAGGTCAGGGTAACTGCGTCCTGCGCCTGTACACTACCGAAGGCGAGAAGCATGAGGCTTAGAAGGATGAAGGTTAGCTTTTTCATGACGAATCAATCTCCATAGCGTTTCTAAATGAGTAATGTTTGTTACTTCGAAACCGAAGCAGACACCCGTGCCCAAGTGTCATGCCGTGCCAAACCTGAAACAGGCAAAGCAAAACTATCAGGTAAACGCCATCGTTGACCTTTCCCCAGAAGGAACCACTGGTTCTCACGTGCTCTACAGAATACTTCCCGATGTTAAACGGGAACTACCGCACCTCCTGTGTGCTTTCCCGTACAACCAGCGTTGGTGGCACCAAAACCTGCTTGGTCACGGGCTGCGCAACTGCGATCGTCTCCGTCATCAAGAGGGTCGCCTGATAGCTGATGTCATAGGGGGACCATTCCAGCGTGGTCAGTGAGGGCGTCACAACGCTGGCGAAATTACCGCCAAAACCAACGGCCATCACCGAGCAATCTTGGGGAACCGTGCGCCCCTGCAAAGTCAAGGCTTTGATGCTGCCAGCCGCCGTCAGATGACTGACGGTAATGATGGCCGTCAGTTCCGGGTTTTCCCGAAGCAAATCATTCGTTCCCTCAAAACCCTCTTCAACACTGTTTAGGCCGATCTCTCGGTAGCAGTTGTGCGCACCATACGTGTTAAGTGCCTGTGTGTAGCCATCAAGCGAACGCACGGCGGGGCCGATGCCGGCTTTGCGCCACGATGCGGGATAGGTCAGAAAACCAATGTTGCGATGGCCTAAATTAACCAGATGTTCGAAGGCTCTCAGCATCGCCATTTCAAAATCAAGGTCAATAAAACTCAAGCCGTCTAAGTCAGCACACCGACCGATCATGATGAAAGGGTAGGTATGTTGCCGCAGGAGATTGATCCGCCAATCGTCCATCCGCACCTGTAACAGCATGAGCCCATCAATCTGATTACTCCGGTACATCGTGAGTAATGATTCGGGAGTAAGCTGCGACATCAGGAAATTGAGGAAATATTCCTTTTCGCTGGCGGCGGCGGCGGCTCCCGTGATATAGGGGGTTTCGATGACGCTGCTGAGTTCATGCGGGGATTCGATGGGATAGTGAAGGGCTAAGGTCATGCTCGCACCGCCCCGTAGACGGCGAGCCTGCGTGTGCGGAACATACCCTAACGCGTGAATCGCCTCGTGAACGCGCTGGCGGGTTTCGTCAGCCACATATTCTTTGCCATTGAGGATCCGCGAAACAGTCGGAACAGACACACCTGCGGCCTGCGCGACATCCGCTATGGTGACACTGCGATTTTCGTTTCGAATAGTTGAAGGTCTTTTGGTCATCAAAGAATCTTTTTCTGATAACGTTATCAGATAACGTTATCAGGGAACACGTTTCTTGTCAACTTATCTGAACTGACGCGGCGGCGGCGCAGATTCTGCTGGGTGGAGCACAAACGCAGATGGGCTCGCGTCTTGGTGAGCCGATCCCCGTTGATGTGATAGCGGCGCGCCTCTAGGTGGCATGCTCTGCGGCGTGCTGATCAGCCGCATCGAGGGTCGCGGTTTGGCTACGCTGGAGAGAGGCTCGGATGGCATCGATGGTGGGGTTGGATATAAGGCGCTACGTTCACAGCCCGATGGAGTATCCATGTACAAACGGACAACGCCGGGAACTGGGAGGGGATGGTCAACGATGGCTTGGGCAACGTGCGCGGCGTAGCGGCGAAGTAACAGCTAGCGCAAGCAAATGCGTTAAGCGATACTTTGTGTCCTGAAAAACAAAAACGCCTCAAATGTTTCTGAGACGTTTTGATTTGCGTACACTCCGAGACTTTAGACGAGAAAAAACGCCCCTCACCTCGTCCGGACGCCGATTTCTTAATCCACATTACTTATCACCAACACGCTCAGGTTGAACGCCTCTTGGCGAAGGTCTGACTTCGTTGCGAACGGGAGAGTACTGCTCTCCCGCCCGCTTTGAAGAGTGTCGAGCGTTTGACCTGACACGATTTCAGTCTAACACAGTTCTGAAGCGTGTGGTTTTCAAGCGCCCGGCAGCATTCGTTCGACGCGAGAAGAGGAGCGTTTAACTGTGACACCGGTTTTTGTTTTGACCAACCACAAAGGGGGCGTAGGCAAGTCTACGTCCGCCACCACCATTGCTTTCGGCATCGCCAATGTAATGCGGCATGCGAAGGCAGCGAATTCGCGCGTCCTGCTGGTTGATACTGACTCGCAGGCGCACGCGACGCTCATCACTACAGGGCGTAAGGATTACGGCATTGATGACAGCCTTTACAGCGTGCTGATGGCAGATCGCCAGAATGCGCCGCATGTCCTGACGCAATGCATCGTGCCGAGCCTGTGGGACGCCGATCTGCATGTCCTGCCCGCCTCTCCCCTACTCGAAGGGGCTGAGAGGGAATTGATGGGTGTGGCGGGTGCGCCCTATCGCCTCGCCGATCCGCTCTCGAAGATTGCCAACCTATACGCCGCCGTTGTCATTGATACGCGCCCTTCGTTCTCCCTCATGACTGAGATGGGTTTGATCGCTGGAACCGATGCGATTGTTCCGGTCGAACCGCGCTATCTGGAAACAGTCGGGTTGATGAGCGTCATCGGCAAAATCAACGAGATCCGCGAGGGCTGGCGGCATCCCAATCTGCGGATTAGCGGCATCCTCGTCACCAAAGTGGATAAGCGGGTGCGCGGGCACAACGATCTACTGGGCGACCTCAAAGCGCACAGCGTATTGGGCAAGCTGTTGTGCGGTGTCATCCCCGCCAATGAAGCAGTTTCCTACGCCCATCGGAATCACGAGAGCATTTTCACCTACGACCCCAACGCCCCTGCCAGCAAAGCATACGCCCAGCTTGTGGCGACACTCGTCCGCCGCATAGGAGGTGCGTGATGTCTAAACGACAGATTGATCGCACCCAAGCCCTGCTCGACTCGGTCAGCGCCGACATGCTCGATTTCGATCCACAGCAGTTTGCAGATAACTCGATCCGGGTTGAGCGCATCCTTCTGGAACTGGTGCGCCCTGATCCGGTGCAGCCTCGCCGCGTTCTGCCCGAACGGATACACACCGCTTTCCATCACAACCGTCTGACTCCCACGCAGGCGCTGCGCGAACTGGTTCAGCTTGTGCAGGTGGCAGCTCGTCATCGCGGACGCCCGTTCAACAATGTGCTGGAACTGCTGCCCAATTCCGAAAACGAGAACGATGACGACGGTGAAGC
>CALKIA010000420.1 GCA_937988705.1 uncultured Chloroflexota bacterium | reverse complement strand
TGGCTGCTGATCGTGCCGCTCCTCGTCTACCTGCCGATGAACGTGCAGCGGCGCATGTCCGAGGGCGTGATCGTCCCGCTGGCGCTCCTCGCGGCGCTCGGCTTACGTTGGATTGCGCGGCGCGTCCGCTTCGGACGTGCACTCAAATACGCCGTCACAGGCGCGGCCCTCATGACGAGCGTCTTTCTGCTGTTTGGGGGTTTCCTCGCCGCGTCCAATCCCGGTCGCCCGATCTTTCGCCCGACCAGCGAGATCGCCGCGTTCGACTGGCTGGCCGCCAACGCCGAACCCGACGCCGTGATCCTCACCGCACCGGAGACGGGCAACGCGATTCCCGTGTACACGTCGCTGCGGACGTACATGGGTCACGGGCCGGAAACGCTGTTCTGGCCAGAGAAAACCGCAGCGCTCACGCGCTTTTATCGAGGCGAACTGACCACCGACGAGCGCGATGATTTGCTGTCCGAGAATTACGCGGATTCAGCCTTTCGCACCATGCCCATCCGCTACGTCTACTTTGGCGAACGCGAACGCGCCCTCGCGGGCGGCGCAACGGCGATGTGGGCAGAGGGTTTGACGCTGATCTATGATGTGGATGGCGTGCAGATCTACGCGGTCAACGTGGAGTCGTAGGGACAGCGCCTGTGCTATCCCAAGGCAGGCCTTGTCCCTACAAACACCCGTGGTCTTTTCTTAAACTGCATCATCGCGTCCCTACGAGGCGAGTGCTGGTTGCTCCCCTCCCTGAATTCGGGGTGGGGTTGTTTCTACTTCTTTCCATCCGTCGGCTTGGCGAAGATGATACGTCCGGTATCGCGGGTGATCAGCTTGGTGACTTCCACATAGATCGTGCGATCCATGAACGATGCGCCGCCCTCGACGATCACCATCGTGCCATCTTCCAGATAACCGACGCCTTGCCCCTGTTCTTTGCCGTCCTGCAAAATGCGCAGCGCGAAGCTTTCGCCGGGGATGTAAGCAGAACGCACGGCGTTCGCCAGCTCGTTGATGTTGAGCACGGTCGCGCCGTTGGCCTTCGCCACCTGATTCATGGGGAAATCAATCGTCAGGATTGGTGCTTTCAGCTTGACGGCCAGCGCGACCAGCTTATCGTCGACTTCCGGCACGTCGGGGATATCTTCTTCGATGATCTTGAACAGCATTCCGTTCGAGCGCTGCAATTCGTTGAGGATGCTCAAGCCGCGCCGACCACGCGCTCGCCGCTGCGTATCTGATGAATCCGCGACGCGGTGCAGCTCGGCGATCACAAAGCGGGGTGCAACCAGCGTCCCGCCGACAAACCCCGTCCGCGCAATGTCGACGATGCGCCCGTCGATTAGCACACTTGTATCCAGCAGCAGTTGGCGTTCCACGCCCGCCACGTCACCTTCACGCTTCAGGCCAAACCCGAACCGTTCGTTCAGGAACAGCCACACTTCGCGCGACCGCACTTGAAAGATCGTCGTCGTCAGATAGACCGCAAACACCAGCACAATGGGCGGCAGCAGCGTGCCCAGCGTCCCTTCGAACTGCGACAGGGGATACGCCGCCATCAGGCCGATCAGCAAGCCGATGATCATGCCCACCAGCGACGTGAACAACACCTCGATGGGCATTTCCGTCACACTGCGGCTGATCGCGCGGATCGGACGCACAGTGATCCACGGCGTGAGCACTAAGCCGAACAGAATCCCGACGAGCGCAAAAATGAAGGAGGTCGCCAGTTCGGGTAAGGTGAATGCGACGGCAGCTGTGACGCCGAGCCGCGCACCGATGAGGGCAAAAATGACCATGCCGATCATGCGGGAGGCAAAATCAATGGACATCGAGACTCCCAGACTTACACTGAACCCATCCGGAGGCGCGCAAATGATGTGGGACGTGCGTCAGGTGGGTTATAAAAAATGAGGGGTACAACCGCATTCGGTCAAAGCACACCAGATACTATGACGTGGGGATATTAACATAATTGGGGCATTTCAACAACGAGGTGTAAGTCAGCAGTTAGGCAAACGCAGCAAATGTCTGATCGGGTCATGAAACTGTTTTAGGGACAGCCTTCTGGCTGTCTGCCGTTCCATGGACACCCAGATAAGCTATTTCCGACAGACCACCAGACAGCATCCATGTAGGGGCG
>CALKIA010000419.1 GCA_937988705.1 uncultured Chloroflexota bacterium | reverse complement strand
TCACGGTCGCTGAGCCCTTCCAGCCAGAGTATCGCCTCGACATCAAAATCACCGACGAACGCGGCACGATCCGCGCCAGCTACACGCTGAATGCGTGGATCAACGATGAGTGGGGCGAAGTCGCATTTACGGGCGGCGCAGCGGTCGTGAATGGCAGTCCCTCGGTCATCGAACTGCTGCTGCCGCTGGTCAGCATTGGCGAACCGGCAAGCATCAATCTGGCGGTCGTCAGCACGGGGCGCGGCCGCGCCAACAGCGCCAGTGACATCCTCGGCAGCGACCTAGTCCTCGCCGACGACGAAACGAGGCTTGTGCTCGCTGCCTTCTTCCCGCTCACATTGACTACCTCTCAACCGTAACATCACGCTGAGCCGGTGGGTGCGCTCACCGGCTCTCGCTCCTGCATATACTTGGTTTCTGCTAACCCAGCACCCCCACTTGCCGATCACAGCTCAGAAGTCTTGGCCCGTGTCCACCCGATCTGCGATCAGCAGACGGTAGTGCAAATCGACGAATTCCCCCGCGGGCAGATCAAACGGCGCGGCATAGAACCAGCCGAAGCACGCGCCCACATAGCCTTCGTCGTCACCCCGCGAGAACCACGGATTCGGATAACGCGGATTTTCCGGCTGATCTTCGAGGGTCACCGCAGCCTGTTGACTGCTGTAGACCAACTGCACAGCGCGTTTTCCCATGATGGGGGTTTCTCCCGTAGACAACCTGCGCCGGGTGAAACTGGGCAATCCACGCCAGAAGAGGCCGCCATAGCCCGCGGGCCACGCTCTGAACGTGAGCGCCGCACTCGTGCGGTTGGTCAGCGTGGTGGTAAAATCCAGCGTCCATCCGTGATCGTCCATGATTACGCTGCGAATCGTGCGCATTTCGTGCAGCATGAGGTTGCCCTGCGGGTCAAGCCAGTGCAAGTACTCAGTGAAACTGTCGGCGTTCTCCGAAGATCCCCACCCCACATGCGCGACCGTTCCCTGATTGGGCAGCATGATGTAACCCTGACCGGGCACATCCGTGTTGCCGCCCCAAAAGTTTACGCTGTTGAGATCGGGCACGGTGAACGAGAGGCCATGATGCCAGCGGTGATCCGCAGGTTGAAAGTCGGTCACCACCACACCGCTCAGCGTGCAGATCGGGTGAAAATAGGGCCGAGGCGACTCATCCACAGGCACTTGTGGAACAAACACATAGCGAAACAGGCGCTGTTCGTCGTGCCACAGTTCGACCGCGTCGGGCAGGAACTTAAGCATCGTGCTTCAACTCGCTGAGCTTCTGGTATTCGTCCCGTGCCTTGTAGAACGGGTCGAGCGGGTAGCACCCGGAGACCATACCGTTACGCGGCGCGGTCGTGCAGTCGCTGAACGTCCGGCAGATGCGCTTGCGCTGCAAGGGCGCGCCCGCTAGCACATCGGCGGGAAGCTCGGGATAGGAGAGTACCATCCGCCCCAAGCCAACCGAGTCGACCATGCCTGTGCGCACCGCGTAGGAAGCCACATTCGGCAGCCAATCCTGCAAATACGAATAGCCCGTCCCGACCAGCACTAACGACGCGAAATCGCGCTTAAGCTGCGCTACGGCGTCGATTTGGCGCGCCACACCGACGAGCGGGTCTTCGGGCGGCTGGTACCCATCCGACGGCGGGAACAACGCCGGGCGCTGAATGTGCGGGTTGTAATAGGGGCTGCCCGCTGTCAGGCACACGAGCCGAATATCCAGCGAGTCCAGCAGCGTGAGGAAGGCGCGCGGCTCACTGAGGTCAATGCCGACGCCGCTGCCATCTCCGCCAAAGGCATAGGGGTAGCGACTATCCGGCAGCGCTTCCGGCACGCCGATGCGATCTTCCCCCGGCTTGTACGGCACGAGATCGAACGCGCTCAGGCGCACACCGATCTGCAACCCCGGCGCACGCTCCCGAATGCCCGCTGTGATCAGCTGCAGAAAGCGCGTGCGATTCTCGAAGCTGCCACCGAAAGCGCCCGGACGGTCGATGGCCGTCAGTAGTTCATGGCCCAGATAACCGTGACAGTGCTTGACATCGACAAAGTCGAAGCCCGCCGCCTGCGCTAACACCGCTGCTTGGATGAAATCCTCGATCAGCGCGTACAGCTCCTCGTCGGTGAACAGGCGGCTGTCACCCTGAATACCAACGCGGCGATCCAGCAGCGGGTGGTGGTAGGCGATGCGCGGCTCCGGCGTCCGCTTGTCGTTGGGACGCGAGTAGCGCCCGGAATGCGTCAATTGTAGACCAACCAGCAGATCATCCGTGCGGGCATAGCGCGCCTGATGTTCGCTGACCAGCGCCTCCCGCAGTTCGCGCAGATCGTCAAGCGTTTGTGCGCAGATGACGAGTTGATTCGGGTTAGCGCGTCCGTCATGGCGCACGGCGACCGCCTCGCCGCCCCAGATCAGCTTGGCGCCGGACTGCCCGAAGTGCTGCCAGCGCCGCTTGACCAGATCAGTCGCGTGCCCGTCGGGCGCAGCGTCCCAGCCTTCCATCGGCAAAATACAGAAGCGATTGCCAATCTCGCGCCCATAGACGTGAAGTGGCTGGGCAAGCGCGGGCACATCGACTTCAGTATCAAACGGCAGCGTGACGCCCAACGCCTTCAGATAGGCGCGGAAATCGTCGGCGGTCCGCAGCTGCGCGACCCGTTTATACGGCATAGTTCACCCCCAGGCGGAGCGCAATATCGGCCAGAATCGGCACGTCACTGGTGGGACGTTCCGGGCTGTTCGGATGGGTGCGATCACTGGCGAGCCATCCGCGTAATTTGAGGAATTGGGCGGCGCTGTGCTTGTAGGCAGGCACCGGCGCGCGGAACGCGAAACAGCCGAGATACTGCAATGTATCGTTGAGCTCGTAGAAGTCGGGGCTGTCTTGCGCCCACAGCGCATCCCGTCGCGCAAACAGATCCGGCGCGAAGGTGCTGATGCCGAGCAGATAATCGCTGCCGTACATCACCATATCAATGGCCAGATCATTCCCGGTGAACACTTTGAAATCCGGGCGGGTGGCGTTGCGCAGCACTAACCGATCCCATTCGAGGCGGCGGCTGAGCGACGAATGCTTCGCGCCGCTGCACTGCGGAATCGCCATCAGACCGGCGTACACGGCCAGCGAGTAAATTTTGCCGAATGGCGCGAACATCGTCCCCAATTCAAAACCGATGAACTGATCGGTTTCGCGGGCAATCTGCTGATAGGCCGTCACGATGCCATCATCCGGCTGACTGGTCAAACCATAGGATTGAAAGATGACCGGAATGCCACCATGCGTTTGAATGCTGTCGATCTGGCGGCGGTAGGCGTCGAGCTTGAAGGCCGCGCCCGGCACATCGCTTACATACGCGCCCGCGACGAACGGTCGCCCGCCCAGAATATGCATCGTCCGCTGGAGCACTTCGATGCGCGTCTCCTCGCGGATCAAATTGGCATAACCCGTGTCCATGTTGACCGCTGGCGTCAGTCCGTGGCGCGCTGTACGGTCGAGGTGGCGTTCGAAGCCGCCCCAATCGATGCGTCCCTCTTGCGTGAAGGGCAGCAAAATGGCCGACATGCCGGTGATTTTACGGCCGGACTGGATCAGCTGCTGGGGATCGTAGGCGGGTACAATGACATCTTTTGGCATCAAAATACTCCTTTTTTGGTGCTCTCCGCTCAGCGATACAGCTCGATCGCGCCGTTCATCGCTTCGTAGACGGGATCGCCCATCTGCACACTCAAACGGCGCACGAGCTGGCGGGTCAGCGCTGATTTATACATGCTGGCAAGAAAATCATAAGTCGAACACACGCGGCTGGTGTGGGTCAAAGGCAGCCGCCCGCTGCGAGAATCATCGAGAAAAGCGCGCCACTGCGTTTCCAGACTGCCGGGCTGATGAAAGCTCCATGATCTCTCTGAAGACCCCGAGCTCGGGTCAGCGAGTCACAAGGAAATACAGCACAAGCGCCAGAATCACCAAGATCAGAAACAAGAACGCCGTGCCCCATTCACCCCGCGCAGCCTGTGATTGTCTGGGGGCAGCCGTGCCTGCGCGGTGGGTCGGTCGCTGGAAAGCATTCGTGGGGCGAAACCACACGGATTTGACCAGCCACTTATCTTCCTCAGGGAGGGGCTTGCAGACGACATGGATATTGCCGCGATACACGCGGCGGATGAATTTCGTATCACCGTCATCTTCAAGGTAGGTTCGGTCGGGCGTTTGCACCGTCTCCAGTACCAATTCCTCAGAAATGATCCGCTGCTCCATCCGTTCACGCGCATGGTTAGTGAAGACAACCTTCATAGGGGAATGCTCATTGAGTACATCAGAGTAAAGAACGAGAAGCTGCTCAGATTATAGCCAATGCGACTGATTTGCAGAAATAGTTCTCCCTCAATCCGCCGACTCCGGCGTGCAGCGCGTTAGCGCTAGAGCGCGCGCATCAGATTGTCACTGTGCGCGGAACAGTCCCCAATGCCCGGCTTGAAAACTGGTTTCTTACCAGTTATCTTCACCGGAGAATACTATTGAAAGAAGTGAGATCATGCGTTTCTTGATAGTGGTAACCGTGCTGTTGTGTTTGGCGGCAGCCAGAGCAGAACCAGACTTAAAGGCACAGGAGAACACTGTGATACCACGGGCCGAATATCCACGACCGGATTTCCAGCGCGACACCTGGTTGAACTTAAACGGGACATGGGACTTCGCGTTTGACCCGGCGGATTTGGGGGTGGAACAGAACTGGTTCGACCCGGACAGCGCGTCCCTACCAGACTCGATTGTCGTGCCGTTTGCCTGGCAAAGCACACTTTCAGAAATTGCAGACCCTTCCCAATCCGGCGTGGCGTGGTATCGCCGAGCATTTACGATTCCAGAGGCGTGGGCCGGTGAGCAGATAGTGCTGCACTTTGGCGCCGTTGATTACTGGGCGCGGGTGTGGGTCAATGGCCAGCTCGTTGGTGAGCATGAGGGCGGCTACACCCCATTTGAGTTCGACATCACGAATAGGCTCGCCGCTGGCGCGAATGTGGTGGTGGTCAGGGTGGAAGATCCTGCGGATCTTTCGGAAATTCCGCACGGCAAACAGAGCAGTATCCCACCCAATCCATGGGATGACGTGGATTTCACGACAGTCAGTGGCATCTGGCAAACTGTCTGGCTGGAAACACGCCCGGCCACGCACATTACACAGGCCCACATTACGCCCGATGTGCCGAATGAACGCGCGCTGATCGCCGTCACGGTTGAGTCAGCCACAACTGAAAATCTGGAGCTTCAGATCAGCGTACAGGGGCCTGATGGGCGCACATGGTCGCAGACTCAAGCGCTGGTGTTGGACGCAGCTGCTACACAGCAAACCTTTACCATAAATATCGATCTCACCGAACCTCTGTTATGGGAGCCCGAGACTCCCAATCTCTATGACGTCGATCTGACGCTGAGCGCACCGGGGAGTACCCCCGATGTACTGCACACGTATTTCGGTATGCGCAGTATCGCAGTCAGCGGGGAAAATGTACTGCTCAATGGACAGCCGATCTACCTCAGGTCGGCGCTTGTGCAGGGGTATTGGTCGGATGGCCTTTACACTGCACCCAGCGATGAGGCCTTACGCGCGGATATCGCCTTGGCCAAGCAGCTGGGGTTTAATGGCTTACGCATGCATCTCAAGATTGAAGATCCCCGCTGGGCGTATTGGGCCGATCAACTCGGCATGCTCTTGTGGAATGATGTTCCGTGCCCGGTGGATTTTACGGCCCTAGCCCGTGAACGCCTGACGCGGGATCTGCACGGGATGATTGAGCGGGACTACAATCACCCCTCCATTGTGATCTGGAGCCCCTACAACGAATCATGGGGGCTGGAATTCCGCAGTCAGATCGATGTGCAGCAATACTTAATCGATCTTTATGACCAAATCCGAGGCTGGGATGCCACGCGACTGATTGTGGATAATTCGGGGTGGCGCCATGTGACGACCGACATTGCAGATTCTCACAGGTACACTGCCAATCATGGGGAGTGGAGCAGCTACCTCACCCAGTTGGAGACCGCACCGATGGAGGTCGTTGTTCTGAACCACCCCTTCTTCGCCGAAGGGCAGCAGTACAGCGGACAACCGCTGATGGTGAGCGAATACGGCACCGGCTGGGGTGAAGAACGTCCGATTGACTTTCAGTGGCAGACAACGGAAATCCGCCGTCACGGAGGGTTAGTCGGCTACACCTATACTGAGCTTTACGACATCGAACACGAATTGGCTGGACTAGCCCGTTATGACCGCACAATCAAACCAATCACCTATGATATCGCCACGATCAACAGCGCTGACTTCATCGGTCTGGATTACCATGGGAATCTGATAGTCAGAACCGGGCAGGTCATTGATGTGCCGATATTCATCAGCGCGTATGGCCAGCCAGCCCTGTCGCCGGCTGTCATCGACTGGCGGCTTGAGCGCATCACCGGCGAGCCGGAGACGCTGCAAACTGGCAGCTACGGCACGCTGACACTGACACCCCATGGCGTCACCGAACTCACCCCGCTCTCGTTAACCCTGCCGGAAGAGCGGGGATCGGTGCGCTTGACGGTTGAGATTCGAGCAGCGGATGGCACATTGAGAGGTTTTAACACACTTGATCTAGGGGTTTTCTGAAGTGCGTCGCGAACGCCATCCACGGGAGGGAGACGAGCCGGGTTGAGCCGCCAGTTCGACCGTTGAGACGAAGCGTGCCCTAAAGTAGGTTCTCGAAACAAATCCACGAATGGATGTAGGGGCGCACCTGTGTGTGCGCCCGAAACCGGGTAGACACAGAGGTCTACCCCTACATTGGGACTTTCGAGAGTCTACTTTAGGGCTCCATCCGGTAATTCCTGCCAGATCAATTGTAGGGGCGCACCTGTGTGTGCGCCCACAGCTGGGCAGACACATAGGTCTGCCCCTACGATTTGAAAAACTTACCGAACGCGGCATTAAGCCACTGTCTGAAAGAGGCCAAAACAAGACGAGGCATGAGGGTGTTTAAAAGCCCTGCTCACGGACCTTCTTTGCCCAACAAACTGAAGCGGACGCGATAAATCGCGTCCCTACGAAAATCAACTCCGCTTGGCACGGGCTGTTGGTTCACCTCCCTGAATTCAGGGAGGTGAACCAACAGCCACAGCCGAAGTCTGTGTTAGCTGCTGGCGCTGCTGTAACGCTTGAGTCCCCGCGACCACAAGGTGCGCACCACAAACAGCAGCGCAAACGGCA
>CALKIA010000418.1 GCA_937988705.1 uncultured Chloroflexota bacterium | reverse complement strand
AGATCATCACAAAGCGCTCAACCTGAAATTGGCTGGCCAGTTCGGCTAGATTTTTGGTGCCGAAGACATTAGCCTGAATCGCTTTTTGCGGGTAGCGTTCCAGCATAGGGACGTGTTTGTACGCCGCGCAGTGAAAGACGATTTGCGGCTTGAATTGCTCAAACACAGCAACCAGTTCCGCGCGCTGCGTGATGTCGGCGAGTACCGGCGTGATTTGCAGCTCAGGATGGCGGGAGCGCAAGTCGATGTGCATATCATGCAGATCGCTCTCATTGCAATCCAGCAAGACGAGGTGCGTTGGCTCGTACGCTGCGATTTGCCGGGCAAGTTCAGAACCGATCGAACCTGCCGCCCCGGTGACCAGCACGAGTTTGCGCACGATCGGCGTTAAATCCACCACATCGGAGCGTTCCACGATGCTGCGTCCGAGTAAATCATCAATATTCACATCGCGCAGCAGCGTTTCGGTGGCGTTCGGGTTGACCAAGGTCTCAACATCCGGCACGATTTTCAGGCGCGCTGACGTGCTTTCGCAGTACGAAAGAATGTCCCGGAATTCGGTTCCCGGCGCATTCTGCAGTGCCAGAATGATCAAATCGATATTTTGGGTTTGCGCGATAGTGGGAATGGCGGTTCGGTCGCCCAATACCGGCGAACCTTCGACGTACATGCCGTGTTTGGCCCGATCATCGTCCACAAAGCCGACGATCACATAGGTTTGCAGCGGGCTGTTGTGCTGCATCTGGAAGGCGGTGTTTTGGGCCAGCTTACCCGTACCCACAATGAGGACTTTCGTCGGTGGTGCTGTTGGTTTCCCCCCGGTCGTGTCGGTGCTTCGGCTGAAGGTGAACATGCGGGAACGGTAACGCAAGGCGACAAAGCCACTCAACGAGAGCAGGCTGCCAACGATGACAACGCTCAGTGGAATCGGGCGGGGAAACTGGAGCAAGCTCAGAAACAGAATGAGGATTGTGGCCGCACTCACCGCGCGCACGATGGGAATGACGCCATGTCCGCTCGTTTGCTCCCACAACCGTTTGTAGACACCGAAAATCCATAGACTCGCGATGAGAATCAGCGCGGAGAGCAAAATGAATTCGATGTGGAATTCCGACGAAGGTAATCCAATCAGACGGATTGAGAATGTCAGTAGGTATGCACCGGAGGCTACGGCGAAGTCTAAGGGCGCATTGACCAGGAGAGAACGTGTCCTGTAGTTCAAGCATCCACCCCATGTAAGTTGTTCATATTCGTTCCGATAGCGGAATTATCCAGCCCAACGCCTGTGGAGTATATCATAGCCGTATCTACAAACGGAATAGCTGCATCAGTCTTTGGCTGATTTATGTCGCTATAATTAATGATGATTGTCTAAATAGCAAGCGAAGGCTTTTAGGCAGGCGCTATCCTGCATGTGCGCGCAGGCAGCGACCAAAATCGACTGGCAGCCGAGCCGGGTAAACTCAGGCGATGCGGTCGCAATATCCTCAACCCCGCGCTGGATGGGGATGCAGCTGACCATGGCACGCCGCCGATGACGCGACCCGTTGCGGGTGGGCACACAAACTGCTCTCCCACTATTAAGTCAATTCTAAATAAAACTGTGTAGATTTCACATAATCCCTGATCCGGTGGACAACATTTACTCAATAATCGTTATACGTGGTTTACATTAGTGGGTATCCGGTGAAAGGGAAGAACTGATGGACTATAACAAGCTGGTCTACAAGCTGGGCTCGCTGCATTCGCTGCTGCAGGAATTGAATGAGGCGGGGCTGTATCAAGGCGAACACACCATCGTCTACAGCGCCAAAGGCGTGACCAAGACTCTGCACGTCTATATCGACGGCAGCGACTTGCAGATGTCCGAGACACCGACGAACCCCGGCCTGCATTTCTCAGCTGCCGCTTTCTCGGAAGAGTAGAGGCAGTCAACTTGCACTGCGTGAATTTCCCCAGACGCATCCTGTCAACTCCGCTCACCCCTTCACAGCGTTCCCATGTGCCGATAGCGCTCCAGCAACCGCTGTAGAGCCGGGCTGAACGCGGCATCGGGCGGCGGTAGTAGCGTGATCGGTGGTGCAGGTACGACGCCGACGGGTTTCCTTCCTTTCGTTTCGATCCGCTGGATGAGCTGGCTGAGCGTTGGACTGAAATCACCGGCGGGCTGGGGGAGGGCCGCGGCTGGCGGCGCGACTTGAGCGGTTTCCTTCGCCATAATGGCTGGAGCTGGTTGAGTAGAGCTGTCTGCGGGTGTGAGGTGCTGCACCGTCGCCAAAAGCCGTTCGAGCCGCTCGTTAAAAGTCGTAAGGCCGAGCTGTGGGCTGTCGGTAACGGGCGTAACGGGTGGTTGCTGGGTGGCAACCGGGGAAGTCTCGATGTGGTCATGCAGCTCGCCCGCCATCCATACAGATACAGATTGGCAGTCCATACCTTCCCATACGGAGTCCTGATCGGTTTCCATATGGTGGACTTTGGTGCGGCGTTCTACAACGCCATCAGTGGAAGTCCGTTCCTGAAATTCCACTACGAACAGCGCGAAGGCATGCCAGTCTTCGCCCCGAGGCGCGGTAGGCAGTGGCGCTGGCACCGGCGGTACGGAAGTCGGCGCCAGTTGGGCAGCTTCACGGATCCATGCTTCGACGCTGCTGAGCGATACCGGATGATTCTCGGCACGAAACAGGCTGAGGATCACTTCCGGGGAAGCGTTCGCCAAATCGTGAAAGGTGCGGATGCCCAGTTTATCCCGGAGAAGCTGCTGCCGTGCATCCTTGATTCCCTTGATCCGAGCGAGTTCGTCGACATGGTCGGGTCTGTGAGCAGGCTGATCGTTCATCTAGTCCTCCTGTCGTTTGGAATAGTAAGTGCCCGGCGGCACAGCGGCGCCGCCGGGCATAGTGCGTGCAGCTGATGCTTGATTGGCATTACGGGAGATAGAACTGCAGGATGGGGCCTTCGTGGTAACCCGCGATCGGCAGCGGCGTCGTGCCTTGCGCCAGCGTCAGGACCCCGACCAGCTTGTAGGTTCGGGACGTATTCCCCTCTGCCAGCGCCAGATTCGCAGCAATGGTGATGGTGTGCGGGCCGTATTCCTGAACCAGCCCGCCCATCGCTGGCACCTGCAGCTTGCCAACCGGACCCTCAAAGCCTGTGCCCATGGATTCGAGGAACAGGGTGACCGTCCACATCTTCGACTGATCGACAAATTCTGCCGCCGCCCCGCTGATGTTCCAGCTGACGTCGACCGCCCATTCATCGGTGGCCCGCAGGATGGTGGTTTCCGGAACCATGCCATTGGGATCGCGCGACACGAGAGTAAAGTCACCAGTCAGGGGTTTAACGACACTTTCGATAGGCATTTTGAACTCCTTGAACTTAGCAAACAGCGGTTAGTATGAGGTTCATGAACCGTTTCTATTTGATTTGTTCGCACTTAATTGGCGCTAAAATGCCCACTTGTAGTTTACGTTTTTCAGAATTAAGTCTGGTCGGGCGCGGCTTTTAAATCGCTTCACCACTGATCAGCTGGTCGTACAGCGCGGTGGTTTCGTCACTGGGTGGGACTTCGAGGTTTTCTTCCAGTGCGCTCACGCACCAGTGATACTGGCGCTGGGCCAGATACAGCTGCCCCTGCCGACTGTAGCACATCATGATCTGCCGATGCGCCTCCTCGATGCACGGATCGACGGTGAGCATCTTGTTACATACCGTCATGCAGGCCGCATAGTCATTGGTTTCAAGATACAGTTGGCTTAATTTATCCAACAGGCTCAGGTAATTGCTTTGGAGCAGCTGCCGCTGGCTGTGCATCCAGTCTTCATAGAGGCCATCGGCCATGAACTCGCCCTGATAGAGCATTTCTGCCGATTGATAGGCGCGCAGCGCGGCGGCGCTGTCGCCAGCTTGTTCCAGCCGCTGAGCCGTCTGATAAGCCTCGAAAAACTCCTCATAGTCCAACCAGATGTACAGCTCCGGATTGAGGAGATAATGATCTTCCTGAAAGAGGATATGCGAGAAGCTGCTGCCGGGACGCCGCAGCGTCTGGCGCAAACCGTAGATCGCCACGTTGAGGTTGTTGCGGGCGGCGTCGGCGGTGGAGTCCGGCCAGAAAACATCCATCAAGCGCTCTTTGTTCGTCGCCGTGCCCCGGTTGAGCAGCAAATACTTGAAGATCAGCAGCCCTTTACGACTAGTCCAATTTTTGAGCAGTTCGTCATTGCAGTAGACTTGGAAGGTACCGAGCGTGTAAATCACGAGCTGCTGCTCGGCGCGTTGGGGGAGAGCTGGCAGCGTTCGGGTCACAGTAGGGGTGATGACACGATCCGATTTCGTGGGTACTGGCACCCAGGGGAGTAACTGCCGGACATGCTCACTCCACCCCTTCTTATTCTTCGAGGGCGTATGCGTGTTCGCCTTCCCAGCCCGCTGCCCGGACGATTCGGTAGGGGATGCCAGTCGTGTGGGGGAGGGCGGCGAGCGGAGCAGCTCGTCCGCGAGGTCGAGCACCGAATAGAGCGTGGCTTCTAGAGCTTCCTTGCGGTAATAGGCGTTTTCGCCGGCATCCTGGTGCCAGTGTAGTTCCTGACCGCACTGGTGTAGTGCCAGACATAAGTGCCGAGTCAGCGTTAACAGCGTGGCAATATTCGGGTCGCGGTTGGCAGTCGTCGCAATCTGGGCTTGCTGAATGAGTCCGGCGAGCTGCTCGAACTCGTCGTTGCGCAGCAGCTCGCTGATGGTTCCCGGTTGAATGAATTTGTCTGAGAATGTCTCCGCGAAGTGATTGGTGCCAAGCCGCATGATGTCCTCCAACCGAGCTGTTCTTCGGTTTTCTGCACACGCTTAATGGGGCACTGAAGGGCAGACAACAGACGTGATCTCGACTCCAATTATATTAGAAACCAGAAAAAGGTTTATGTTCAGTTTGCACTAGGTTTCTAATTGGTAGACCCGCACATAGTCGATCAACAGACGCTGCGGGAATTCGGTGGTCGCATCGGGATAACCGGGCCAATTGCCCCCCACCG
>CALKIA010000417.1 GCA_937988705.1 uncultured Chloroflexota bacterium | reverse complement strand
CTCTATAAATTCTCTATGAAAAAAACAAGGGTTTATTCGTGCGCCCCGTCACAAATAGCATCCGGATACTCGTCGTAACAAATAAACGGCAAGGACGAAGCGCACTTCGTCCATGCAAAACGTCCAGTTATTGGGGGAATGGCTAGCCTGCTCGGGTTGAGCGTGAAACGGCTTAATACGCCTTCGCGAAAATGGCGACGCGCTCGGCGGGACGCCCGGTATAGAAGCAGGTTCCCGTGCCGCCCGGCTGATCCAGCGGGTAACAGCGATGCGTCGCACCGATCTCCGCCTTGATGGCCAATTCTTCGTCGTCCGTACCGGCCCACCAGCCGCGCGCGAACCCGCCCTGTTCCACCACGC
This sequence comes from uncultured Chloroflexota bacterium, assembly GCA_937988705.1. Classification (GTDB taxonomy): domain Bacteria; phylum Chloroflexota; class Anaerolineae; order Aggregatilineales; family Phototrophicaceae; genus Flexifilum. The sequence goes on along the minus strand of CALKIA010000417.1, from coordinate 16,634 downwards.
CCTTGAGTTCGTCGTACGACTTCACGTCGAAGATGTTGGCGTCGCGGAATTCGGTCGCCTGTTGCAGCATGTTCGCCTGAATTTCGATCAGCAGGTCGCGGATGCTGGCGCTGATGTTGTCCTGAGTCAGCACGCGCTTGCCCTCTTTACCGGGCTTATCGCGCCGCGCGGCCACGACCGCATTGTTCGCTACGTCACGCGGGCCGAGTTCGAGCCGCACCGGCACGCCGCGCATTTCCCAGTCATTGAATTTGAAGCCGGGTTGATAGTCACGGGTGTCAACATGCACGCGGATATCGTGGGCGACGAGTTCGCGCTTCAGCCGTTCGACGTTCTCCATCACCACACCGCGATCATCGTCCGTCTTGAAGATCGGCACGATCACCACCTGATACGGCGCGAGCCGCGGCGGCAGACGCAGCCCCTTCTCATCGCCGTGCGCCATGACGACTGCACCCACCATGCGCGTGCTCATGCCCCACGAGGTCGTCCAGCAGAATTGCCGCTGGTTATTTTCGTCCACAAACTGAATCTCGAAGGCTTTGGCAAAATTCTGGCCGAGGTTGTGGCTCGTGCCGCATTGCAGCGCCTTTTTGTCGCCCATCATGCCTTCGATGCTGAACGTGCGCAGCGCGCCCGCAAAGCGTTCCTTGTTGCTTTTCAGCCCCTTGATGACGGGGATTGCCGCCTCGTTGATCGCTACATCGGCGTACACGTCAAGCATCTGCATCGTTTCGGCTTCGGCTTCGTCGTGGGTCGCGTGCGCGGTGTGCCCTTCCTGCCACAGGAATTCCATCGTGCGCAGGAACGGCCGCGTGCGCATTTCCCAGCGCACCACGTTCGCCCACTGGTTCATGAGCAGCGGCAGGTCGCGATACGACTGAATCCACTTCTTGAAGGCATCGCCGATGATCGTTTCCGAGGTCGGCCGGATGACATAGGGTTCTTCAAGCTCTTTCCCACCGCCGATGGTCACAACCGCCAATTCCGGGCTGAACCCTTCGACGTGTTCGGCTTCGCGCTGCAGGAAGCTCATCGGGATGAGCAGCGGGAAGTAGGCGTTCTGATGTCCGGTCGCCTTGAAACGACGATCCAGCGCCCCCTTGATGCCCTCCCAGAGTTCGTACCCATACGGCTTGATGATGACGCAGCCGCGCACCGGCGACGCTGCCGCCAGATCAGCGCGGTACACGATCTCGTTGTACCACTCGGAAAAATCTTCGCGCGGGGAAGTTAACGCTTGCGACGACATGCACGCTCCTTGATTTCTTGTAGGGACGAGGCATGCCTCGTCCTATCATTACACCATGCTCTTATATTGAGCAATCTTACCCCCTCCGGACTGTTTTCTCTACCTTGAACCTTCCTGAACCCTAAAATATACTTTAGAGGACGAGGCGTGCCTCGTCCCTACACTTTCACTTTGCGCCTTTGCCTTGAATTTATTCTTTCTTTAGTCGTCACTCTTTGTGGTTGACTACTTCTCGTCTTGATCCCAGACGCGCCCATAGTTGATCTTGAGCTTGTCCATGACCGCCTGCTCCAGATCAACGCCGCTGATGCTGGCGATTTGCAGCAGATAGAGCAGCACATCCGCCAATTCACCCGGCAGTTCATCGGGTGCGCGCAGCTGCTCATCCCATTGAAACAGCTCCAGCACTTCGCTCGCTTCCAGCACCAGCGAAATCGCCAGATTGCGCGGCGTCTGCGGGCGCTTGGTATCGTCGCGATACCACCCCTTCGCCTCGACAAACGCGTGCATGTGTTCGGTCAGCGTTTTGATATCCATGCTCACCCCTCGACCCGGATCGTCCCAATAATCGCCACATCTTCCCCGCTGCCAAAGGACAGCCGTTCCCCCGTCGCGCTGGTATACATGCCCAGTGCCAGCCGGTATTCACCCGGTTGGGCAGGAACAGGCAAATCATAATGCAGGATCATCGTCTCGTCATCTCGCCACAACTGCGGCGGATACGACGGGCAGATGGGTTGGTCAGACTGCGTGATGAGGCGGGTTTCGTAAAAGGGATAGGTGTGCAGAAAGAGCGTGTAGGCTTCGTCGACGCCGCCCACACGACGCAGCGCCACATCGAGGCTGATCGTTCCGCCGATCCGTACCACCGCGGGGAGGTAGCTGGCCAACCGCGCCGCGATCCGCTCACCGAACGTTGCCTGCGGTGCGAACGGCACGCTCTCCGAGGCAACCGTCACGAGCGTATACTGCGGCGCATCGCTCGCCTCTTCGGTGACCAACAGCACGTCGCGCCAGCGCGCCAACTGGCTGCCCAGATCGCCCTCGTAAGCATTCAGGGCAAAATAGGTAGCACCTAAGGTGGTCAGCGGCAGGCAGTCGACCGACTTGAAGGCCGCGACCGGACGCTCACCTAGACGCCATTCGCGGAAGCGCAGCACGGGATGATCATCAGTAAACGGCGCGAAATACACAGGGGTATCCGTGGGCGCAGTCACCGCGATTTCGTCGATGCCGCGATATAGATGCTGTTCCATCGGCATGTAGAGGTCGTCACTGCTCACCCATGCTTGAAAGGCGCGCGCCGAGTTGACGCCCGCCCATGCCACCAGCACCGCCGGGATCACCCACGCCCAACGGCGCACCCCCTCGCCTCTAGGAGAGGGGGACGGGGGGTGAGGTTGGCCGCGCAGCGCCTGTTCAATCGCAGCCAACCCCGCGCCCAGCACCAGCGCCAGCGGCACGATCAGACCAATCGCGCGCAGCCATTTGAGCGGTTCGGTGGTCAGCACCGCGGGCGCCACCGACACCCCCGCTAACACCATAACAAACAACACCACACCGTAGGGACGCGCAACAACGCGTCCGACTACGGATACAGTCTTCTCCCCTCTCCCCGCTTGCGTGGGAGAGGGGTCGGGGGTGAGGGGTCGTATCGCCATAGCGACGATCCCCACCACGCCCACCAAGGCCAGCGGCGCATCGAAGATCGGCCGCCCGCTCAGGTTATACATCGGATCATCTGTGCCGTGACCGATCCACACGTTGAGCCATACGCCGAGGTTGCTGATCAGTTCGCTCACCGTGCTGATCGCCACCTGATCCACCCGCTGACCGGAGGCCGGGTTCGTCAGCAGGTAGAGCACCAACGGCGCGCTGATGGCGCCGCTGAGGATCGCCGCCATCAGACTGCCACGCCACCGCCGCCGATCCACGATGACGCCGATCAGCAGCAAGAGCAGCGCCAGCGCGATCCAGCCGCGCGCCGCGAAATAGGTATAGCTCAGTAAGCCGAACGCCCCACCTGTCATGATCCAGTGCTTGAGGCGATTGGTGCGCCATGCCGTCCACAGACACGCGAACGCCAGCGCCCCCATCAGCGGGTAGAGCAGCGCTCGAAACGCCAGATGACTGAACAGCACATGCCAGAACAACACGGCCAGCGCCGCGACCGTCCCTACGGCGCTGCGCCGACCAAGCAGCACGCGTGCCAGCAGACCGACCGCCGCCAGCGTCAGCATCGAAGTGAAGAAGGCGGTCACGCGCAGCGCAAACGCATCCGCGCCGAACGTCGCCAGCGCGGGCATCAGCCAGTACATCCACAGGCTCTCGCGTCCGAAGTTGTCAGGGAAAAAGGGCGCCAATCGCGGCTGTTCGATCAGTGAAAGCGCATCAACCGCATAGTAGGCTTCATCGTAGTGCACCATGTCGCTCATCTGATCGATACCCGTCGCCCGGAACGCCGCGCCGAACAGCAGCGCCGCCGTGATCAGGATCAGATACAGTTGTCGGTTCATACCACCAGATGCTCAGTAGGCGTTTTCGTCGCGTCGTAAAACCGTGTTCCAGACGGTGCGGATGATGATCTTGATATCCAGCCACGCCGACCAGTTCTCAACGTACCATAGGTCATACTGGGTACGTTCTTCGATAGAGGTATCGCCGCGCAAGCCATTGACCTGCGCCCAACCGGTCATACCCGCCTTTTCGCGATGGCGTTCCATGTAACGGGGAATGCTCTGGCTGAATTGGCGCACGTAGACCGGACGCTCCGGGCGCGGCCCAACGAGGCTCATATCGCCCACCAGCACGTTGATCAGCTGCGGAATCTCATCCCAGCTCGTCCTCCGCATAAAGCGCCCCAAACGGGTCACGCGCGGATCATTCTGCACTGTCCAGCCGGGGCCAGCCTGTTCCGCATCGTTACGCATTGTGCGGAACTTGATCATCGGGAAGGGACGCTCGTCCATGCCCATGCGTTCCTGCGTATAGAACACCGGCCCCGGCGATTCCCAACGGATGAGGATCGCAGTCAGCAGCATGAACGGCGACAGGAAGATCAGCCCGAACAACGAGGCGATCCCGTCCATCGCCCGCTTGAGGCTCATCTTCCAGCCGCGCAGCGCAATATCACGCACGGTGATGAGCGGCGTCCCGCCGAGGTCATCCACGCTGATGTCGCGCGTCATATACGAGAACACGTCAGGATACAGCTTGATATCCACCTGCCCGCGGCGGCACATGGCAATCAAATCGGTGAGTTCCTCGCGGGCGGCATCCGGCACCGCGATGATGATCTGTTCGACGCCATAGGTATCGATCAGGTACGGCAAATCGCGCGAATCACCCAGCACGGGCACACCAAAGGCATTCTCTTTATTCTTGGAGCGCAGGGGCACCACGCCGACGATGTTATAGCCGAGGTCAGGGCGACTCTGGATCGTGCGGGCGATATCCTTCGCGATCTTGCCCATGCCCACAATCAGCAAATTCGCCCGTTCGACACCGGACAAGCGTAAGCGCAGGCGGATCGACTGGTGGAATTCGCGCCCGATGATCACCAGAATCATGCTGAAGACCCACACGTAGAACAGCATACTGCGCGGGTATTCAACCAGATCGTAAATCAGGCTGCGGAAGAGTAAGTCCTGAATGCCGTTGACCAGCAGCGCGCCGACGGTGATCGTCCCGATGATCTCGCGCCCCTGATCAATGCGGCTGATCGCCCGTCCCTGATGATACAGCCGCGATGTGTAAAACAGCCCCATGATGATCCCGATATGCAGGAACATCGTCAGCAGATATTGCATAAATTCGGGTGGGCCAGACGGAATCCGGAAGAGGGGCAGCGTCATACGCGCCAGATAGCCGAAGACGAACGCCGTGCCGAGCATCAGCGCATCCAACGCGACCAGCGTGATATCGAGTATCCGCTTCACCCGCTGCGACCGCCGAACCTGCGGCGCAGGATATTCTAGGGTGTGTATATGGGATGACGCATCTCCGTCCATAACCCCCGCCCGCCCTTCATCAGCAGCCCCAGCATGATCAGGCTGTGCAGCCACAGCGGCGTCGTCGCTCGGTAATGTTTCCGGTAAAAGATCAGCATCGCTCGCCAGAATTCGAACTGTGCCTTCTGGCTCTGGCGGCTCGCTGCCCGTTTGACGTGCTTGACCGCGACTTGCGGGTGATACACGATTTTCCACCCGGCGCTTTTGATGCGGAACGCCCAATCGAGATCCTCTCCGTACATGAAGAACACTTCATCTAGCAATCCAACCGCATCCAAAGCTTCGCGGCGGACTTGCATGTACGCCCCAACCACTGAGTCGACTTCGGTTTCTACGTCCGAACTGAGGTAGGTCATATTATAGCGCGCGAATCGGGGACTGTTCGGAAAGACTTTGCCCAACCCACTGAAGTGATAGAGTGACACTGTCGGCGTGGGGAAGGCGCGGCGACAGGCTTTATCGAGTGTGCCATCGGGCAGCACCAGCTTGACGCCCGCTGCCCCGACATCCGTTCGAGTGTCCATCCACGCGACCATATGCGCGAAAACGTCGGGCGGCACTTCGGTATCGGGATTGAGCAGCAGTGCGTAGCGCGGCGCATCTTTGGCCGTGTTCCCCTTGCCCTGGAAGCCCAACGCGCGCAGCCCGACGTTGTTCCCGGCGGAATAGCCGTCGTTCTCCGTGCGAGCGATCAGCGTGGCCTGCGGAAAATGCTCGTGCACCATCGCAGCGCTGCCGTCCGTCGAGGAATTATCGACCACCACCACTTGATAGGTGATGTCGCCCTGACTGGCATAAACCGTCTCCAGACAGCGCTGCAGCAGGTCGCGTGTGTTCCAATTGAGGATGACGATTCCCAAATCGAGCATACTGTGTGCTGTCTCCTCTTGCAGACGAGCGAATTCTAACACGTTTTGTAAGCGCGTCACTGGACGCTTGCCCACCGCTGCCTGCTGCTTCACTCCGCCGTCGGCAGCGTCTTGAGCGGCGCACCGTTGATCGCCGCCCGCAGCGCCTTGCGGTCATCCCACAGATACTCGACTTTGCCGAATGCCATGCTCTGCTCGTGACCTTTGCCGCACGCGATGACCACATCGCCCGCCCGTGCCCGCTGACACGCCGCATAGAGCGCCTGCCCGCGATCACGCACGCGGCTGAAGGTTCGCCCTTCCACACCGCCCGCCGCCGTCGCCGCGTCGGCCATCGTCTGCAAGATCTCGTCCAGCGACTCGGTGCGTGGGTCTTCCGCCGTGAAGATGCTGAAATCCGCCAGCTTGACGGCGATTTCCGGCATCATGTGCCGCTTGTCGCGGTCGCGCAGCCCCGCGCAGCCAAATACACAGATCACGCGCCCGCTGGTCAGCGTCCGCGCAGCCGTCAGCGCCTTTTCGAGCGCGTTGGGCGTATGCGCGAAATCGACCAGCGCGATATACGGCTGACCCGAATCGACGCGTTCCATCCGTCCGGGGATCGCCGTCACGCTCGGTATTCCACGTTGGATCGCATCCAAGGTCGCGCCAAGGGCACGTACGGCACTGATAGCCGCCAACGAGTTATAGACGTTGAAACGTCCACCCAAGGGCTGAGGGAATCGTTCGATTCGCCCCTCAAAGTGTGCAATGAACTCGGTATACCCAGAACGTTCCACAATGTCCGATCCGCGAACGTCTGCGTCCGTCGAATCGATCCCATAGGTGATAGTCCGATCCGCTTTGAACGCCTTGAAATATGCAGCATTCTCATCATCAGCATTGATCACGCTGATTTTCGCCTGCTTAGGTTTGCGGTAGCTCGTGCCGAGCATCGCGAACATGCGCCCTTTCGCAGCGCGGTAATTCTCGAAGGTCTGGTGGTAATCCATGTGCTCGTGGGTAAGGTTGGTCAGCACTGCCACATCGATGTCCACGCCGTTCAGCCGCCCTTGCGCCAGCCCATGGCTCGTCATCTCAAGTACGACGTATTGCATGTGTTGCGCCACCATCTGCGCCAGAAATGCCTGAATCTGTGGCGCACTCGGCGTAGTGACATGGAAACCTGTATCGATCCAACCCTGACCAATCTGAGCGCCAAGCGTACTAATTAAGCCTGCTGGGCTATGACGCTCAGCAAGTAAAATCCGGTGAATCAGGGTGCTGGTGGTCGTCTTGCCATCCGTCCCGGTCACGCCGATCACGATCAGTTTACGCGAGGGGTGGTCGTGATACGCCGCCGCGAGGTAACCCGTCGCCTGCTGCGCATCCTCGACCTGCACATACGGCACGTCGAAGGCGGGCAGTTCGGCACGTGGCCGCTCCCCGATGATGGCCGCCGCCCCCTTCTCGATGGCGCGCGGGATAAAGTCATGCCCATCGACCGACAGGCCAATCCGCGCGACGAACACACCACCCAGCACGAGTTCAGCATCCGCTTCGACGACCGGCGCGCTGATCACCGTGTCTATATCGCCCGTGACGATAGTGTTCTGGGGTAAATCTTCTAGGAGTTTTCGTAAGGTAATCATCGGTTATCGGGACGACGACTGCCGTCCTCCTCGTTATCAAATCAGTATCAGTAGGGACGCACAACGTGGCGTCTATCATTTTTTCAGCAACCGGACGCGCCGTTGCGCGTCCCTACACAAAATCGGCATGTTGCCCCGGTAGTCTCCCCTCTCCCCGCTTGCGTGGGAGAGGGGCTGGGGGTGAGGGGCGGTCAAAAAGCCTAACTTGACGCTAAAGACCACACCGGATCGCCCCTATGGTTTTCTTTTGGTGGGGTCGATTATAAACAAAAACGCGCCGGATTGTCGCCCGGCGCGATTTGTCTTGGCTTACACTTTCCGCGGAACTTAGCGGAGGCGACCCGCGAGCGTCTCGAGGTTCGAACGGACGCTGCCATCCACCACACGCTGCTGAGTGCGGAGCACCAGACCGCCGAGGATGCCCGGATCAACGCTGTACGAAATCTCCGTCGCGCCAATCTGGCTCTGAATCTGCTGCTTTTCCGCGTCATTCAACGGCAGTGCGCTCACCACTTCCACGCTCTGACCCGCGAGCGCACGAGCGTCCGCCGGGACTTTCGCGAAGAAGTCGTTGATCAGCGCCTGCTGACGTTTCTCGTCGATGCTCTCGCCGATCAAACGCTGCGCCAGCGCCACGGAGATCGCCGCCACTTGCGTGCGCACATCCGCCAACTGACGATCACGTTCTTCGGTCGCCCGGGCCCGCGCATCGGTGCGGATGGTTTCCGCTTCGCTGCGGGCGGTCGTTTCGACGCCCCGCGCGACTTCTTCACCACGCGCACGCGCTTCTTCGACCACACGAGCGGCATCCGCGCGCGCCGCCGCGAGAATCTTCTCGGCTTCGGCTTCGGCGTTGCGCCGTTCATTGGCGGCCTTCGCCGCGTCTTCCAGACCCTTTTGGATCTTCACGGCGCGGTTGTCCAGCATGTTCATCAGGGGGTTCCACAGGAACCAGCCCAGCAGACCGAACAGCAGACCGAAGTTCAGGAGCTGCGCCAGCAAGAAACCAACGTTGATGCCGAGCGGCGTCAGGGGGTTGGTCGAAGCTTCCACGGGAGCGGCCTCAGCAACCACCGCTTCACCTTCGCCCGCCGCCGCTTCCGCGGTTGTCGGTTCAGGCGTCGCTTCTTGCGCGTAGGCGACAACCGTGATCGCCATGCTCAGAGCAAGGGCGAGCACCATCATCAACCGGAGCAATGTTGACCGTTTCATGGTGTACACTCCTGTCTGCATTAAAGCACGAACAGGATGATCAGCGCGACCACCAGCGCATAGATCGAAATGGCTTCAGCGAACACGATACCAAGAATCATGTTCGTCTGAATCTGACCAGCGGCGTCCGGGTTGCGACCAATACCCTGCATCGCGCCCTGCACCAGCAAACCGATACCAATGCCGGGACCAAAAGCGCCAACCATCGCCAGACCAGCGCCAATTGCCTTCAAACCAACGTCGAGACCTTCCATTTGTTACCCTCTCCTAGATGTGAGTGTTTTAAGCGTGTTGATCGGAATGTTCTTCATGATGTTCTTCGTCGCCGTGATGACCTTCCATCGCCTGCGACACGAACACGAGCGTGAGTACTGCAAACACCAGCGCTTGGATCGTCGTGATGATGATTTCCAGGCCGTAGAAGACCATCGGCAGAATCGCCGCGACCAGGAAGGACATAACGATCAGCAGAATGCCGCCGGCGAACATATTGCCGAAAAGACGGAAGGCCAGCGAAATGATCTTACCGATTTCCGAGATGATTTCGATCAACCCGACGCCGAAGTCGATCACGCCGAGCGGTTTCTTGCCCGCGTTACCGAGCGCCCGGAGGTTGATGAACTTCTGGAAGTAGTTCGGGCCTTGCGCCTTCACCCCGAAGTACTGGATGGAGAACACCGAAATCAACGCCAGCGCAATCGTCAGGTTCAAGTCGGTCGACGCGCCGCGATAGAACGGAGTCACGATGAAGATGTACGGGAACGCTCCGTCGCGCAGTTGATCCGCGCTGAGCGGCAGCGTTGCTTCGTGGTACACCGATTCGGTGACTTCCAGGCGGAGCGCGTTCACTTCGGCATCGATGGTCGCGGCATCCGCGCCCTGCGCCGTCAATTCTTCAACGAGCGTGGCTTCCTCGTCAAACAGGTGATCCGCCGCCGCCGTCAGCGCTGCCGCTTCGGGAGCGTGCACATCGCCGTGATGGAAGAAGCTGCTGCAGGCCTCGTACGAAGCTTCGGTCGCGTCTTCACCCGCATACAGCGGACGATCCACATACAACTGGAACGCACCACCCGCGCGTACCGCCGGATACCCGCTCAGACCGGCTTCCGCGCAGTGCATGACACCCACGCTTTCGATGCCGGGCAGCAGTTTCATCCAGTTCGTCGCGAGCAGGAACACAAAGATCGTGGCGACCAACGGGAAGACCCAACGAGCGCGAGCGCCCGCCATGCCTTTCGTAAAGTCATAGATGAATCCACCGAGCAGTTCCACCCACGATTGGAAACGGCTCGGAACTTCACGCTTCCAGCCCTGCGACGAACGCCACGCGAAGAACGCAAACAGCAGAACAAAGATGCTCGCCGTTACGGTCGCGGTCAGCGTATTCGTCCACCGGAAGCTTTCAGCGGGAAGCGACGGATCATAGGGTTCACCCGGCACCATGATCACCGGGATCGCCACGGCCGTGTTAACCGCGGGCAGTACCCCGAAGGTGATCGCGGCGCACGCGACCAAAAATAGGATCAGCCCTAAACACCCAATAGCCCCGCGTTGGGTAGCGTTCATGCTGGCTCTCCTCTGCTGCGATACCTAACTATTTCTCTCAAAGATCGTCCTCCTCTGCGTGCGATTCAGATGATTTCCGTAAATTGTTCGTCTGAGTGGGCGTAATCTGATTAACCGCACTCAGCGCGAGACGCACCATGATAAACAGGCTGAAAGGGATACTCAACAGCAGCAATCCGATGGTAAACGGACCCCGCAGCCCAAACACTGCATCCAGCGCTAGTCCGCCAAACAATGCGATCATAATGATCATCAATGTCCAGCACCCGGACTGCCCCGCGACCACGGCATACGCCATATTCTTTGCGCGCGATGGCGGCTGGTTGCTCATATTGCTCCTAGATTAGCATTCGCGCATTCTATCACAAACATATTGCAAAGATCAAAATCTTGTTCATTTTTGCCGAATATTCATCTGAGGGCGGTAGGGACGCTCTGCACCGCGTCCGTCGCTCCTCAAATCAGAGCCATGGGCGCCGTACAGAACGTCCCTACACACTGTCTTGTCATTGTCGAGGTACGGCGACATCATCCGACCCTACCCCCACTTTCTCCGAATTCAGGGAGAGAAACCAACACCGCTCGCGTCGTCTCCCCTCGCCCCGCTTGCGTGGGAGAGGGGTCGGGGGTGAGGGGTTTTTCACCTTATCATACTCTCCCCCAACGACTTGAAGCGTTTTGTTTACGCGAACAACCCGGCGGCGCCGCGCACGGCCCAATCGAAGATCGGGCTGACGAGCACCGTACCGAGCAGAATGACCGCCAGCACCGTCACGGCGAGCACCCACACATACGGGCGCGACACCGGGATCGGCTTGTCTTCATCTTCGCTGCGATCCACGTACATGATCTTGATGACCACGAGGTAGTAGTACAGCGCCACAATCGAGTTCAGCACGCCGATCATCGCCAACCCGATCAGGTTCGCTTCCACGGCGGACTGGAACAGGAAGAACTTGCCGATAAAACCCGCCGCTGGGGGCACGCCGCCCAGCGACAGCAGCGCAATCGTCATCGCCAGCGCCAGCATCGGATTGCGGCGGCTCAGGCCGGCCAGATCCGTGATCTTTTCGCTGCCCGTCGCTTCGCTGAACAAGATTATAACCGCGAAGGCCAGCAGGTTCGTGAACGTGTACATGAACATGTAGAAGGCGATCGCGGCGATGCTCGTATCGCTGTGCGCTTGCAGGGCCGCCACACCGATCAGGGTGTAGCCCGCCTGCGCAATCGACGAATACGCCAGCAGACGCTTGATGTTCTTCTGCCCCAGCGCGACGAGGTTGCCGAGGGTCATCGAGATGATCGCCAGCACCGACGCCAGATTGACCCAGAAACCTTGAATTTCCTGACCGTTGATGACCAGCGTTTGCGGGAAGACTCCCAGCAAGAAGCGCACCATCAGCGCGAAAGAGGCCGCTTTACTCGCCACACTCAGAAACGCGGTGACAGGGGTGGGCGCGCCTTCGTAGACATCGGGCGTCCAGAAGTGGAACGGTGCGGCGCTGATCTTGAAGCCGAAACCCACGATGATCAGCGTGAGCGACCCCAGCACCGGGACGGCGTTAAAGTTGAACGCCGCACTGCCGAGATACGCCGAAATCCCCGTGAAGCTCGTCTGCCCCGTGAACCCGTACAGCAGGCTCAAACCGTAGAGCAGCAGACCAGACGCGAACGAGCCAAACAGGAAGTACTTCATCCCGCTTTCGGACGAACGCCCGTCTTCACGCTTGAAAGCCGCGAGAATATAGAGCGGGATGGTCGTCGTTTCCAGCGCGAGAAAGACCATGATCAGGTCGGATGCGCCCGCCATCAGGCTTGCGCCCAACGTCGAGACGATCAGGATCAGGTAGAATTCGCCTTTGCGGCCGATGCCCTTCACGTCAATCGACATGAGCGCGGTCAGGCCACCGGCGATCAGCACAATCACCTTGAAGATTTGCGCCAGCGAGTCATGGCGCACCATGCCGCCCCAGTACAGCCCTTCCTGTACGCCGAAAGCGAACCCGCTCGAAGCATCCGGCACGGTCGCGGTCGGGAACCAGAACAGCAGATAGAGCAGCGCCGTCGCCAGCAAGCCGACGCCTGTCACCAGCGCCAGATTGCGGCGCTTGCTTTCTGGCAGCGACAGGTCGAGCGCCAGCACGACGATTGCCATGATGGTTAAGCCGATTTCCGGCGCAACGACCGGAAGGCTTTGCCAAACGTTGAAGTCCATATTACGCCCCGCCCCCTAAGATTGCCAGAACCGGACGCAAGCCGACTTCCAGCATCGGTGCCATGATCGACGGCAGCATGCCCAGCAAAACCAGCGGCGTGCCGAGGAACAGCAGCACGAACCGTTCACGCGGGGTGATGTCGTCCACGTCCGGGAATTTCTCCCGGTCAAAATCGCCGAAGAACACCTGACTCGTCACGCGCAGCACATACGCGGCCGTGATCACGATACCCAGTGAAGCGATTACCACCATCACTGAATAGTAGTTAGACAGCGAGAACGCGCCGATATTCAGCGTGATAGTCTCCGAAGCGCGCCACATGCCCGCGAAGATCGGGAATTCGGCGATGAAACCGCTCAACCCCGGCATACCCATGCTCGTCAAACCGCCGACGATGAAGGCCAACCCGACCCACGGCATCACCTTGATGAACCCGCCGAGGCTCGGAATATCGCGGGTGTGCGCGCGGTCATAGACCATCCCGACGCAGCCGAAGAACAGTGCCGTCATCGCGCCGTGCGAGAACATCTGCAAGCCTGCGCCTGCCATGCCCGTCAGGTTCATGGTGGCAAAACCCATGCTCACCAAACCCATATGGCTGACCGACGAGAAGCCGATGACGTACTTGAAGTCGCGCTGCCGGAAGGCGATGAACGCCCCGTAAACCACGTTGATCAGCGTCAGGAACACAATCCACGGTAGATGCACCGCTGCGCCATCCGGCAGCAGCTGCACCCCCATGCGCAGCGCCGCGTACGCGCCGAGCTTCATCAGCACGCCCGCATGGATCATCGAGACGGCGGTCGGCGCAGCGACGTGACCATCGGGGCTCCAGTTGTGGAACGGGAACACACCGGCCAGCACCGCAAAGCCCATGAAGATGAAGGGGAACCAGAACTTCGCGAACGTCAGCGCATCGTTGCCCGCGTACCCGGCGACGTTGAACGCGCCGTTTTCCGCCGCCAGCATGATCGACGTCAGGTTGAAGTTGAACGTGGGCGTATCTGCGCGCAGAATATTCGCGGCCTTCGCCGCCTCAAATACCCCGGCGCCCGCATTCTGATAGAAGTCAGAGGCGACGAACAGCATGGCGATCACCCCAACCAGCGCGATCACCGAGCCGATCAATATGTAGAGCGTTAGCTTCATCGCCGCATATTCGCGTAACTGCACCCACCCCCAGGTGGCGATGAGCAGATACATGGGAAAGATCGCGAGTTCGTAGAAAAAGAACAGCATGAAAACATCTTGAGCCAGAAACACGCCGTACACGCCCGCGACCAGCAGCATAAAGAAGGCCATGAATTCGCGTGTGCGGTCTTCGATGCGCCACGACACGAGCACGCCCGCCACTGCGACCATGCCGGTCAGCAGCACCATCGGAATGCTCAGGCCGTCCACGCCGACATGATAGGCGATGCCCAACTGCGGCAGCCACGGCACATATTCTTCGAACACCATGCCATCTTTGTACATCTGCGTCGAAGTCAGCGAACCGCCGCTCACCGTGCCCGTCGCCTGCACCAGCTCCGGCGCGTAATTTTCAAGATTGAACGCCGCCAGTTCCGCACCGCGTCCAGCCATCGTCAGCGTGTTGGCTTGCTGCTGCGCAATCTGATCGACCCGCGCATTGTAGTTCAGGTAGACGAACAACGACAGCAGAAACACCGCCGCCGCCGCGCCGATCGCCAGACCGCGCACGAGGTCTTTCTGATCCTTCGGCAGGAACAGCATCAACACCCCGGCGATGATGGGGATGAAGATGATGAGGCTTAAAACAGGAAAATTGATTGCATCCATGCTAGTTCATCCCCCGAACATTTGGGTTACGGAAGCGTTGATCACCGACAAAATCCAATTCGGCGCCAACCCGGTAATCAGCATGAGCACCATGAGCGGCGCCATAGCGATGAATTCGCGCATGTCGATTTCCAGCTTGTAATCACGCCAGTGCAGGTTGAAAGGCCCATGCAGCACCGCGCGAATGCCCTTGAGGATGTAACCGCCCGTGAACAGCAGCCCGATCATGGCGATGGCCGTCAGCGTCGTAAAGACCGTCCACGAACCGCGCACCACGAGGAATTCGCTCACAAAGCCGTTCAGCCCCGGCAAACCGAGACTCGCCATGCTCGTGAAGATGAACACGCCGCCGTAAATCGGCGCTTTCACCCACAAGCCGCCATACTGTGTCATGTCACGGGTATGCGTTTTGTGATAAATCGCGCCGGCGAGCAAGAACATGCCTGCCGAACTTAACCCGTGATTGAACATTTGCATCACCGCGCCGTTCGTGGCGATGATCGCGTCCTGCGACAGGCTCGTCGCGCCGTTCATGAACTGCTGGCCGTACGCCAGCGCCGTCACCGCCAACCCCAGAGCGACGAAGCCCATGTGATTGACCGAGCTGTACGCCACCAACCGCTTGATGTCGGTTTGGCCGAACGCGGCGAACGCGCCCAGCACAATCCCCATGACGGCGAGGATAGCGAAGAAGGTTGCGAAGTTAGTCACCAGACCAAGGATCTGAATTTCGCTGATCCACACATCGGGGAACAGCGGAATCACCAGACGCAGGAAGCCATACGCGCCGAGCTTGAGCATGACGCCCGCCAGCAGCATCGATCCCGCTGTCGGCGCTTCACTGTGCGCGTCCGGCAGCCACGTATGGAACGGCCAGATCGGCACCTTGATGCTGAAGGCGATGAAGAAGCCGAGGAACGCCAGCCCCTTGACCGTGTTGACCGGAATGCCGAGGAACAGCCCTTCGGGACGCGTCAGGCGCACCCACAAATCCGGCTGACCGACCAGCGTCGGGATGTCGAACGTCCCCGCCGTGATGCCGATCAACTGGATCGCCAGCAGCATGCCGAGCGAACCGCCGAGCGAGTAGATGAAGAACTTGGTCGACGCGTACTTGCGGTTGGGGCCGCCCCACTGGTTGATGATGAAGTACATCGGGACGAGCGTCAGTTCGTAGAACAGGAAGAAGACCATCAGATCCTGTGCGACAAACACGCCGAACAACCCCGCCTCAAAAAAGAGGATCAGCGCCATATGCATACTGACGCGATCCTCGATTTCCCAGCTCACCAGTACCGCCAGCGGCGTCAAAATGCCGGTGAGCAGCACCATTGCGACGCTCACCCCGTCAACACCGACATGCCACGACGCGCCGAGCAGACCGAACCATTCGGTCTGATACGCCATCTGCTGGCCCGCTGCCGTCGCGTTATAAGCGAAGAATACCGCCGCCGCAATCCCGCCAATCGCCGCCGACAGCGCCAGCGCGACGATGCGCGCAATGGCTTTCTGTTCGGAGGGAATGAACACCAGCAGCAGCGCCACCAGCGCGGGCGCAAACACTAAGAATGAAAGGACATCGAAACCGAAAATGAGCATGTTCGTTATCATCTCCCCTACGGAGCAGCCTGTAGGACGCCCGTTGAGAGCGCAAAGACCAAAGCGATCACCAGCGCGGCAATCGCAAGCAGCAGCATGTAGGTCTGGATGCGCCCGGTTTGCAGTCGACGGAAGTAAATGCCAAACCGTCCAACCAGTTCCGGGACACCGTCGCCCACACCGTCGATCAGCCACATGTTCATCACCTTGATGAAGTCGCCAATCCACGTAAACACGCGCGCCACCAGATGCAGGAAGCCGTCGATCACGCCGCGATCAAGAAATTCATAGGCCACATTCTTCGAGAACCACTGCGCCGGCTTAACGAACGCCGCCACATACAGTTCGTCGAAGTAGTACTTGTTTTGCAGCACCGGGTAAATCGGGCCGAGCACATTCACCAGCGGATCAACCTGCCCCGCGACCAGCGGTTTGCGCCAGTACACCCACCAACCGAGGAAGATGCCGCCGAGCGCCAC
>CALKIA010000416.1 GCA_937988705.1 uncultured Chloroflexota bacterium | reverse complement strand
CCAAGAGGATGTGCAGGCGGTGCACAACAAGGCCAAGACAAGGCTGCAAGCCGAGATCGAGCGGGTCGCTTTTCTCGATGGTCTGGAGAAGAAGGATGCGATCCGGGCATTGTTCACCCAGGCCATCGATCTGGATGAAATGGAATTGAGCGAGTTCCGCGCCGCTCTGGCGAAACAGGGCATGAAAGGTCGCGCGTTCAACGATCTGCTGCGGGCGGCACGCAAGCAGCAGGACGATGAAGAAGATGACAGTATGCCGCAGATTCTCGGCGACGATATTCCACTGCTCTCACCGGCACTCGGCTTTCAGCGCGATGTGGCCATCGTCACCGTGTCGGTCGTCGAGCGTACCAAAGACAAGAAACTCAACACACAGCCGTATCTGGTGACCTCATCCCGCGAGCTCGTGCGGTTGAGTGATGAGCAGATCATCAAGCTCGACGGTCATGAAGTGGCGCTGCGGGTCATGCCGGAAGGCTCCGAGTTCCTGATGCGCTGGCGGTTTAGCGATATCCAGAAGTTTCTCAACGGCGAGACCGTCGACGCTGGACAGGTCTTTCGTGACGTCCACGATTTGTTCACCCGCTATGTGGATTTCCGTTCTCCGGTCGAGAGCGCGATTCTGACCCTCTGGACGATTGGGACGTACTTCTACACCATGTTTCCCGCTTATCCCTATCTCGCGCTGAACGGGCCGAAGAACAGCGGCAAGTCGACCGTGATGCGGGTGATGCAGCCGCTGGCGTTCAATATGGTCAGCACGTCTGACCCGACCGGGCCGTCGATGTTTCGCCTCATCCACTACACGAGCTGCACCGTCGGCATCGACGAAGCCGAACGTTACCACAACCCGAAAGATCCCGGCATGCAGCAGATCCGCCAGTTGCTCAACAGCGGCTACAAGCAGGGGATGCCAGCCATCCGCCTCATCGGCGAAGATATGAAACCGCAGGCGTTTGATGTCTATTCCCCTAAAATCCTCGCTGCGATTGCGGGACTTGAAGATATTCTCGCCTCACGCTGCATCGCCATCCCCATGCGCCGGACGGACAAGAAGCTACCATCCTTTCCGCCGGATTTCGACGGCGCGGGGTTGCGCCATCAACTTTACACACTGGCGCTAACTCACTTCAGAACGGTCTACACCAACTACTCGGAACGTCCCACACTGCACACGCTCCACAATCGTTCGGGTGAACTGTGGTCGCCGCTCGTTGCGCTGGCAGCATTCTTCGAGGAGCAGGGCGGAGTAAAAGGCTTACTTGATGCAATTGCCACCGCTGCTGAGACTGACGAGCAGATCAGCGAAGGCAAGGCGCTCAGCGAACGCGAAGAGGCGGTGCTACAAGCACTGGAACTGATGACACGCGGGGCCGAAGGCACTGTCTGGATCAAAGCGGTCGCGCTGCGTGAGAAAGTCGCGCGACTGATCGGTCAACCGGTCGAAAAGATGGGCGACGCGCAGTGGATCGGGCACATCCTTAAGCGCCTTCATCTCATTGACGAAGCGGGGCGCAAGCGCGGGATGGATGGCATCGCGTATGCCGTGCGCTCATTCGATGTCACCGATATGATGCGGCGGTACGACGTCGCAATTCTTCAGCAGGAACACTAGAAAAACCGTACATACCGTTCATAACCCTACATACCGTTCATGGAGATGGTATGTAGGAACTCGGTTTGAGGCATTGCCTACTGTTGCGGGTTTTGGATATCGCGCACGACTTAGGATAGATCGTCGTTCAGTAGATAGAAAATGAGATAAGATTATTTGCTAGCATCTCTAAAATACGAGAATCCTGTTCATGAAAATTTCCGATGTTAAGTGTTTTCCTGTCTGGGTAGGAAGTCGGAATCAACTCTTGGTAAAGGTTGAAACCGATGAAGGCCCCTACGGATGGGGTGAGGCTGGGCTTTCGGGACGTGAACTTGCCGTAATAGGTGCGGTTCAGCATTACCGCGCCTTTCTAATTGGACGCGATTCTAGGCAAATCGGGGCGTTGTGGCAGGAGATGTATAGGAGTCAGTATTTTGAAGGCGGACGCGTTTTGACCGCCGCGATTTCCGCAATTGATATCGCCCTGTACGATCTGAATGCAAAAGCACTTGGTATCCCGGTTTACCAATTACTGGGCGGCAAGCAGCGCGACTATATCCCATGTTTTGCCCACACTGACGCCCGCTCGGAAGTCCAGTTAATCGAGAATGCGCAATTGCTAGTAGATGCGGGATGGAACGTTATTCGAACCGGAGTTCCCCATCTTGGAGACGCGAACATCTTTGAGCCGCGCGAATCGATTGCTACTGCTGCCAAATGGTTAACAAAAGTACGACAAACGGTCGGTACAGCACCAGTCATTGGCATTGATTTTCATCACCGTTTGAGTGTCGCGGAAGCAGCTTCCTTTTGTCAGCGCCTGCCTTCCGGTACGATTGATTTTCTTGAAGAGCCAATCCGCGATGAAACGCCAGAAGCCTATGAATCGCTGCGATCGATGGTCGATGTTCCGTTTGCAATTGGCGAAGAATTTGCGAGCAAATGGGCGTTTCTCCCTTACATCGAACGCGGAATAACTAACTTTGCGCGAATCGACGTCTGTAATGTGGGTGGTCTGACTGAAGCGCTCAAAGTAGCCGCAATGGCTGAAGCTCACTACATTGACATCATGCCCCATAACCCCCTTGGTCCGGTTTGTACAGCCGCAACCATTCACTTCGCAGCCGCTGTTCCAAACTTTTCATGGCTGGAAGTTCGCGCTTCTCCAACCGAGAATCTCAACTTCTACGATGACAAGCTTTTTCCCGTGCAACCCCGCCTGGAGGTCAATCGTTTCCCGGTGCCAGTGGTTCCGGGTTTAGGCATTGAAGTGGATGAGGAACTGGCACAAGCCCAAAGCTTCAAGTTTTGGGAAGCACCGCATCTCAAGCGCCAAGATGGCTCGTACACGAACTGGTGACACGGCTTATATACAGTCAAAAGATTGTTTTGGATCAGCATACACTCTGTAGTCCACAGAGTGTATGCTGATGTAGTTGGACGCTGACCAACTTATCCAGTTGGTTGTTAGTCGGGGACAGTAAGCTAAGTCTGTGGTTGCAGAATGATTTTACGATAAGCGAATTGACGCGCTGCAATTTGCTCGAACACGTGTGGAGTCTCTGATAGGACAAAACGATGGGTGATCATTGCATCCATATCAAGTCGCCTATCTATAACTGCTTGCAGCGACTCGACCCATTCGTGTCCCGGAAATGGCGCGGAATACGACATGAAGCAACCTTTGATGGCGAGTTCTCTACGCATCAAGTCTTCGATAAAAGCCATTGGCAGATTAGCATCAAGAGGTTGATTACCGGCGCAAACTACAGTTCCGCGTGGTCGGGTAATTTGGATACTTTCGGCGAGCGCCTGTGGTGATCCAGAGGCTTCGATTGTCAGGTCAACACCATCTCCGATCAACTTTCTGACTTCATCTTTCACATTGACTCGCTTCGGGTTAAAAGTCTTGTGGGCACCTAAATCCCGCGCCGTTGCTAGATTCTCGTCCAATACATCAGTACAAACAATTAGCTTTGCCCCGAGAATACGAAGCCACTGGACCGTCATCAAACCAATCGATCCGCCCCCCAAAACGACAGCAGACTGCCCAGCTTCAAAGTTGCCAAGATCCAGTATATGACGAGCAACTGTGGCTGGTTCAATGAGGGTAGCCTTTTCAAAGGATATTGAATCTGGGAGAAGCAGTACGTTACGCACAGGAATCTGGACATATTCGGCAAAACCGCCAGACTGGCGCGAACCGATAAAAGAATAGCGGTGACAGGCAGAAAAGAAACCGCGCTGACATTCGTTGCACTCAAAACATGGGACAAGTGGAATTACAGCAGCATGCCGACCAACTAGCTGTGCATCAACGCCTGCACCAGTCTCTATGATTACGCCTGCGACCTCATGCCCAAGAATCAAAGGATAGAGACGATGTCCTTTGACATAGCGGCTGAGATCAGAACCACAAATTGAGGCGGCGTTGACCTGTAATAGCACATGACCGGATTGGAGTACAGGTTGCTCAACATCACCATAGGTCATGACACCTTTGTTCTCAAGAATGGCGGCTTTCATATTCCAGTCCTCATTTGAACGCGACTATGAACTTTGGCTATTGAGCAATTTCGCCGTCAAGATCCCACAAATCTTCCCAATCTTTGGCGCTTTCCCACAGGAAGACTTGCCCCTTGATCAGGCGACAGTTCTTGTCGATAGCGGCAATGGCTTGCATATCCTCGTCCGTGAGCGGTTCACCAACGATCGCACGCAGTGTGGACAGATATTGGGATCGTTTGACTGAAAAGGGAATTGGCACTTGTCCACGCTGAACTGCCCACTTGATGCACACAATCGCTGGATGCACACCCAATCGTTCTGCAATGTGCACAATGACAGGATCTTCGACATCCACGGTGTCATCGCGAGTGCGGTCGCGTTCGGGCCGACTGGGCGAGCCTATGGGCGAGTAGCCAATGGGAACAATACCATTCGCACGAACGAAATCGAATAATTCTTCCTGTTGGAAATGCGGATGAAGTTCCATTTCGTTACAAGCGGGCTTGATGCGGGCATCACGTAGAAGCAACTTGAGTTTGGCAATTGTCATGTTTGACGTTCCGATGTGGCGTACAAGGCCACGATCAACCAGAGTTTCTAACTGCCGCCACGTTTTCATAAACTCTTCGTGGATGTACGGCTTCGCATGGGGATCGCGAGAATTAACATCGACGCCTGGGGCATGGTGATTCGGGAACGGCCAGTGAATAAGGTAGAGGTCAAGATAATCGAGCCGCAGTTCAGTTCGCGATTTCTCGAAGGCGGGGATAACATCAGCTTCCGCGTGCTTATCATTCCACAGTTTGGAGGTAATCCAGATCTCTTCCCGTTTCAATCCCTCCGCCAGTGCATCGTGCAAAACGGAACCGATCACAAGTTCGTTTCCGTAGACTGCCGCGCAGTCGATATGGCGGTAGCCTATTCGTAGTGCTCCGCGCACGGCTTCGCCCACCTCTTGAGCTGAATACTTGTCTGATCCGAATGTGCCCAATCCAATAGCGGGTATTTTTGTCCCGTTATACAACATCTGATATGGGACGAGCGCCGGATCAACCCCATCAGGGTCACTTGTGTAGATTGATGTAATCGTCATTAAAATCCACTCTCTCTTCGATTGAATACACCTGTCAACGTCGGGTCAAACGCAAAACATATGCTGACTGCTGATCAAAAGCCGCAGGCAGGTCGATGTGGAGTTGGTTTCCAATCGGCTTGAATGACAAGGGTTTGGGCCAACCTAACAGATGAATTTCCGTGGGAATGTCGATGGCCGTACTATCAAGGGCGACGCATGCCGATGGTCGGTCTAATAGAATTGCGTAAAGGGATTCAGCGTTCTGAGTAAACCGTAAAGCAATGCCATCGGTTGTTACACCCTCAGCTTGCGACCAAGGGGTTGTATTAAAAATGGCTTCGCCATTGCGGGTGAGCCAGTCTCCCAAACCGATCAAGCGCTCACGCTGTAACTCAGGGATACTACCATCAGCTTTTGGCCCCACATTGAGTAGCAAATTCCCGTTCTTGCTGACAACATCACAGAGTAGATGGACAAGTGCTTCAACCGAGAGATAGTCTTCCGATCCTTCGGTCTGGTTATAACCGAAAGAATGCCCGATTCCGCGGCAGATTTCCCAAGGTTGGGACTGAATTGTGGAGTAGGTAGTATATTCAGGCGTGACATAGTCACAGTGATACGGCCGTACGCCACTGACTGGTGCGCCAAATTCGTTAATCACAGTTTCGATAGGTGATTGCGCCCATCGGTCGTTGACAACACCCTCTGGGACATTATTGTAGTAGTAAGCAAAAAGCTCGGCTGAATTAGCCGCTGCCGGATAACCAATATCATTCCAGAGAATTGAGGGCGCGTAGCGATCAATCAATTCACGGAAATGCGCGTTTGCATAGGCGATGAATTCTGGTGTCTGGACAATGGTGCCGTGTACATCGGGTAGGTCGAGCACGGGTTGTGGACTGAAGGTCCAGTCCAGCCCGCCTGAATAGTAGAGTCCCATGTGTAGTCCTTGTTGGCGAACGGCATTGGTGAGTTCGCCGACAAGATCACGCTGCGTACAGTACCCCGGCCCTTTGTAAGGGCTGGTATGAGCGCTATTCCACAAGAGAAAACCGTCATGGTGCTTGGTTGTCAACACCACATAGCGAGCGCCGATCCGGCGAAAAAGTAGAGCCCATTCTTCCGCATTCCATGCTTTTACTTCACGATTGAACACCGGCACAAAATCATCGTAGGAGAAATGCTTACCATATGTGGCGCGATGATATTGTTGTGTGGGAGTATCGCCCACGCGTAAACTATTCAAATACCATTCAGCATAGGGATTATTGGCGAACATAGCGCGCCACCCCTTCTCCGCGATTTGTTTGTCAATATCCTGACCGGGCGGTGCCCATGCCGGAACTGAATACAATCCCCAGTGAATGAAAATGCCAAGTTTGGCTCGTTGAAACCAGTCCGGCAGTTTGTGCTGCCGAACCGATTCGAGAGTGGGTTGAAAAGTCATCAGGTTGTCCTTCGATGAGGGGAACCACAAGATTGACGTATCACCAATTGGGTCGGTGTTTGAATGAGAAGGGGGATTTCATCAGGGTTCTCAATCTGTTTGACCACACGTTCGGCTGCAATTTCACCAAGTAATTGTTTGTGTACATGCACGGTCGTGATAGGCGGAGCGATAAAGCTTGATTCGGTGATGTTGTCGAAACCGGTGACAGCGACATCTTCTGGAACGCGAAAATGATTCTGATGAAGCCATTGAATTGCCCCAATCGCCAGCAGGTCAGAGGCGCAAACAATCGCATCGGGTGGGTTGGGTAAGGCCATAAGACGACGCGCACCTTCATAACCTAGGTCGCTCGTCCAACCTTCGCCACCAAAAGTAATCGTCACACAGAGTTCAGGATCAGTTGGCAACTCGTTGTCGGCAATAGCAGCCATAAATCCACGATGACGCTGATCCAGTTTTCCCGCGATATAACCCAAACGTCGATTTCCTAAACGATAAAGATGCTCGACTATCTGGTACATACCCCCATAACCATCGAAGGTAACCGCATCGTATTCCGGGCCGATCGAATCAATCGTGCCAACCAATGATTTTAGTTTGGATTTCAGGTAGTTGAGGCTTTCGGCTCCGAGCGGGGGGCCGACGAGAATCATGCCTTTGATCGGGTGTGTGTCCAGCATTTCCTGCACCTGCTGAGCCGTACTCACTTCCGTTCGTGTATGAATATGAGAGATCCGGTAACCTAATTCACGGAGTTGCCGATCCGTGCCTTCCAAAACAGCATTAAAAAAGGGGTCACTGTACTTGCCCTTGGGGGAGACCAGCAAAATCCCAATTTCATTCTGATCGGTCTGCCAACGTCGCGCAGCAGCTCCCCCGTGTTGTCGTCGAAGCAAGCCTTCTTCAGCAAGTTCCTGTAAATCCCGTCGCACAGTCATTTCGGAGACGCCAAACTGTTCAGCTAGTTCCCGCGTCCCAAGTATGTTTCCACCATTCGTACTTTCAATCAGTTGCAGAATGTGATTCTGACGCTCTTCCTTGTTCATTTGATGTGACTACCTTGATTGTTCGAACAATAGACATATAGCAGGATTTCACGTGAAAAGATTGTTTATTCAGTAAACTTCACGAAGTATAGCGCTTCAATGTTCGTTTCACAAGAAAAGTGCTTGACACTAACAAAATTTATCGTTTGAATGAACATTGAACATGTTCGCTGTGTCTTTCTGTAAGTTGCAACTGCCAATATCTGTTTGAAATATCTACTATCAGATTCACGAGGGAATGATGGCTAACAAGCGCAAGTTACATTTTTCGCGCACACTTCAGGTTACATTAATCGCAATTTTCGCACTGTTGGTGACCGGTCAGGTCTTCGCTCAGGATCCCATCACGTTAACGCTGGCTTTGCACTGGGAACCATCATTCCAGCCTACGCAAGAGGCGTTTGACCAGGCATTCATGGAACGCCACCCGGACATCCGTATCGAGGTGATATATAACACCTGGGGTGATCACAACGCGATTGTGCCGACTTGGGCAGCGGCAGGCGAGCTCCCTGATATCGTCTACACGCACGGTAGCCGAGCGACTCCGTGGGCGGCGGGCGGAATTTGTGCGAATCTTGACAGCTATATTGAAGCTACACCTGAATTTGATGTTGCCGGGATTTTCCCGGTCGCGCTCGCACAATATCAGTATCAGGGCAGCCAGTACGCACTTCCCTACGATCACGGCGTTATTTTGCTGGGCTACAACAAGGATCTGTTCGACGCAGCGGGCATGGCCTATCCCGACGAAACGTGGACAATGGATGATCTGCGCGAAGCCGCTTTGGCGCTCAGCATCCCGGGGCAGCAGTGGGGTTTTGGCGGCTACTACAACGGTATTTCCCTCGCTGGCGAAGGTGGCGTTTCTTTCCTTGGCCCATGGGGCGGCGCCTCCTTCAATGAAACGGAAGATGTCCTTCTGTTTGATACGGAGGGCAGCCGCGCAGGACTCGAATTCTGGTACAGCCTGATGGCTGAAGGCGCGATTCCGAATGCGGCTGATGTTGCATCGATGGGTGGCGGCCAAATCATGTATACCGGTATGGACGCCATGTGGGCGATGCCATCCTGGGAGACTCCGGCTTTCCATGACAATGCTGGTTTCGCATGGGACGTTGCACCGTGGCCGACCGGTCCGGCGGGCCGCGTAACGGGCGCATTTGGCAGCGGATTCTGCATTACAACTCAGTCGGAAAATCCTGATGCGGCATGGCTGTATCTGAGTGAGTACCTGTCGAAAGAAGGTATGGAATTCATGTGGGGTTCGACCGGCCGTGGCAGCCCTGCTCGTCAAACCGCGTACCAGAGTTGGATCGACTCGGAACTTGCGCCGGAACATGCTTCATATTATCTCGACGCGCTCGCAAACTATACGGTCAATGGCCGTCCATTCCAATCTGTGACTGGGCCGGAGATCATGGATGTCATCAACCAAAACCAGACCCTGTTGAACGCGGGCGAAATCTCAATCGATCAGTTCATTGCGAATGTGATGGAACAATCCGCACCAATCTTCGCCCGGGAACAGTAAATAAGCAGTTTACAGCAGGAGACTCGGGGCGGTCACTTCACAGTGATCGCCTCGAGCACTCTGTCAACCGTATTTTCTGGAAAGGGTCAAAATGGCTTTATTACCTAAACAGTGGCGTAACTTGACACCTCAACAGCGCGAAACTCGTGACTTTTACCTGATGATTTTGCCGTGGTTAATCGGTTTTGTGCTGTTTACCGGTGGTCCAGTTATCTACTCGTTTATCATTAGCCTCACAAATTGGACTGGCATGAACACCCGCGATTGGGTGGGTTTGCAGAATTATGTGGAGCTGTTTACAGTCGATCCTCTGTTCGGGACAGTGCTGGCTAACACCTTTATCTATGGGACTGTGAGCGTTTTACTCGGGGTGATCGCCGCGCTAGGCATCGCATTGCTGATGAACCAAAAAGTCCCAGGGATCAGCATCTTCCGCGCCATCTACTATCTACCTTCGGTCACTAGCGGAATTGCCATTGCCATTATGTGGGGATGGATGTTCAACCCGCGTTCTGGCTTGGTAAATGCCGTGCTCGCGCTGTTTGGCATTACTGGCCCAACCTGGTTTACCAGTTCGCAATGGGCTATGCCTGGCCTAATTCTCGTCAGCCTGTGGGGCATTGGTCCCAACATGATCATTTTACTTGCGGGTCTACAAGGCATTCCTCAACACCTCTACGATGCAGCCCGAATTGATGGCGCGAACCGCTGGCAAGAATTCACGAATGTCACACTGCCAATGCTGTCACCCGTCTTATTTTATGTGACCGTGATTTCGTTGATCGGTTCGTTCCAGATTTTTGAGAATGTGCTCGTCCTAACCAATGGCGGTCCGGGTACGGCAACGCGTGTCCTTGTATTTGATCTATACCAGAATGCCTTTGTGAACTCACGGATGGGCTATGCGTCAGCTCAGGCATGGATTCTGTGCGTGGTCATCATGGTAATGACTTGGCTGATGTTCAGAATCAGCAGACGCATGGTTCACTATGAACATGGCGCTTAAGGGGAAGTTGTAATGAATGCCACTTTAAGTTCAGACCGCGTGCCCCAACAGCAGCCATCGTCGGCGTACGAGGACAGCATGCGCCGGTTACGCCGTGCTAAACGGTTACGCCGAATGATCAATGTACTGCTGATCTATCTCATCGCCGCAACCGGAGCAATCATCTTTGTGATGCCGTTCTTGTGGATGCTATCGACGTCGCTCAAGGCCTCGAATGAGATCTTTGTGTTTCCGCCTCGCTGGCTACCAAGCTCACTCCATTTCGAAAACTACGCCGAAGCTCTGGACATGCTGCCCTTCGGTCGTTACCTCGCCAACACATTGTTCATTGTCATTGGCAATATTCTCGGGAATCTATTTTCTTGCACACTAGCCGCCTATGGCTTTGCTCGTCTGCGCGCCCCGGGGAAAAATATCCTGTTTCTACTCATGCTCGGCACAATGATGCTGCCGCTCTGGGTAACCTTGATCCCCCAGTACATCATGTTCAGTTCAATTGGCTGGAGCAATGGTTTCGCGCCGTTAATGGTGCCAGCATGGTTTGGTTGGCCGTTCTTCATCTTTTTGCTGCGTCAGTTCTTCATGACCATCCCGCAAGAACTTGAAGAAGCAGCGCGACTCGACGGCGCAACCACATTAGGAATCTTGTGGTATATCTTCCTGCCATTAGCCAAGCCAGCTTTAGCAACAGTGGTCGTGCTGGCATTCATTGGTAATTGGAATAATTTCCTGACACCGCTGGTTTATCTGCGTGATTCGGATTTGCACACGATTTCAATCGCCATTAATCGTTTCCGCGGTCAGTATGGCGGTACGAACTATAACTATATGATGGCGATTTCGGTACTCGCGGTTCTACCGGTTCTCACGATCTTCTTCTTCGCGCAGCGTTACCTGATTCAAGGCATTGTGATGACAGGGTCGAAGAACTAATCCCTGTACCATTGGTAAGGAAACATCTATGACCGTCACAAACGGGTTAGCACCAACCCCACCGCTTGGTTGGAACAGTTGGGACTGCTATGGTCCCTCAGTTAGAGAGAATGAAGTTAAAGCCAACGCAGAGTTCATGGCTGAACACTTGGCGCAATTCGGTTGGAGCTATGTTGTGGTCGATATTCAGTGGTACGAGCCGAATGCACAGGCTGGGGGGTATCGACCGAATGCAGACTTGATTATGGATGATTATGGACGGTTGATGCCAGCAGTCAACCGCTTTCCTTCGGCTGCGGGTGGGATGGGGTTCAAACCGCTGGCCGATTATGTCCATAAGCTTGGTCTCCAGTTCGGTCTTCACATCCTACGTGGAATTCCCCGTCAGGCTGTGGAACGGAATCTACCAATTCTGGATACCCCGTATTGCGCTCAGGATATCGCCGATAAAGCCCGAGTATCCTCCTGGATTGACGACATGTATGGCATCGATATGACAAAACCGGGGGCGCAAGAGTATTACGACTCAATTGTCAAACTGTATGCTTCATGGGATGTCGATTACATCAAGGCCGATGACATGCTCTGGCCTTACCATGAGTCCGAAATTGCAGCCTTACATGCAGCCATCGCTAAATTAGCCCGTCCAATGCTCTTAAGCCTGTCACCTGGTGTCGAAATGACACCAGATCGGTTCAATCACCTTAAAGACCACTGCGAACTATTTCGCATTTCTGCAGATTTCTGGGATCGCTGGGAGGATCTCAAAGCACAGTTCGACGTGTGTAGACTGTGGGCACATTACACGGGTCCAGGCTGCTGGGCAGATGCAGATATGCTGCCGCTTGGGCACATCGGCATTCGAGCCGAACGCGGGATCGATCGTCAAACCCTGCTCACGCGGGATGAACAGATGACGCTTATGACTTTGTGGACGATCAGTCGTTCGCCACTGATGTTTGGTGGAGATTTGCCAACCAGCGATGACTTCACACTCAGCCTATTGACAAATGCCGAGGTGCTGCAAGTTTTGCGGGCGAGCACCTCAAACCATCAATTCTTCTGTGAAGCGAGTCTTGTGGGGTGGCGAGCGAACAGCACCGAATCCGACGATCTCTACCTAGCAATGTTCAATCTCGGCGATGAGCCACAGAACTCAATTGTGTTCGACTTCACTTGGTTAAGTGGCGAACGCGGCTATCACGTCCGCGATCTATGGGAACAAACTGAACTTGGGTTCATGCTGTACAAATTCCAGCTCTCCCTAGCGCCACACGCCTGCAAATTCTACCGTTTATATCGATTTTAACGATCACCTAGGAACAAACTATGTCACTTAACGCATCAGCTCATTTCGAACCAACTTGGGAATCACTGGCGCAGGTTCAAGTGCCGGACTGGTATCAGAATGGGAAGTTCGGCATCTTTATCCATTGGGGCGTGTACTCGGTTCCAGCCTTTGGCAACGAATGGTATCCCCGTAACATGTATCTGCAGGGCAGTCCAGAGTTCGAGCACCATATCAAGACTTATGGAGCACATACCGAGTTCGGCTACAAGGATTTCATCCCACAATTCACGGGAAAGCATTTTGATGCCGATCAATGGATTCAGCTCTTTAAAGAGGCAGGGGCGCGCTTCGTTGTCCCGGTTGCCGAACATCATGATGGCTTTGCGCTCTATGACTGCTCATTTTCTAATTGGACGTCTGTACACATGGGGCCAAAGCGCGATATTGTCGGTGAACTAGCAACCGCCGCCGCGGCCCATGGGCTCATTCTCGGTGTATCATCGCATCGTGCCGAACACTGGTGGTTCATGAATGGTGGCCGGGAATTTCCTTCGGATGTCCAGGATCCAGCCTATGAAGATTTTTATGGACCCGCCAAACCCGGCCCATCTCGGGATTGGACGAGCGAGGCTTGGGCTAGCCAAGACTGGCAACCGCGACCAGATGCTAAATTCCTCGAAGACTGGTTAGCACGGACTTGTGAACTGGTGGATAAGTACCAGCCCAAGCTAGTCTGGTTCGACTGGTGGATTCACCAGACAATCTTCAAGAGCTACTTGCAGCGGTTTGCTGCCCATTTCTACAATCGTGGAGTCGAGTGGGGAGTAGGCGTGGCTATAAATTTCAAGCACGATGCCTTCCCGAAAGATACAGCCGTGTTTGATCTTGAACGTGGGCAGTTCAAAGGTGTAAGCCCATATTTCTGGCAGAATGACACAGCCGTGTCTAAGAATTCGTGGGGCTATATCACAAATCAGGATTACAAGCGCGCCAGTGACATCATCGGCGACCTTGTGGATGTTGTCAGTAAGAATGGCGCGCTGCTCCTGAATGTTGGTCCGAAACCAGACGGGACAATCCCTGAGGGAGATGCAGAAATTCTCCGAGCAATTGGTCGGTGGATGAACGTCAACAGCGAAGCAATTTATGATACCCGTCCGTGGGAAATATATGGCGAGGGTCCGACAGAAGTCAGTGAGGGACAATTCACTGATACCGCCCGAACTTCGTTTACCGAAAAAGATTTTCGCTTTACGCGTAAGGGGAACATTCTGTATGCAATCGCTTTGGCGTGGCCCGGTGAGGAAGCGCTTATTACAAGTCTGCACTCTGGTACACAACTCCTCCAAAGCGAAATAAAGCAGATCAGCATGTTAGGAGCAGGTTCATTAAGCTGGGTACAGGATAGTATCGGGCTGCACATCAAACCCCCGAATCAGCAGCCCTGTGACGATGTGTTTGTTTTCCGCATTCAACTCATGGCGGAATAACGACTAATGCAACTGCTCCAGAAAGCCCAAATCTATATTGATAGCAACCGCACCGTCAGCTCGATTTCGCCACTGGTCTTCAGCGGCTTTTTGGAGCACATGGGGCGGGCGATTTATGAAGGCATTTATGATCCCGCTTCGCCGCACGCCGACGCCAACGGGCTGCGCAAGGATGTGTTGGCGGCCCTGCGTGAGATCAATTACCGCTCGATTCGGTACCCCGGTGGCAATTTCCTGAGCGGCTACCGCTGGTTGGAAGGCGTCGGCCCGAAGGACCAACGCCCGCGCCGCCGTGATCTGGCGTGGCAGTCGATTGAAACCAACCAGTTCGGCACGAACGAATTCATCGACTTCTGCAAGCAGATCAACACGGAACCGATGCTGGGCGTCAACCTCGGCACGGGGACGATTCAGGAAGCCGCCGATCTGGTCGAATACTGCAATGCGCCCGCGGACACCAAGTTCGCGCAGCTCCGCGCCGAACACGGCTATCCCGACCCGCACAACGTCAAGTACTGGTGCCTCGGCAACGAAATGGACGGCCCGTGGCAGATCGGTCACCTCGAAGCGGAAGAATACGGTCTGAAGGCGCGTGAAGCTGCCAAGATGATGCGCTGGCACGACCCGGACATCAACCTGATTCTGTGCGGCTCGTCGAACGCGCACATGCCGACGTACCCGGATTGGGATCGCACGGCGCTGGAAATCTGCTGGGATGCGGTCGACTATCACTCGATGCACCATTACGCCAACAACCGCGAAGATGATACGTCCAGCTTCCTCGCGCTGGCGGCGGAATTTGAAGGTTACGTCGACACGCTGGCGAGTGTGCTGCGCTACGTCAAGGCGAAGCGCCGTTCCAAGCACGACGTCTACCTCTCGTGGGACGAATGGAACGTGTGGTACAAGGCGACCACGCCGAGTGATTTCCGCGGTGGCTGGACGGAAACGCCGCACCTCAGCGAAGAAGTCTACAATGTCGAAGATATGCTGGTCGTCGCGCAGTGGATGAACGTGTTTCTGCGCCGCGCCGACGTCATCAAGATCGCGTGCGTCGCGCAGTCGGTCAATGTGATTTCGCCGCTGCACACGACCCGCGACGGCATCCTCAAGCACACAACCTACTACCCGATCATGCTGTTCAGCCAGTTGGCGAGCGGCGCGGCGCTGGATGTCGCGGTGAGGTCGCCGCGCTACGAGACGCCCAAGTTCGGCGACATGCCGCTGCTCGACGTGTCCGGCTCATACGACGAAACGACAGGCAAGAGCGCGCTGTTCATCGTCAACCGAAGCCAGACGGACAGCCTCCCGGTCGAACTGAACTGGCAGGCGCTCAGCCCGCGGGCCATCACCGCTGTGCATCAGATCTCCGGCACCGACCCGAAGGCGGTCAACAGCTTCGAGAACCCGTTCAACATTGCGCCCGTGTGCGTTGCGCCGCCGGTCGTGCAGGATGGCCGTGCCGAGCTGCTGCTGCCGCCGCTGTCGTTCACGGTGGTCGAAGTAGATCTATAATTCGCATTGGTCTCAAAATGGGAACAGATAGCAGTAACTGTTCCCGTTCAGATAATGCGCTACTCTGGACTAAGTGGGGTAGACTAGTTACAGGAGCTAATGCGCTCTAGCGAACTTCATCTCACGTTGAGTCCATTTACGCTTCTCAAGATGAGACTTTTTGTGTCGCAATGGAGGTTCTCAATTGTCGCAAAAGTCTTATCTAGACTGAAAAGCTAATGTTGTGGACTCTGATTGAACAATTCCGACCAATCATCGAGCTCCCGAAAACCTCGTACTCCCAAAAAACTCCATCCAGCGACCTTTAACCCCGCTCAGCAGCTATCTAACTGCTCGAATTGCTGCTTCCCTAGCTGGGTTCACCATTAAGTCAAAAATAGGAGGCTTGGATTCGAACATCACTTGAGAGAAAAAAAGGCTTTCTGAATGTCTCAGAAAACCCTTTTCCCCGTGTACTGGAAGGATTGGATCAGACTCGAACATCAATCTCCCCGTGAAACCACTCAATTCCTCGAAAGTTTGCCATTTCCGCAACGCGAAGCGCTCGCGCCATTCATAACGAACCCGAACTGGAACGGCTTAGCGGGTGCCGGGGAGAGCTGAACCCTCTCCCCGCCCCTTGAAGCTCGCTGCCCGTGCCAGCAAGACTCCCGGATGTCACTGTACCACACCTCCGCGCAGTCCTTGCCAGCCCCAGCGAAAACGATCAGTTACTGGGTTTCGAAAGGATATGGCCATGACTCGCAGTTTTGTTTTCACCAATCACAAAGGGGGCGTGGGGAAAAGCACGTCTGCCACCAACATCGCGCTCGGCATCACCCAGATGCTGAAGCGCGCCAACGCGTCCAACTGTCGCGTGCTGCTGATCGATACCGACTCGCAGGGACACGCGTCACTGGTCACGACCGGGCGCAAGGACTACGGCGTGGATGACAGTCTATACACCGTCCTGATGGCGGATCGGCAGAATGCGCCGCAGACGATTATGAACTGCATTGTTCAGAGCCAGTGGGATGAGTACCTGCATGTCTTACCGGCCTCGCCGATGCTCGAAGGCGCGGAGCGGGAGCTGATGGGTGTGGCGGGTGCGCCGTATCGCCTTGCGGATCCGCTGAGCAAGGTTGCGGGACAATACGCCGCAGTCGTGATTGACACTCGCCCATCCTTCTCCTTGTTGACGGAGATGGGGTTGCTGGCGGCAACGGACGCGATTGTGCCGGTCGAACCACGCTATCTGGAAACGGTTGGTCTCACCAGCGTCATCCAGAAGATCAATGACATCCGTGACGGTTGGCGGCATCCCACTTTGCGCGTGAGCGGATTATTGGTTACCAAGATGGATACCCGGGTGCGCGGACATAATCACTTGCTATCCGAAATCAATGCACATCCCGTGCTCGGTAAGCTGGTGCTCGGCGTGATCCCAGTCAACGAAGCGGTGTCCTACGCTCATCATAACCACCAGAGTCTCTTCACCTACAATCCGCGTTCGTCCGCCAGCCGCGCGTACATCCAAGTGGTTGGCTCGCTGGTGCGCTACATGACGAAGGGTGGTGCGTGATGGCGAAGGGATCGAC
>CALKIA010000415.1 GCA_937988705.1 uncultured Chloroflexota bacterium | reverse complement strand
TCAGAGTGAAACGACCTTACGAAGTCGCTTTTATCGTGCGTCTGGATGTTACAGACGAAAACTCGGTGAACAACACCATTGATCAGGTACGCGCTTGGATCGAAACCGACCAGCTGGGCGAAGTCAAGAAGATTGACCGCTGGGGTCGGCGTAAGCTCGCTTACGAAATCGACAAGCAGCGTGAAGGCTTTTTCGTTTTGATGGAATCGCAGATTGAACCGCGTGGTCTTCCTGAATTGGAACGCAGTCTCAACCTCTCGCCGTTCATCTTACGCTATATTATTGTGCGTACCGACGAATAACCCTCCCCAATCTGTTGTTTTGAGTAGAGGTGTGTTGTTATGGGACGCGGTCTAAACAAGGTCATCATCATTGGTTATGTGGGTCGAGACCCGGAAATGCGCTATACACCCAGCGGTCGCCCGGTGACAAGCTTCAGTGTCGCCACCAGCCGCACCTGGGTTTCTGCCGAAGGCGAACGCCGGGAAGAAACCGAATGGTTTAATGTGGTCGCATGGGGCAATCTGGCCGAAATCTGCAAAGCCCACCTCAGCAAGAACCAGCAGGTTTACGTTGAAGGTCGCTTGCAGACGCGCGGTTGGGAAGATGAAATGGGCAAGAAACACTTCCGGACCGAACTCGTCGCCAATGAAATGATTTTGCTCGGAGATCGTCGTCCGCATCACAGCGACTTCGACTACGTCAATGATGACAGTGATGGCAGTGATTACGCATTTTAAGTACATGTCAGGAGAATACCTGTGAGCGATAATGAAAATCGCAGAGACTTCGATAGCGATGATGGTGGAGAACGCCGGAGCCGTCGTGAGGATCGTGAAGAACGTGGTGACCGTGGTGATCGTGGCGAACGCGGCATGGGTCGTGGACGCTATCGTACGCAGCACTATTGCCCCGATGGCAAGTGCTTCGACTGGAAAGACGTTGATACACTGAAGAAGTACATCAACGAGACGGGCAAGATCAAGCCGCGTCGTCAGACGGGCAACTGCTCGCGCTGCCAGCGGCAGTTGTCGCGGGAGATCAAGCGCGCGCGGCACATGGCGCTGCTCCCCTTCATCATCATCACGGATTAACAACTCTGTGCCGGACTTACCTCCGGCACATTCATTTAAATCGTAATTGTACAACTGTGTTACGTCGTCGGGGCAAGGCAGGTCTTGGCCCCGACGTAATGACTCAATTAGGAGTACGCATGAGCAAGCGTAGTCAAACGACGGGGATGCCTAAGCCCAGTCAAACCAAAAAAGTAGTGCAGAAGAAAGACGAGCCGAAGGGCGCGCTGCAGCAGCTTCTCAAGATTGATTACGAACACAAGCACGAGCGCGAAGCGGCGATTCAGCGCCTCGTCATCCTCGGTGTTGGGCTGGCAGTCGGTATCGCGGCAATCATCTTTGTCATCGCGCTCCTCGTCGATACGCTGATCACGCCGAATCAAGCGGTCGCGACCGTCAACGGTACGTCAATCACGGTGACGCAGTTCGAAAGCCGTGTCCGTCTGGAACGCGCGATCCTCAACAACCAGCTGAATCAGGCCGTTTCGCTCTACCGCCAGTTTGGCGCGACCGACGACCAGATCAACCAGCAGTTGTTCTCGCAGGCGCCGTACAGCACGTGGTTGAACGAAATGCAGGTGCCTGACCAGTTGGGCAACCGGATCATCAACGACATGGTCGACGATGAGCTCGTGCGTCAGGAAGCCGCTAAGCGCGGTATCGGCGTGACGTCCGAAGAAGTTGACGCACAGATTCAGGATTACTTCGGCTTTGACCCGAACGCGGCGCTGTCCACGGAAGAGCCGACGCTCGAACCGACGCTGACGCCGACCCCGTTCGTGTCGCCGACGCCGTCGCCCGTGCCCACCAGCACGCCGACTCCGCCGCCGACCGCAACGCCGGAATTGACCGCCGCGCCGACGGTGACTCCTTTCCCCTCGGCCACGCCGACCAGTACGCCCAATGCCACCGAACGCGCCGATCAATACAACACCCAGCGCGAAGATTACTTCGACTACCTGCGCCGTGCGGCTAACCTCGGTAACACCGAAATTCGTGCCTATTTCGAGACGCAGCTCCTGCGCAAGAAATTGGGCGAAGCGTTGATGGACGGCACGACGACCGGTTTGTGGGTGAACGCTCGCCACATTCTCGTTGACACGCCCGAACTGGCGCAAGATGTTATCGCTGCGCTGAACAGTGGCGAATCGTTCGCCGCACTGGCGACGCAGCTCTCGACTGATACGGGCAGCGGCGCACGGGGTGGCGAACTCGACTGGTCGCAGGCCAGCGGTTTTGTAAGCGAATTTGCTGCTGCGGTGACGACGGCGGACATTGGCGCCATTGTTGGCCCGGTACAGACCGAATTCGGCTACCACATCATTCAGGTGCGCGCCCGTGAAGAACGCGCACTGGATACCACGGAACTCACAAACGAGCAGGGTCGCCAGGTCACCGCATACATTGACGAACTGCGTCAGTCGGCGGACACCTCGGTCGAAATTCTGGATGCGTGGACGAACCACGTCCCGACTTCGCCCGCGCTCGCATTGACGGGTTCAAGCCAGTAAAGCCAGTGAGCACATCCGTAGGGGCAAAGCGCGCTTTGCCCCTACGCTTTTCCGCTGGTGCAGCTCCCCACCGTTTCCCCCACGTTTGGCCTTTTCCAATTTACCCGCTTTGCCGCTCCAATATGCGTCGGTTATAATGCCCGCATGAACGATCAAAGTCTTTCCCGGTTTGAAACCCAGCTTGAGCGGCTGATCGAAGGCGCTTTCGCCAAGCTATTGAGCAAAACGATCAACGCTCATGAGATTGCCTTGCATGTTGCCCGCGCGCTGGAAGATGATCTTGTGCAGCCCGCTGACGGTGACGCCCGGCCCTTCGCGCCGGATCAATACATGATCCGCATGAACCCCAATGTGCAGTATCACCTGCTCAACCGGCAGCCATCGCTCGGACTGCTGCTGGCCCAGCACATTGTCGAACTGGCCGCGCAATCCGGCTATCGCCTGAACAATACGCCGATCATCCAGATCATCGCCGACCCGGAGTACGCCGCCAACGAACTCAAAGTGCAGACGCAGCATATCGCTAAACGGCAGGATTCGACGGCCGTCATGGAACGGATCGACTCGCCGCCCGAAGACCCCGCCCCGCACAATCCCCAGTTGATCATCAACGGGCAAAAAACGATCAAACTGCATGAACCGATCATCAACATCGGACGCGGGCGAGATAATCACCTCGTCCTCGACGACCCGTACTGTTCGCGCCATCACGCGCAGTTGCGCCTGCGTTTCGGGCGTTACACGCTGTTCGATACCAACAGCGCCAGTGGCATGACGGTCAACGAGGTCGTCGTGCGTGAACACCGCCTCCAACCCGGCGATGTCGTTCGCCTCGGCAAAACCCAACTCGTCTATTGGGAAGATACTATCCCCGGTGATACAGGGATCAATGAGCCACAGTGAGTACCGATGCCGTTTTGTTCATCCTCCGATTAATCGCGGGCGTGATTCTGTTGGCGGTGCTGGCGATCTTGTTCATCGTCATGTGGCGCGACTACAAAAGCGCCGTCATCCACGTGGAGTCGAGCCGCCGCTCCTACGGGCGGCTGGTCGCTGTTGAGCAAATCGACGGCTTGCAGATCGCCGGACAGATGTACGCGCTGCTGCCGCTCACGAGCTTAGGGCGTTCGCCAACCAATACCATCACCATTAACGATGATTTCGCCAGCGGCGAACACGCGCTGGTCGCCTATCGCGGTGGGCAGTGGTGGCTGGAGGATCGGCAGAGCCGCAACGGCACGACCATCAATGAAATGCCGGTCACGCAGCCGATTATCATCACCGACGGGGATGTGATCGGCATCGGCAGCTGTCGTTTTCGCCTCGAATTGGAGCATTAAACGCATGGATTTAGGACTCCGCAACGCCAAAGTGCTGGTGACGGCCTCCAGTCAGGGTCTGGGCCAAGCCACCGCGCGCCGCTTCAGTCTGGAGGGCGCACTGGTCGTCATCAACAGCCGTAACCTTGCTGAACTGCAAGCCACCGCCGCCGCCATCAACGCCGAATCGGGCAATCCTGTGTTCACCATCGCCGGCGATGTTAGCGATCCGGCCCAAGCCGCAAAAATCGTGCGCAATGCCGCCGACATGCTCGGCGGGTTGGATATTCTGGTTACGAATGCGGGCGGGCCACCGCCCGGAACCTTCGAAGACTTTGACATCGAGCAGTGGGAGCAGTCCACCAAACTGATCGTCTTTAGCGTGGTCAGCCTGATCAAAGCCGCCCTGCCCCACCTCAAGCAGTCGAAGCGCGCCGCCATCCTGGCGATTCAATCGATGTCGGTCAAGCAGCCCATCGCCAATTTGACGCTCTCCAACGCGATTCGTCCGTCCGTCATCGGCTTAACCAAAACGCTGTCGCTGGAACTCGGCCCGCAGGGTATTCGCGTCAATGCCATTCTGCCCGGCAGCACCGAAACCAGCCGCATCACCGAATTGATGGCAGCGCGCGCTGCCAAAAACGGCACAAGCGAAGCGGACGAGCGCGCCCATGCTTCCGCCGATATTCCGCTGCGCCGCTTTGGCGCGACCGACGAATTCGCCAACGCCGCCGTCTTCCTGTGTTCGCCCGCAGCCGGGTACATCACGGGCGTTGCGCTCCCGGTGGATGGCGGCGTGATCAAAGCTACGCTCTAAGGATAAAGCTCATGACTGAACCCATTTTGATCGGCGTAATTGGCGGGTCGGGTCTGTACCAGATGCCCGAGTTGACCGATGTGACTACCATCGCGGTCGATACCCCGTTCGGGAAACCGAGCGCGGATCTTGTCGTCGGCACCCTGCGCGGCAAGCGCGTGGCCTTCCTGCCCCGGCACGGCCTCGGCCACGTCTACACCCCCGCGACCGTTCCCTATCGCGCTAACATCTGCGCGCTAAAAATGCTCGGCGTCAAGCAGATCATTGCCGTAAATGCGTGCGGCTCGCTGCGTGAGGACTACGCGCCGGGTGACATCGTGCTGCCCGATCAACTGTTTGATCACACGCGCGGCACGCGTCCGCGCACCTTTTTCGACACCGGGCTAGTCGCCCATGTCTCGGTCGCCGACCCGTTTTGCGCCCACCTCAACAGCGTCACCGCCGCTGCGGTCGCTCAGGCGGGCGGGACGGTACATCGCGGCGGCGCGTACATCACCATCGAAGGAACGCGCTTCAGCACGCGCGGCGAAAGCGAAGTCTACCGTCAATGGGGCATGTCGATCATCGGCATGACCACCAGCCCGGAAGCCTTTTTAGCCCGCGAAGCTGAGATGTGTTACGTCACTATGTCGCACGTCACCGATTATGATGTCTGGCATGTGAGCGAAGAAGCGGTCACCGTGGATAAGGTCATCGCCACCATGCACCACAATCTGGAGATCGCCCAGAACGCCGTCGCCAACGCCGTCGCCGCGCTGGACGAGCACCGCGACTGCGCGTGTCACCGCGCGCTGGATAATGCCATCATGACCGATCGCGCGCGCATTCCGGCGGACGTGCTCGACCGGATGCGTCCGATTGTGGGGCGGCTGTTCGCCTGATGTTCACCACGACGGAGAGCCGCCGCGCAGAATTTGCGCTGCTCGGCGTGTCGATGTTGTTCATCGTCATCAGCACGCTAGCGCTGAGTCTGGCGCGCGGGGCGACGCTGCCAGAAAACTGGCTGCACCTGCTCTCGTGGGCGGCCTGCGCGGTGCTTGGCAGCATCTTTTTACACCGGCGGCTGCCCAACCGTGATCCGATGCTGTTCCCGCTGGCGATGTTCATGTCCGGTTGGGGGCTGATCATGATCGAACGCCTCGCGCCGCCGTTCGCACAGCGGCAGGCGCTCTGGCTGATCGTCTCGACCGCCGCGCTGCTGATCGTCGTCAGCGTGCCGCGTGTGCTGTTCTGGCTGCGCGCCTATCGCTATACGCTGCTGATGTTTGGCTTGGCGCTGCTGGTCGCGACCATTCTGCTCGGTACCAATCCGTCCGGGCAAATCGGCGCGCCGGAATTATGGCTCGGCTTCGGCCCGTTGTTCTTTCAGCCATCAGAAGCGCTCAAGGTGATTCTCGTCGCCTTTCTCGCCAGCTACCTTGCCGAGCAGTATCCCGCCCTGCGCGCCTTTGCGGGCGTGGAACAGCGCCGACTATCACCGCGTATCCTCGGCCCGATTCTGCTAATGTGGGGCTTGTCGGTCGTCATCCTCATCTGGCAGCGTGACCTCGGCACGGCGATTCTCTTCTTCCTCGTGTTTCTCACGCTGCTGTATGTCGCCAGCGGCAACACCCCGCTGTTGATTGGCGGCGCGCTGCTGGTCTTCGTGGCAGGCATCCTCGCCTATCGCTATATCCCATTGGTGCAGCTCCGCATCGACATCTGGCTCAACCCGTGGCCGGACGCCGATAACCGCGCCTTTCAGATCGTGCAAAGCCTGCTGGCCTTCGGGGCGGGCGGCATTTTCGGGCAGGGCGTCGGGCAGGGATCGCCGACTTTCATCCCCGTCGTGCACTCGGATTTCGTCTTCGCAGCGCTGGCCGAAGAATGGGGCTTGCTCGGCGTGATCGTCTGCCTCACCTGCATCCTCATGTTCGTCATGCGCGGCCTGCGCATCGGCGTCAAAGAGAATGGGCGGCCCTTCCACGCGCTGATGGCGGTCGGTCTCAGTGTTGTCCTGGCCGTCCAAAGCCTGATGATCATGGGCGGTGTGCTCAAACTCATCCCGCTTACGGGCGTCACGCTGCCGTATTTCAGCTACGGCGGCAGTTCGCTGCTGGTGAATTTCATCATGGTGGGGCTGCTGCTGCGCCTCTCGTCGGGAGAGAACTAATGGTTGGCACTCGTTTGGGTCTACGCCTCTCACCCTCTGGCAACGGTGGGGCAGGACAAGTCCCGCCCCTACAGCAGCGAGTTGGACACCAAGTGTCGCCCCCCTCATCAGCCCACGTAAACGGGCCGAGAGACAAAGACAAGCCGTTCTTCTCCTCTTCTCCCCGCTTGCGTGGGAGAAAGGGTTGGGGGTTGAGGGGAACTGATGGGCTTTAGCCGCGAGATCAACCGTCTGCTGATCGGGCTGCTGTTCCTGTTCGGGATCATCGCGCTGTCGGCAGCCTACTGGAGCATCACCGGGCCGGATACCATCCTGCGCCGCCCTGACAACCCGCGCCGCGTGGAAGCCGAACGCGCTATTCAACGCGGCGCGCTGGTGGATCGGGAGGATCGCGTGCTGGCCTTCAGCGAAAGCACGGACGGCCTCGTCACGCGCCGCTACCGCTACTCTGCGATGTACAGCGCGCTCGGTTATTACAGCTATCGCTATGGGGCCAGCGGGATCGAAGGCGCGTATAACGCTCTGCTGCGCGGGGATGATCTCAGCCCGTCGGCAGGAGACGCGCTGCTTAACGGCTTGATGCACCGCCCACAGGTCGGGTCAGATGCGCGCCTCACGCTCGATCTCGATGTGCAGACGGCCGTTGCGGCGGCGCTGGAAGGTCAAACGGGCGCGGTCATCGTCATTGGCGTCCCCGAAGGCGACATCCTGGCACTGGTCAGCCTGCCGACCTATGACCCCAACCTCCTCGATGCAAATTGGGATGACCTAATCGACGCGCCGGGAAATCCGTTTTTCAATCGCGCCTTGCAGGGACAGTACCAACCGGGCGCAGCGCTGCAAACGCCGCTGCTGGCAGCCGCGATGCTGGTTAACATTCCACTCGATACGGTCGCTGTCAATGCGACTCAGCCCGTGCCGCTCGGGGATCTCACTCTCAGCTGTGCGGTCCGCTTGCCCGAAATCGAACTGACGCTGAGCGAAGCCTACGCCTTCGCCTGCCCGCGCGCTTTCACCGACATCCTCGATCCCATCGGCGCAGATACGCTGGATACCGTACTATCGACTTTCCACCTGAACGAGCAGCCACGCCTTGACGGTTTCGAGCCTCCGCCGACCTTCGGCGCGTCCGTGTTCCGCCTGACCGCCGACAATGCGCTGGAAACGGCGCTCGGTCAAGGTCAGCTCACCGTCACACCGCTGTCGATGGCACTCATGGCCACCGGGATTGTCAACGACGGGAACGCGCCCCAGCCTTATCTGCTTCAGCAGTCCCGCCTGCCCGACGGCCCCTGGACTGATGCCCGAACTGCGCGCCCGAGCCTGCCGATCACCACGACCAACAGCGCGCGCCGTCTGCAAGACCTGATGCGCGGCGCGGTGGCCTTCGGTGCGGCGCAGAACGCCGGGCGTCCGGGCATCGATATCGGCGGGCATGCGTCGGTCGCTTACTCTGGTGAAGGCTCGCAGGCGTGGTTCGTCGGCTTTGCGACGTTTGGTGGGGCGAACGGGGCGGCGGTCGCCGTCATTTTGGAAGACAGTGCGGATCCCGGGTTAGCGGCAGACATCGGCGGAACCGCCCTCGCTGCCGCGCAAGCTGCGCTCGCCGGAGATAGTTGAACGATGAAAATTCTGGCCCTCGAACGGGAAACCACACAGGTATCAACTGGGGACTTTGCCCCCCACCTGCGCCGTGAAGCGCTGCGCGCGTGGGAACTGCTGCAAGCCGGGGTGCTTCGCGAGCTGTACTTTGACCGTGACCGGCATACTGCCGTGCTCATGCTCGAATGTGCCGATGTGGAAACGGCGCGGGCCGCACTGGCGACTCTGCCGTTGGTCGAAGCGGGACTTATCAGCTTTGAGCTGATCCCGCTCGTGCCGTATTCCGGGTTTGCGCGCCTGTTCGCAGCAGACTAGCCGCCCTCCCACAAGCGTTTAGTCAAGCCTAGTTTCTTCGACCATTTCGCAGTTTTGCTGTTCAAGTGGACGAACCACGAGCTGTAACGATCGGTGTGCTGCGCCTTTTGCAGGGCTGCGAGAAACGAAGGCGCATCGTTAAACGGCTC
This sequence comes from uncultured Chloroflexota bacterium, assembly GCA_937988705.1. Classification (GTDB taxonomy): domain Bacteria; phylum Chloroflexota; class Anaerolineae; order Aggregatilineales; family Phototrophicaceae; genus Flexifilum. The sequence goes on along the minus strand of CALKIA010000415.1, from coordinate 2,274 downwards.
AAGCTGCATCAGCGCGCGGCCGTACTCCACCCGACTGTGCGCATCCGAGCCCACTGTGCCGACCAGCTGATGTTTGGTCGCGAAAGTGAGGGCTTTGACGTTGTCCTCAGCGAACATGCAGCGCGAATTGAAGATTTCAATCGCGTCCACCTTGTCGATGATGTCGAGCAAATCAGGTTCGAGCCACGCCCCCTTGCGCAGCCGATCAAACGGATGCGACACGCTGATGACCGCGCCCTGTGCGCGCAGAATCTGGATCGTCTCGTCGGGCGTCAAACCGGGCGGAATCGATTCCTGCACGAAATACGCCAGCAGTTCCCCGCGATCCGTCATGATTTCCTCGCCAACGATCACGCGATCCGGCGCGCGGCGATACATCTCCAACGCCCCAGCCGCCGTGTTGTGATCGGTGATGGCGATGCGGTCAACTCCGCGCTTGTCGCACATCCGCAGCATGGTCTCAAAGCTGATCACACAGTCTTTTGACCATTGGGTGTGACTGTGCAATTCGACGTTCAGCATACTTTTCTCCCGGCTCATGCGCACCATTCTACGCCATCGTCGTGACCGTTTCAACGGCACGCGCCGGTGTTCGCCCTGCCCCAACGGCTGAATGTGCTATAATACGCCGCGCGTTTGTAACCGTCAGAGAGTCGTCAGGTTCAGCGTCACATTTTGTGGCAAACTAACGGCATATCTATGGGAAGAATGTATTGAGAACTCAAACCACAATGGATCACGCATCCAATCTCCATGCGCCGCCGCGCTTGCTTCTGTGGGCGGCGTTGACCTTTTTCGTGCTGATAATCATCGCCGGATTAGGCGGAATTGCGTATTTCTCCAGCGGACGCCTTAGCTCGCTCCTCCCTTACGGGGTGATCGCGCTGCTCATGCTGTTCCTGAGCGTGATCGGCGGATCACTCTTGTTCCGGCGCACGCTTCCGCGCTTGCTGTGGCTGTGGACGACGCTCGGCGTCGGCGTGCTGCTAATCGTCGCGGCGTTCGGTGGCACGGCACTGTTCCGCAACAATCTACCCCCGCGCTATCAGGAGCAGATGATCACCGAAGTACCGTTCATGAGCGGCTTCCTGCGCTCGTTGATGCAGCCCACGCCCGCGGGCGGTGCGCTGCCAACCGCCGCGCCGAATACCAGCGGCATCGACCCCATGGCCCTGCTCGGCGGCGGAACGCCCACGCCGTCCGCCCAGATCACCGAAGAAGCGACCGCGGAAGCGATCAGCGTCGTACCGACGGCCACTTTGACCCCGCCGCCGACCTCGACCCTATTACCAACCCTCCCGCCCACAGACGCGCCGACAATTCAACCCACTGCTGCGCCGACCGAAATCGTCGCCATCAGCACCGCGCCCCCGCGGGCGCTCGCCGCCCGCATGTACGGCTTTACCCATGTGCAGCAGGGCTGGAACAACTGTGGCCCGGCGAACATTACCATGGCGCTCAGTCACTATGGCTGGCAGGGCTCACAGGATGAGGCTGCCGCCTTCCTCAAACCCGTCGACGAGGACAAGAACGTCAGCCCGCACGAGATGGTCAACTTCATCAATACGCAAACCGGCGTCCGCGCTGTGACGCGCATTGGCGGCGATCTGGAACTGCTCAAGCAGTTGATTTTCAACAATATCCCGGTGATCGTTGAAACCTCGTACACGCCGGAAGGCTATGACTGGATCGGCCACTACCAGACGGTCGTCGGCTACGACGATAACGCGGGCGTGCTCTACATCTATGATAGTTATCTCGGCACGGGCGAGGCTGGTGAAGGGATCGCCGAACCTTACAGCGAATTTGACGCCGGCTGGCGCGACTTCAACCGCGTGTTCATCGCCGTCTACGACCAACCGCGCGAAAGCCTCGTCACCGAGGTGCTCGGCGAACGCGCCGACCTGCCCCGCTCCTACGAGATCGCGCTGGAAATTGCGCAGACCGAAGCGCGCGCCGACCGCCGCGACAAGTTCGCGTGGTTTAACGTGGGCACGGCGTTCACCCGACTCGGCCAGTTCGAACAGGCCGCCAACGCCTTCGACATCGCCCGCCAGCTTGACCTGCCTTTCCGCATCATGTGGTATCAATTCGCGCCCTTTGAAGCCTATTTCGGCGCAGGTCGCTATGACGAACTTTTGAGCCTCGTCAACTCGAACCTGAACAACGGCGCGAACTGGGTCGAGGAAACGCATTACTGGCAGGGACGGGCTTATGCAGCGCAGGGTCGCGCTGGCGAGGCGGCCACCGCTTTCCGCAATGCACTGCGCTATA
>CALKIA010000414.1 GCA_937988705.1 uncultured Chloroflexota bacterium | reverse complement strand
TCTCACGGGCGACTTCGGTCAGCTGACGAACCGAGGGCGGAATGAGCCCCTGGGGTTTTATCAGCATCATCACGACGAGCAGCACGCCGAAGGCCAGCAGACGATAGTCGGAGAGTTCGCGCAAAATTTCTGGCAGACCGACCAGCACGAGCGACCCGACAATCACGCCGGGGATGGAGCCCAGCCCGCCGATGATGATCAGGCTGAGCACGTTGATCGACACGAGGATGGTAAAGCTGTCCGGATACGCACCGTACAGACGCGTTCCGGCGAGCGCCCCGCCCATGCCGGCGAACGCTGCGCCGATAGCGAATGCCGACAGCTTGGTACGCGTCAGGTTGACGCCCATCGCCTGCGCCACATCTTCATCGTAGCGCATCGCCAACCATGACCGCCCTAAGCGGGCTTCAGCGAGCCGCGACGCGATCAAGGCGGCGACCAAAATACCCCCCAGTACCAGATAGTAGATGCCCGCTTCGGTCGTCAACTGGAACACCCAGTTAGGATTCAACGCCGAGAGATCAACTATCGGGCGCGGGATGTTGGCAATGCCCTGGGCTGCGCCGAACAAGGGCTTGAAATCGTCAAACTTGACCAGAATGCGGATGATTTCCCCAAAACCGAGGGTCACAATGGCGAGATAGTCGCCGCGCAGACGCAGCACCGGGATACCGAGCAGAATCGCCGCGAGCGCGCTCATCAGGATGGCGACCGGCCACGCCTGCCAGAAGGTCATAATCCCCGTACAAGCGGAGCTGATCAGCTCTGGCGTGAGATTCTCTGGGGCGATGCCGCCGCACGTGAGCAAGCTCGGCGTTGTCAGCAGACCAATCGCATACGCGCCAATCGCGAAGAACGCGACATAACCGAGATTGAGCAGGCCCGCGTAGCCCACGACGATATTCAGGCCAATGCCCATGATGATGTACAGGCCGACGAGATTGAACACGTTGGTGATGTACTGCCCCATGAACACGGGTGCGACGATCAACAATGCCAGCAGCACGACGAACGACAGGCTGGCACGGGTGCGCTGCGCGGGGCGGTTCAGGGATTCATATTCGGTCTTGGCGGTGTTGCCCATCTGCGGCACGAACCACGCCATCAGGAACAGCAGGACGAACGAGAGCAGTGTGGCGATGTCGTTCATGCCACCCTGCCAGTTCAGCACGCCGATGATGATCAGGCTGGTGGCAAACTGCACCAGTCCGTTGTGGAAAATGCGCGACGTACCGCGCGCCAACCCGCCTACCAGACTCACAACGCCGTAAATCGCCGCCAAAGCAATCAAGCCGCCACCCGTCGAGAGGATGACCGGTACAGTGCCGACGCCGCGCAAAATGCCGCCGACAGCCAGCGCACCGCCGTTCACCAACGCGCCGAGCAGCACACCGAAGATCAGGCCGGGGATGGCGCTGGCAATCAACCGGGGGATGAGCGGCAGTTTGAGCAGCAGACTCACTGCATAGCCGAGCGCAAAAGCGCTGGCAATGGTGAGCGCGTCAGGCAGCGTGATGATGTTTTGCACCTGACTCTCCAACAAGCCGACCACAACGGTCAGCCCTAATGCATAAATCAAGGCGCTGCGCAGTCGGGCCGAAATGACCAGCAGCACGGCCATCAACACACCCACGATGAGGCTCAAACCCAGCAACGTGACAATGCCGGGGACAAGTTCCTGACCAAAGGCCAGCGTTGTGCGCGCGGGCTGCTGCAAATTGGGGAACACAAAGGTTAAATCGACATTGGCTTCGACGAACACGAATAGCGCCAGTACGGCGCCGACGATCACGCTGCCGATCACCGCATTAATCAGGATGGGCGTAGTGCCATCAGCGCGCGCCCGGGAGCCTGTCACATAGGCCGCCGCCCCTAACATGATGACTAGCGCCAGCACATCGAGTGTGACGCGCCCCTGCACGACTTCACGCCCGCCAAATGAGGCAAAAATACCGGAGAGGGATAGGATGACTGCGATGATCGCCGTGATCAGCGCATAGCGAAGAGTATCGCGCCGCATAATTTACGCTTTCTTCTTGGCGAGAACTTCGCCGAAAATACCCGTTGGGCGGAAGATCAGGATCAGGACGAGCATCCCAAACGCGATCACATCTTTCAACTGCTGCGACAAGCCGAGCAGCGACGGCGCGACCGATTCCACCACGCCGAGGAACAAACCGCCGAACATCGCGCCCGGGATGTTGCCAATACCGCCCAACACTGCCGCTGTAAACGCCTTCAAACCGGGGAGGAACCCGATGAATGGCGAAACCTGCTGGTTGTAGAGCGCGAACAGCACGCCTCCAGCCCCGGCCAGCGCCGCGCCCAACACAAACGTCGTCACAATCACACGATCCACATTGATGCCCATGAGCGCCGCCGTCGATTTATCTTCGGCGACCGCGCGCATCGCTTTACCGGTCTTGGTGCGCTGCACGATGAACCACAGAATCGCCATCAGGGTGACGGCCAGGAAAAACACAACGAAATGGATCGGCAAAATGCGCAGTTCCAGCCCGGCAATGACCACATCATAGCGCCCTTTAATCAGGTCAATGCCCTGACAGACGGTCTGCCCGTTCACATCGATACATTCCTGATTTGGGAACAACTGCGGCAGCACGTAAAAGCTCACATCGGGATAGCGGCGGGTGCTCGCGCCAAACAGGCGTAGGAACAGCTGCTGCAAAGCGATTGATGCGCCGATGGCGGTGATGAGTGGCACGAGCCGCGGCGCGCTGCGGAGCGGGCGGTAAGCAATCCGTTCCAACAACACCGCAACAATTACCGAGGAGATGATGCCCGTCAGGATGGTGAGGAGCAGCGCCAGCAGCGGCTGCGACACCAACAAGCCATTGCGTTCGAAGGCATCAATGGTGAAGAAACCAATATACGCGCCCGCCATAAAGATTTCGCCGTGCGCGAAGTTGATCATGAGCAGAATGCCGTAGACGAGCGTATAGCCGAGCGCAATCAACGCGTAGATGCTGCCCTGGGCGAGGCCAAAGATGCTGTTTTGCACGAAGCGTTCGAGACTGTAGCCACCGATAGCGATGTTCGCGTAGGCGGTATATAGCAAGAACAGGATGAAGAAGATGCCCACTAAGCGCAGCGGGTTTCGGACGGTGTTGTCGAGCAGCCAGTCGCTCAATGAGAATCGAGCTGTGGGGGGCTGCGCGAGGCGCGGTGAATCTGACGCCATAATGACTCCCTAAAGCGAGTTTATTGTGGGTGATAGTTATAACAAAGCCCACCGGAAAATTACAGGGATGCAACGATTTTGATTCCGCCCGAATTTGACGGTGTTTATTTGTGCATCTTGTTGCAACTTGCGCTGCGGGGAATTAAATAGAGGCGCCGCAAGCGACACCTCTACGAGAACTGCTGTGTGGGGACAAGGCAGGCATTGCCCCACAAATTGATGGTTAGCTTAGCTCGAAGCAGTCGCTTCGGGGGTCACTTCCGCCGCCGGGGTTTCCTCAGCAGCCGGAGCTTCTTCGGTCGCCATAACTTCAGCCTCAGGAGCAGGCGCGTCGGTGATGACAACTTCGCCATCGACCACGCTGCCAACACTCATCAACTGGAAGTCGCCACCAGTCGCCTGGTAGATACCAATATCCGACACCGAGGTCTCACCATTGCCTTCAGCGTTCAGCACGCCGGTCAGACCCTGGAAGTTCTCGACGCTGCGGATGTATTCCGCAATCGCGGCACGGTCCAGCACGAGGTTACCACTGGCGTCCACCGAACCCGTCGCTTCAACAGCATCGAGCAGCAGGTTGGCCGCATCGTAACCGTTCGCGTGATACGGAGCCGGCGGTTCTTCGCCATAGGTCGCCATGTAACGTTCGAGGAAGGATGCGAGAGCTTCGCTGCTCGCCGCCACCGCGCTCGTCGCGTACACGCCTTCGGAGGACGCGCCGGCGAGTTCGAGGACTTCTGTCCCGCGAATGCCATCGGCGCCCATGAACGGCACGTCTTCAAGACCAGCATCCGCGCGCTGTTCAATGATGCGCGCGGCTTCAGCCGGGAAGCCGCCGAAGTAGATCAGTTCCGGTTCCTGCTGCGCGACGTCGTCGAGCAGACCACGGAAGTCGGTATCGCCGACCGTCACCGCATCCGAAGCGACCACTTCGCCGCCCAGTTCGGTGAAGCGTTCGGTCACCACGTTAACCAGACCTTCGCCGTAGGGGCTGCCGTCGTGGATCGTGGCAATCTTGGTCAGACCGAGCACGTTGAAGATGTATTCCGCGGCAATCCGACCCTGGAACGCATCCGAAACGACCGCACGGTTGAAGCTGCTATAGCCGCTGGCCGTGAGGTCAGGAGCGGTGCAGCTCGGGCTGATGGTCGTGTAACCGGCCGCATCAAAGATCGGGGCAGCCGCACGGCACGCACTGGAGCACATCGGGCCGACGACGCCGATCACGCTGGCATCCGCCGAGAAGCGGTTGGCCACAGCCTGGCCGCCTTCAGCCGCACACAGATCATCCTGCGCATCGAGGGTCACAGCAAATTCAGCACCATCCACCGACACGGTCGGGCGATCTTCCAGCGCCAGTTCCACACCACGCTGAATGTCGACGCCGAGCGGGGCGATACCTTCGCCGCTCAGACCAACGGCCACGCCGATCACCAGCGAATCGCCAGGTTCAAACGTGAGTCCACCGGCCACTTCCGCGACCACTTCTTCGGTCGGGGCAACGGTCGGTTCAACCGTCGCTTCTTCAGTCGGCTCGACCATGGGTTCTTCGGTCATGACCGCTTCCATAGTCGCTTCTTCGGTCGGTTCGACCATGGCAACTTCGGTCATTTCTTCGGTCGGTTCGACCATCGCCATTTCAGTCGCTTCTTCGGTCGCAACTTCGACCATTGCGACTTCAGTTGCTTCTTCGGTGGCGACTTCAACCATCGCGACTTCAGTTGCTTCTTCGGTCACAACCGCTTCCACGGTCGCTTCTTCGGTCGCGGCTTCAGCCACAGCTTCGGTCGGCGGCACATCGGTTGCCGGAACTTCGGTCGGCGGACGCGGTGTAGGTGTGGACGTTGCAGCCGGTTGGCACGCGGCCACGACCAGCGCAAATACCATGAGGAGCACAAAACTCCAACGAACTCTAGACATACTTCCCCTCCAATGATGTAACAACTTGCAAAGCAAACTTAATGACTAAAAGGATAGTCTCCTTTTAACATCATAACAAAAATTGTTTCAAAAAAGCGATTTTTGCTATTGTTTTTCAAGAAACAGGCGCAAATTAGCGACTGTGTTGATCGAAATGGCGGTTTTCGTGTCGTCAATCCGCTTGTTCAACCCAACCAGCACATCTTTTGTGCCGATTTCGAGGAAGGTCTGCGCTCCGTCAGCAATCAGGTGTTGAACGGTTTCTGTCCAGCGCACCGAATTGGTCAACTGAGTTTCGAGTTCCCGCCGAATGGCGTCCTCATGAGCGAGCGGCGCGGCATTGACGTTGCCGTAAATCGGAACGCTCGGCGCACTGAAGGTGATCTGCGCCAGTGCTCCCGCAAATTCATCGGCGGCGGACTGCATGAGCGGCGAATGCGAGGCGATGCTCACTGCCAGCTTGATGGCGCGCCGCGCTCCGGCGGTTTTAGCAAGGGTCAACCCGACTTCCAGCGCCGTAGTATCACCGGAAATGACCGATTGTCCGGGGCAATTGTCGTTCGCCAGCACTAGAACGCCACCCGATTGCGCGGCCGCTTCGGCGCAGACTTCCCGCACCTTGGCCGAGTCGAGGCCGAGAATCGCGGCCATCGCGCCGGGCTGGGCATCACCAGCCGCTTTCATCAGGCGACCACGTTCGCGCACCAGCCGCAAACCCGCCGCAAACGGGAGAGCGCCCGCCGCCGTCAACGCGGTGAATTCGCCTAAGCTGTGCCCGGCGACAAACGCGGGCTGCGCCGCGGGCAGTTCAGTTTGCAAAGCCTTGAGAATCGCCAACCCACTGACATAAAGCGCGGGCTGTGTATTGATCGTAGCGTTGAGCAGGTCGTCCGGCCCCTCGAACATGAGGGTGGACAGGGAGAAACCGAGAAGATCGTCGGCTTGCTGGATAAGGTCGTGCGCGACGGGGTAGGAGTCGGCAAAGTCTTTTGCCATCCCCAAGACCTGCGATCCCTGACCGGGAAATAGAAATGCAGCAGAAGACCAATCCATAACCAGAAGGCAGCTCCGGTGAATGTGAAAAGGCGCACAGGGTCAAGCATAGCCGAAATGAGAAAGAATGCAAGTACTGAGAATGAGTAATTTCTGATAACACAAAAGCCATTCGCAAGGGAATGGCTTTTGAAAATTCAAAGTCTTGATTGAAAACGAAGAATATTACTTCGATTCGACTTCGATACGCGTTTCGCCGCGATACGTGCCACAGTTCGGGCACAGATGATGGGCGACATGGTATTCGCCGCAGCCTTCACAGCGAATCAGGTGATTGAGAGTCAATGAATCATGCGCGCGCCGTTTGTTTCGGCGGCTGATGGAATGTTTTCTCTTAGGTAGAGGACCCACGGATTTGCTCCTCGAACTCGCAAAGCCGACCGCGGCGTGGGTCGGCGGCTGTTGTCAATAGGCAGGTCATTATAAAGGCACGCGGAGTCAGGGTCAAGATGGAGGGTGATCCCCTCATGGAGCAGAAAAAAAGTGCTTACCACGCAGCGCCTCGGGGAGCAGATCCTCATCACCGTACATTTCGTAGCCGCTGCCGTAACCGAGGTCTTTCATCAAGCGGGTGGGCGCATTCCGCAGCTTGAGGGGAATCGGTAAATTGCCGCTCTCCTGCACCTCTTCCAGCGCACTGAAAAACGCATCACAGGAGGCGCGGCTCTTTTTGGCCTGCGCCAGATAGACCGTCCCATGGGCCAGATTGATCTGGCATTCGGGATAGCCCACCGTCGCGACCGCGTGGAACACGGCGTTGGCGACCACCAGCGCGGTTGGGTTGCCGATGCCGATATCCTCGCTGGCGAAGATCACCATGCGCCGTGCAATGAACTTCGGGTCTTCTCCGCCGCTGACCATGCGCGCCAGATAGTAGAGCGCCGCATCGACGTTGCTGGCACGCATACTTTTGATGAAGGCGCTGATGGTGTTGAAATGCTCTTCCGCCTGCTTGTCATAGCGCATATGCTTCGACTGGAGTGTGTCTTTGAGGCGCTGCAAACTGATCTCGGTTTCGGGCGCGTACAACTGCGCCGTCGTTTCGAGCAGGTTCAGCGACTGCCGCGCATCCCCACCCGCGTAATTGATCAGAAACTCGATGGCGTCCTGGGTGACCACCACCCCCAGCTTTTCCATCCCGCGCCGGATGATCTGGTCGATGTTCTCGTCGTTAAGGGGTTCGAGCACAAACACCTGCGACCGGGAGAGCAAAGCCGGGATCACTTCAAAGCTCGGGTTTTCAGTCGTCGCACCAATCAGGATCACCGTGCCATCTTCGATATACGGCAGCAAAAAGTCCTGCTGCGCCTTATTGAAGCGGTGAATTTCGTCCAGAAACAGGATCGGCGAAGGCTTGACCTGCTCCGGCTCGTTGAGGCTGAACAAGTCACGCTGTCCGCCGGAACGTTCGCGCCGCGCCCGCTCGACAATCTGGCGCACGTCATCTTTGCCGGCCGACACCGCTGAAAGCTCGTAGAACGGGCGATCGGTCGCATGAGCGATGATGCGCGCGAGCGTCGTCTTCCCCACACCGGGCGTGCCCCACAAAATCATCGAATGGACGCGGTTGTTCTTGATCGCCTGATAAATTGGCTTACCCACTCCGACCAGATGTTCCTGTCCGATAAACTCGTCCAGCGCTTCAGGGCGGATGCGGTCGGCCAGGGGGCGCGATGCTTGCGACATAGGCTTTCTCCTCGTATGACGCGTAGGGGCGCACGACGGTGCGCCCCTACATGAAGACCCTTCAATTATAACACTTGTTCGCCTTACGGGGTCAGCGGCCAGACCAAGGGCACGATGCAAATGGCCACGACGAAGATCAGCCCGGTGAGCAGTGTCCCCACCTTCAGGAAATCGGCAAATTTGTAGCGCCCCGGCGCGTAAACCAGCAAACATGAAGGTTCGAGCGGCGTCATGTAGGAACAGCTCGCCGCGACCGCGATCATCATGGCGAACGGGCGCGGATCAAAGTGAAGCTGCAGCGCGGTTTGCAGCGCAACCGGGATGATCACCACCGCGGCCGCCTGATTCGACATCGGCTGCGTGAGAATCACTGTGACGATAAAAAAGGCGGTCAGCAGTAAGAGCGGCGACAACCCACCGACCAGTGAGACAATCATGGCGGCGATATAGGTCGCTGTTCCGGTCTTGTCCATTGCCACGCCGAGCGCCAGCATACTGCCGATCAGGATCAACGCCTTCCATTCGATGTTGCGGTAGGCTTCCTCCGGGGTGATGCAGCGCGTCAGAAACACAAGGATCGTCCCGATCACCATAGCCACCGCCAGCGGCACAACATTCAGCACCGCCAGCACCAGCGACAACAGAAAAATGGCAATCGCCGTGCGTGCCCGCCCGGGGTTCGGAATGTGCGGATCGTTCGTTTCGAGGATGCGGATGATGTCGTCGCGCTCCAGCTGCGCGATGCGCTCCGGCTCGCCCTGAATCAGCAGCGCATCGCCCAGTTCCAGTCGAACAAGACTCAGTTTGCGGCGCAGTGCGCGCCCATGCCGGTTGATCGCCAGCACTTGCAGCCCGTAGCGATCACGAAAGCGTATGCCGTTCAGCGTTCGCCCAATCAAAGGTGAGCCGGGCAGGATCAGCCCTTCGATCATACCGAGATCATCCAACTGAATGTCCGGATCGCCCAGCTTGACATCCGCCTTGATATCCGCGCCGTTCATCGTTTTCACTTTGAGGATTTCGTCGCGCCCACCTTCGACCAGCAGTTCGTCCATCTCCTGCAAAACCTGATCGGCATGGGGCACGAGGTAGCGTTTCTTATCGCGCACGATGCGCATCACACGCAAATCGAGGTCACGCCCCAGACTCGATTCACCCAAGGTCTTGCCGATAAACGGCGATTCCGGCGAAATCACGATCTCGCTGATGTACAACCGCGATGACAGGCCGCCCTCAATTTCGGCGGGTTCAAAGCGATCGGGGATGATACGTTTGCCGATGAAATACATATAGGCGACGCCAACGATCACGATCGGGATGCCCACAGGTGCGAGTTCAAACATGCCCATCGGCGCCAGATTGTAATTGGTCATCAGCCCGCTGATGAGGATGTTACTCGACGTGCTGACCAGCGTGACCGAACTGCTGAGAATCGACGAAAAGGCCAACGGCATGAGCAGTTTCGCCGGGCTCAGGTGGGCACGTCGCGCAATGCCGATCACCAGCGGGACGAAGAACGCCGTCGACGCGGTATTGCTCATGAACGCGCCCAACACGGCTGACGACACCATGACAATGATCAGGACACGGTTCGGGCTGCTGCCCGTATAGCGAAAGATCAGCCGTCCTGCATAGTCGACCACGCCCGTTCGGCTGAGCGCCTCAGTTTGCACCAGCAGTCCGAAGATCAGCAGAACGGTACTGCTGCCAAACCCACTGAAAGCCTCGTCTGGCGTGACCAGCCTGGTCAAGATCAAGGCGATCATCACGCCGAGCGCGATCACATCGACGGGAAGCCGTTCCAGCGCAAACAACACCAGCGCGATCACAATGATTAACAGCAGTAAACCAATTTCGACAGTCATCTGGCACCATAGTTATAACGATTGGAATAAAATCATATCCTATCGTAACCAGTTTAGCGCGGTGCGAAGTGAGCAGTTGGCTAGAAATAAGTACTAGCTTTGAGTCATAATGGGGGCAAATTGAGAACATAAGATCGACCATGAAACCAAACTTGCCCATCGACCTCATATCCGGCCTCAGCCGCCAAGCGCGCGAACAGCTATCCGCGAACGGTATCACCAGCCTCGACCAGATCGCCGCCATGCACCCCGACGATCTACGCCAATTCAAAGGCATCAAGTCGACCGCACCCGCGATCCATGCCTGTGCGCGCGCTTATGTTGAGGCGCGGCCGGTATGGTTCAATGCCCTGCCCCATGACTGCCTCGCACCGGGCGTTATGTTTGACATTGAAACCGACCCGTATACCGGGCGCACATGGTCATGGGGCTGGTGCGATCACGCTGGTGAGGCGCAAAACATCGTCGTGGCGCACCGCGATGGATGCGTCGAACTACCCGACGGCCGCACGATGATCACGGTGCGCGACACGGACGAAGGCTGGCGCTTGTTCGCCGCGCTGACGCCCGATGCACCGCGCATCTACCATTGGACAGGCTTCGATGCCTCGGTGATGCGCGCGCAAGCGCCCGACGAAGCCCGCGATCGACTCGACCCGCGCATGTACGATCTGCATCACAGCTACAAAAGCTGCGTGCGCTTTCCAGTGTATGGCGCTTCGCTCAAGGTCGTCGCGCGCTACCTGAATTTTGAATGGGCGGAATATGATGCATGGGATGCCGCCTACCGCGACTATTCCCAGTGGTTGCTGGATGATGATGTCTACGCCCTCGCCCGCGCCGCGAACTATCAGCGTGCGGATGTGGTCGCGCTGGCTGTCGTCTGGAAGTGGCTCAACGAAAACCGGAACGCTGAGTAACGTCGATTAGCGACGGTAGGATCGTCCGTTCAGGTGGAGCGTTTAGCGTTCCAATTGCCCTGAATATCGGCGATGCGGTTTTCGAGGTTGTCGGCGCTCAAGCCGAGGAGGCGAAGCACGGCGACCTGACTGACCACCCGCCGCCGCGCGACCTGCAAGCGGAGTACAGGATCGCTGGTGACGCGATCATAAGCAGCGAAATTGGCGCGATACTCCGGGATGGTTTGTTGCCACTGTTGCAGCGCCACGCGCAGTTCTTCCGGTTCATCCAGACGACCTTGCGCCGCACGGTAGCGTGCGCGGTCGTCGAGGTACTCGCGGACGAACCGCTCGAACGTCGCATAGTACGAGCCAATACCTTTACGAGTCTCGTCAAAATCCTGTGCCAGTTCGATGGCGATATCGAGGTCTTCGTCCAGGGTTCCGGCTTGCTGCAAAGCGGGCAGACCTTTGGCAATGCGCGCCAACGGGAGGTTGCTGGTAATTAACGGATCAGGTGTGGTGACCATGTTCACGAGTGCGCTTTTGAGATCCGCCGTCCCCTCGATGAACCGGGCGGCTCGCTTCAGGAGGTAGCTCTCGACAAAAGCGGGAAGTTCCACACGAATGTCGTCGCAGTACGCTTGATCACGGATGACTTGGGGGATGGCATTGATCTGGGCTTCGAGCTGCTCAATCTGGCGTAAGTGCTCGGCTCGATTAAACCGATCATACGCAATATTGGCGTTCGCGAGCTGCTTCTGTAGGGTACGCAGTTGTTGTAACTGCTGTTTCGCATCCATGTTGTCTACTTCCCCTTCTGCATGCGTCGGCGCAGGTCTTCGGGCACATATTCCGCGCCCAACTTGAGCGCGAAATTCAGTTCTAAGCGGTTAGTGGCCAGCGCGATGCGCGTTTCCAGAATCAATAACCAGCAGGTGATGAGGAACAGCATCGCCCCGATTACGCCGAGCAGCAGGGGCAGCCAACTAGCGCTAGTCTCCACAAGCTGCACCGCGGCAATCGCGATGCTGGTGGAGACGAACAGCGCCAGCGTCATGTAGAGGAGCGCCAGCGCCCGCTGCAGCAGGCTGACCCGCCGTGCCACCATCTCTAGCTGGCGAAAAAAGAGGGCTAATCGTTCGTCGCTGAGAGCACCTTGGCCGCGAATATGCGTTTCAATCAAGCGTGTCAGTTCGCGCACCCGCTCAATCGCGCGGATCAAGCGCGTGGACGTGGAGATCGCCAGCGTCGCGCACGCTGAAATCAGGATGGCGGGCGTGAGCATCGCCGAGAGGATGGACAGAATGGCGGCGGGGTCATCAAAGGACATGGGGATCACTGCGCTTTCGGGCGGTACTGCACCGCCTCGGCGACGTGCTGCACTTGTATCCGTTCACTGTCTGCGAGATCGGCAATCGTGCGGCTGAGTTTCAACACCCGGTGATAGGCGCGGGCGCTCAACTGCATCCGCTTGACCGAAAGTTCCAGCAGCTGCTTGGCCTCGGTGGTCAGCACACAGAATTGGTCAATTTCACTGACGGTCATATCGCTGTTCGCCACCACATGCGGATGAGCGGCAAACCGGGATTGCTGCCGCGCCCGGGCCGCCTCCACGCGTTGGCGAATGTTCACGGAGGGTTCGCCGCGTTCCCCACTCAACAGCTTGTCGTATTCCACGCGTGCGACATTCACATGAATGTCGATCCGGTCGAGCAGTGGCCCGGATAGTTTACTCTGGTAGCGATCGATCATGATCGGTGTACAAGTGCACGCCTTAACCGGGTCGCCAAAATAGCCGCAGGGACAGGGATTATGCGCGACAATGAGCAGAAAATTCGCCGGAAAGGTCAGGCTGCCTTTGGCGCGGCTGATGGTGACCACCTTGTCTTCGATGGGCTGGCGCAGCACTTCCAGTACATGCACGGACATTTCCGTGACTTCGTCCAGGAACAAGATGCCACGGTGAGCCAGAGTGCATTCTCCGGGCTTGGGAATCGAGCCACCACCGATGATTCCGGCTTGACTCGTCGTGTGATGCGGTGACCGGAACGGTCGATGTCGCACCAGCGGTTGATCGCTTTGCAGCATATCCGCCACCGAGTAAATGCGCGTTACATCGAGCGCTTCTTCATAGCTCAACTGCGGCATGATCCCCGGCATTGCCCGCGCGAGGAGCGTTTTGCCCGTCCCCGGCGAACCAATTAGCCGGACGTTGTGGTTACCCCCCGCCGCAATCTCCAGCGCCCGTTTGACGAACTGCTGTCCTTTGACATCGGCAAAGTCGACGATGCCCTCAGGGAGCGGCGGCCTGGTCTCACTGATCGTGATCTGATGCGCCGCAATGGGGTTCAAGCCATAGAGGTGCTCAACCAATTCAGCCAGCGAGCGCACGGGGATCACCTCAATACCTTCGACAAGCGCGGCTTCGGCCGCATCTTCGAACGGGACATAGGCTTGCGCGAATCCCGCCTGCTGCGCCGTATAGACCATCGGCATGATGCCTTTGACGTGACGCACCGTGCCATCCAGCGACAGTTCACCGAGGAACACCACCTCTTCAATACTCGTCAGCGGCACCTGATCCGTCGCGGCGAGTACGCCTACCGCGCAAGCCAAATCATAAGCGGGGCCAGTTTTCGGCAAATCGGCCGGGCTCAGGTTAATAACATACGCCTTGTTAATGAAGTCAAACCCACTGTTGCGGATGGCCGACCGCACGCGCTCCCGGCTCTCTT
>CALKIA010000413.1 GCA_937988705.1 uncultured Chloroflexota bacterium | reverse complement strand
CTGTCGATGCGCCGCTGCCGATCCAGATCCCACCCGCTGAGCCACCCTTCGGCGCTCGTCAGCTCATCGCCGAAGAGCAGGTAGCTGGGGTTCTGCGCGTTATTCTCCCAATCGAGCGACTGCACCAGATAGCGGGTGTGCAGGCGCACATGCGCGAGGTCAGTTTCGATAGCCTGAATCAGCGCGGCGTATTCGCGGTCGAACACATCCTGCGGGACATCGCCCGCTTCGCTTTTGGGGAAGAAAATCCAGTTCAGGTGGCGGATCGCCTCCCAATTGGCGATGGCGGTGCTGCCCCATAACTCATTGCCCCACCGCGTACGCACTTCCGCTTCCATGTCCGGCGTGATGTTCTCGTGAATCAGGGGGATGATGCGCTTGCCCTGCTTGCGGGCATAGGCGATCTCTTGATTGCACACTTCGCTGACAAGCGAGTTGCGGCTGACGACCTGCACGACGGTTTCCGCGCGTTCGATGCCGTCGAAAATCTCGTTGAGCCAGTCGGCGGCGCGCGGGATATCCTGCCAGTCGATCCACACATCGCGCCCGGATTGCTCCAGGGCATTGGTCAGCTGTTTGGCAAATGCGGCATCACGCCGGGAGTACGAAACAAAAATATCTGCCATGTTTTGAATCCGCGTTTCAACGGTAGATGTTCAGTATAGCGCGGATTTATGATCGCTACTTCCTCCAAGCTCTTGAAAGAATCCTGAATTCATTGGTTGATTTGAAGCGTTGGGTTGGTCAATTGCCGAATGAATAACTTGTCTGTATAATGATTAATGGTACAAATGTTCGCACTGTGATCATAGGCTAAACCGATGAATAAACAGAAAAACGGCAAAGGTGGCCGCGGGATTGAATGGTGTGACTACACTTGGAATCCTGTCCGCGGTTGTCATCACGGCTGCCGCTGGGAAATGCCTGATGGTACAGTGGCGGAATGTTATGCGGAAACTGTCGCAGAACGGGTAGCGCAAAAAGCGTATCCACATGGCTTTGAACACCACTACTGGAATCCTGAACTGCTCGCCGAGCCTTTAAAGCTGAAAACACCCTCAAAAATCTTTCTCGACAGCATGAGTGATCTCATGGGTCATTGGGTTCCAGCCGAACAAGTCGAACAGGTGCTGGAAGTCTGCCGTCAAGCTGATCACCATATTTTCCAGCTCTTGACCAAGAATGCACCCCGTTTGCAGGAGTTCGACTTCCCGCCGAATGTGTGGGTTGGGGTGAGTGCACCGCCGAGCATCATGTTTGGTAAACACTTGTCGCTGGCGCAGCAAAAGCGAATGGTCGAGCGTACCTTGAAGGCGCTGAAAACTGTCAATGTTCCTGTGCGTTGGATGAGTCTTGAACCGCTGAGCTTCGATATTGCACCGTTGTTGCTAGACAGCGGTTTGCAGTGGGCGGTGATCGGCGCAGCGACCAACGGCCGACTGACTTACCAACCGCAGCCCGAATGGGTCGCCAATGTGCTTGAAGTGTTGGATGCTCAGGGGACAAAGGTGTTTTTCAAGGGCAACCTCGAGTGGTCAATTTGGCGTGAGGAATTTCCTAGGGAGGAAATTCCCGATACTATTCATCATCCAAAAAGCTCAACTGATCCCGTTTTCTTCTCTGCTTAGGCGTGAGAACGAGTTTATCGAATATCTCTTGCCCGATATTATTATCATTCCAGCGGTAAAAATCCTTCTTTTCCCAGGCAGGATAATCCGGCCAGTTTGTCCCTATCAAGATAGACCATTGGTGTTTGCCGTACGGTTTTCGGACTAACCATTGTTTTTTAATATGAGGCAGACGCTCGGCGAGCGTTTGATAACCTGCTGTAGCAATCGTCCTTTTATAGCTTGCACAAGCAATGTTGATCATCACATCAACTCTTGGGTAAATCCTGTTTGCTTGTGCAAGCAATGCCCAAGGTAGATCGGCATTTGATGGGTCAGCATAGATAGCACCATAAACCCATTTGCGTTCGTTCTCTGGAAGTTCAGCTCGTTTATCTAGTTCGGCAACAAGAGCGTTGTGGCTATCGGGAATCACGGTGAACCGACTATCAGTCCCAATGTTTTGAACAAGTTTCGAATAAGTCTGTAGATCAGCTTCATACAAGCGCGCTTCAAACCGGAATTTTGGCCAGTTCTGGGCATAGGCGTTTGCAACGCGACGAAAAATGGTAGGACTACCGGGGTGGTTATCTGGAGTGATTCCAGGACCAGCATTTAAATCGAAGTAGAGGTATGGTCTAACCCTATCCCATTTGTCTGTTATATGAACAACCAGATTAATTTGTTGATTAAGTGCGTTAAATAGCGATTGTTGTTTTATTGGTGTGTATTCAGAAGATTTGTATTGCGCTGAGGAATCAATACTACGATCTTCGTAGACAGCGGCTGTTTCATCAATATAATCTAGCAATTCGGTTGATTCAATGAACCAAGTTGTGTCATTCTCATAACGCAAATGCTGAAACCGCTCGTACAGAGTTAGGATTTCTATTTCACCGCCCGGTTGCACACCGAGTATTTTTACGTTTCCAAACTTGCTTTGAAGCTGAGTGTACGTGTTTTGCAGATTGGTCGCGTTTCCGATAGTGATACATTCGTCGCTCTCGCGCTGGATGAAATAGATCATGGACGCTAGCTCTCGTGTTCTGACTGAATAAAACTAAGTTCATTCTAGCACTGATCTTATTTTAGCTTATATAGGATATGCATCTGGCAGAATCAAAGCGGGATGCTCCGCTTGAGCATCCCGCTGCGCACACTGCCTTACCGCAGAAAGGACGACCGCCGTCCCCCCTGCGTCTAGCCTCTGGGGCTGTAGAAGGGGTTCTCCCGTACGATTAAAGCGGCTGCGTTGTCAGAACGCGAGTCGCTGATGTGGTCATACATAATACCGCGCACCCGGAAACCGTTTCGAATCTGCACGGAGAGCGTCGGGTCAAAGAGCTTGGCCTGATGCACCTGCAGAATATACTGCGCGATAGTCATTTGTTCCTTGTACTGCTCATAGCCGGGGAACAGCGCTCCGGCCACCTCGCCGCGCAAATTCAGGCGGCGCACCAACTCACGGCGCGCGTCGTACAGTTTGCGTCCAATTTTCAACCCGCGATATTTCGGGTGGACGCTCATATCGGCACCGTACAGCCATTGTCCGTCCGGCTCGTGGTTGGTCAACCAGCCGTCGGCAATCGCTTCCATGAATGTGTGGGTGTGATTGATAAAGTCAAAGTTGGTGCGGAAGGTGCTGGTCGACCCGATCGCAACTTCACGACCGTTTTCGCGGACCAGCGCCACGATTTGACCCTCAGGGAACAGATT
>CALKIA010000412.1 GCA_937988705.1 uncultured Chloroflexota bacterium | reverse complement strand
TCAGTTTGGACACCCCCGAATATTCGATTTCGTCCGCCGCCAACCGCGTGCCGGTTAGTGATTACCCGGCGCATATGATGGAAATTCCACCGTCGCGCATGTTCCTCATCCGGGATGCGCTCAAGGCCTACAAGACTAAATATGGCGCGGACGCCGCGACTTACGACGCCTCGCAGGGTGACGGCGGCGCGAGCCTGCCCGGCGTCCCGCGTGAAATCCTTGAACGCGCGCTGCAACTCCAAATCGAACATGGCAGCGCCTACGATCAGCCGTTTGGCACGGCGCAGTTCCGCAAAGTCGCCGCCGAAAACTACTGGCAGTTGGACGCGGCCTCCGGTTGGACGGGCGATAACATCGTCTTCACGCAGGGCGGGCGCGACGGGCTGCAAAAAGCCTATTCCGCGATGGTCACGCTGGGCGCAAAAGAAGTCGGCAGCGTGCTCGTCGTGTCGCGCGTCCCATGGATCAGCTATCACTGGGGGCCGTATGCGCTCGGCTTGAACGTGCTGCTCGCCCCCGGCGACCCCGCCGAAGGCTGGCGCTTCACGCCCGAAGGTATCCGCGCCACCGCTGAATTCGCCGCGCGCGAAGGGCGCAAGATCGCCGGGCTGGTCATCACGTCGCCCGACAACCCGACCGGGCGCACCATCCCCATGAGCGAACAGATCGAACTGGCGAAGGTCGCCCTCGCCGCGGGCTATCCGTACGTGCTGCTGGACTGGATTTACCACTGGGTGACCGACAGCGGCCACAACAATATCAACGAGCTTCTGCAGGCCTTTACGCCCGAAGAACGCGAACGCCTGATCATCCTTGACGGGCTAACCAAAAGCCTCGGCGCGTCGAACGTCCGCAGCGCCCATCTGCTGGCCGGCAAAAAGGTCGTCAGCCACATCGTGAGCCAGGCGTCGCACGCCGTTGTGCCGAGTTACTTTGGGCAGGCAGTCGCCATTGCCGCGTACGAGATGGGCTTCGAACGCGCCGCCGCCAGCATCATCGAGCCGACGCGCGAAAGCCGGCGCATCCTGCGTGAAGCCCTCGCCGCGAACGGCATACCGCACATCATGGGTGACGGCTACTACGCCTTCATCGACTGCTCGGAATACATTCAGGCTGCCGGCTATCCTGACTCCGAAGCCCTGCTGACGCATCTTGGCGAGAATCATGGGTTAGCCGTTGTGCCCGGCATCTACTTCTCGCAGGCGGGCGCAAACTGGATTCGCTTCTCGTATGCGCAGTCACCCGCCAAGACCGAAGGCGCGGTGCAGCGGCTGTTCGAAGGTCTCAACGCCCTCAAAAAATGAAGTTCCTAACCGCAGAGGGCGCAAAGAACGCGGAGGTAAAAATCGATGCTCTGCGCTCTCTGCGTCGTCTGCGGTTTCCCGCTCTTCATCCTCTACGAATTGCGGTGTTCCCCGGCGAGAATCGGGCGTAGAATAAAGCTGACTTGGTAGTTTACAGGGGGTTAGCATGAATTTTGGGAATCGTTCCGAGGGACGCGGGAGTCTGCTCAGCTATGAGCAGGTGCGCCCGCTGCTGCGGTGGACGTATGCGTGGATGCTGCTCGGTTTGCTGGTCACTGCGGCGGTGGGCAGCTTAACGCTCAGCAACATCACGCTGCGCGACTTGCGCTTCAGCAACGGTATTGTCTTGATGGCCGTGATCGCCGAGTTCGTCCTCGTGATTGCACTGTCGTGGGCCATGCCCCGCCTCGCGCCATCCGTCGCCGCGCTGATGTTCATCGCCTATTCGGCGCTCAACGGGTTTACTTTGTCGGTGATCGGGCTGCTGTACACCAGCGAGTCCATTATCTCGGCTTTCGTGACCACGGCCGCCCTCTTCGGCGCAATGAGCGTCTTCGCCTTCACAACGCAGATTGATTTGACGAAAATGGGCGGCTTTTTGCTCATGGGCTTGATCGGCATTCTAATCGCGATGGTCGTCAACATCTTCCTGCGCAGTGACGGGCTGATGTTCATTATCAACATCCTCGGCGTGCTGATCTTCACCGGGCTGACCGCCTACGACACGCAGAAGATCAAGAATATGGCCGCCGCCGAAGGTTTGGACGGCAACCCGGATCTGGTGACCAAATTGAGCATTCGCAGCGCGTTGATTCTGTACCTCGACTTCGTCAATCTGTTCCTGTTCCTGCTGCGGCTGATGGGTCGCCGCCGCTAACCGACCAGACGCCGAGCAAGTCAGCGCATATACTGTGCCTTCTTCCCCCTGAAAATTAGGTGTTTTTCAGGGGGTTTTATTTTTTATTATAGGAGTAAGCAAAATTAACGTAACCAACTGAGTAGAGTTAGCACAGAGGATCGACATGGCCTACGGTAACTTCTTGGATCGCACCCGGGATATCCCGGCCAATCAAGCCTACAGCGAAGTCAAGCCGCTGCTAAAATGGGTCTACGCGTGGATGCTGATCGGCTTGGTAGTAACAACTTTCACGGCGACGTTCACAGCCAGCAGCCCCGCCCTGCTCGCCTTGACTCTCAATCCAATTGTCTCGATTGGCGCGTTCGTCGTGCAGATCGGCTTGGTCATCGCCTTGAGCGCGCTGATCAACCGCTTGTCACCGGCTGCCGCCGCGATCATGTTTCTCGTCTACGCGGCTACGTTAGGCTTTACGCTCTCGCTGGTGCTGCTGGCGTTCAGCGCAGGCTCGCTGGCGACGGCCTTCGGCACGACGGCCCTGCTGTTTGGTCTGATGACCTTCATCGGCTTCACAACCGACATTGACCTGAGCCGCTTCGGCAACCTGCTGTTCATGGCGGTGATCGGCATCGTGCTCGCGTCGATCGTCAATCTGCTGATCGGCAGCAGCTTCCTGATGATGCTCATCAGCGCGATTGGCGTCATCGTATTCATGGGCTTGACCGCCTACGACACGCAGAACCTCAAGCGCATGGCGTCTGCGCCAGAGATTCAGGGCGACAATGCCATGCTGGCGAAATACGCGATCTTCGGCGCGCTCTCGCTCTACATCAACTTCATCAACATCTTCCTGTTCCTGCTGCAGCTCATGGGCGGTGGTGGCGACGACTAAGCGTGTCCCCCGCACTTAAACGGTGCGGATAAGCGCACAGAACGCCGAGGGTTCCCCCGATCCTCGGCGTTCTGTGCGTTCTCTGTGGTTTTGATTTTCGTTCTATCTTGGTGCGTGCGGATCAGCCGCCGAGATACGCCTCGATCACGCTGGCATCATTACGGAGATTGTGCGCGGTATCCGCGTGCGTGATGTAGCCAGATTGCAGCACATAGCCGCGATGCGCGACCGCCAGAGCCATTTGCGCGTTCTGCTCCACCAACAAAATTGTCGTGTTGGCTTCCCGGTTCAAATAGGTCACCACGTTGAAGATTTCGCGGACGAGCAGCGGCGCCAGTCCCATCGACGGTTCGTCGAGGAGCAGAATGCGCGGGCGCCCCATCAATGCGCGGCCAATGGCCAACATCTGCTGTTCGCCGCCGGACAGCGTGCCCCCGAGCTGCTTCTGGCGTTCTTTTAAGCGCGGGAAACGCTCGAAGACGCCATCCATATCCTTGCCGATTTGCGCATCTTCACGGGTAAACGCACCCATTTCAAGATTTTCACGGACGGTCAAACGTGTGAAAATTTTGCGGCCTTCTGGTGCATGAATCACGCCCCGCTTGACGGTTTCGTGCGCCGGAACATGCGTAATGTCCTGCCCTTCAAGAATAACCGTGCCCGACCGCGCCGGGGTGATTCCGCAAATCGTATTCAACGTGGTCGTTTTGCCCGCGCCATTGCCACCGATCAGTGTGACAATTTCGCCCGTATCGACTGTGAGCGAAATGCCCTTGAGCGCTTCGATGTTGCCGTAAAACGTGTGAATATCGTGGACTTCTAACAAGCTCATGTTTCCGCCACCTCGTCGACGGGCGCAGATCCCAGATAGGCTTCGATAACTTTGGGATCGCGCTGCACTTCATGCGGTGTTCCCTGCGCAATCTTCTGCCCGTAATCCATCACGCTCACCTGATCGCTGATGGTCATGACCAGCTTCATGTCGTGTTCGATCAGCAAAATGGTCAGGTCGCGCTCGTCGCGCAAACGGCGGATCAGGTGCATCATCTCGTCCGTCTCTTGCGGATTCATGCCGGCGGTCGGTTCGTCCAACAGCAGCAGTTTGGGCTCGGACGCCAGCGCGCGCGCAATTTCGAGGCGGCGCTGCAAGCCGTAGGACAGATTCGCCGCCAGCACATCGCCGGTACCGCCCAGTCCCATATAGTCGAGCAGTTCCAGCGCGCGGTCAATGGCATTCAGGTGTTCACGGCGATTTCCCGGCAAACCGAGCACCGCCGCCACCGGATTCGACTTGAGTCGGGTATGCATCCCGACGAGCACGTTCTCCAGCACGGTCATGCCATTGAACAAGCGGATGTTCTGATACGTCCGCGCAATCCCCGTGTACATCACGCGATCCGGCGCAAAGCCCGTGATCGTCTTGCCGTCGAACAGAACCTTGCCTTCTTCGGGCGTGTAAAAGCCGGTGATGCAGTTGAAAAAGGTCGTCTTGCCCGCGCCGTTCGGACCAATCAGGCTGGCAATTGACTTACGCGGAATATCCAGATCGACCCAGCGCACCGCCGTCAAG
>CALKIA010000411.1 GCA_937988705.1 uncultured Chloroflexota bacterium | reverse complement strand
CAATTCTCTCGATTGTTAAAAGTGTCCTGTCCTCAACCGAATTCAGGGAGGGGAGCCAACACCGTTCGCCAAGTTGAACTAGTCTTAGTAGGGACGCGATTCATCGCGTCCGCCTTTTTGACCTCACCCCTAGTTTCTGCAATCCCCAGAACTTTTCGTTAACCGTTCGCAAAAAGTTTGACTTTGGGTTAACTTCAGGCGCTAATCTATTTGGCACTGGCACCAAGGTTAGTGCTGAGCGCCGTTATTTTTCGGTGTACCGCCTACGGCTAACCGCTAATCACTCTTCTTTCGAGGTTTTCTATGTCTGATCTACTGTCCTATTTCCAGAGCCAGCGGCAAGCAATGATTGATCTGCTCACGACGCTGTGCAACTTCGAGACGCCCACGCTCGGTAAAGAGCATGTCGATAAGATGGGCGCATTCATGGAAGCGCAATTCCGCGAACTCGGTGCTTCGTCCATCACGCGCCTCCCGCAAGCCAAGGTCGGTGACCTGCTGGTGGCCAAATGGAATGAGGCCGCCCCCGGCAAGCCGATCATGTTCCTTATCCACATCGACACAGTGTGGCCGCTCGGCACGCTGGCGGAACGTCCGGTGCGGATTGACGACGATGGCCGCTTGTTCGGGCCGGGCGCCATCGACATGAAAGGCGGCATCACGGTCGTGTTGTCGGCGCTGCGCGGTCTGAAAGAACGCGGCGAAATGCCAAATCGACCGATCTGGGTGATGATGACCAGCGACGAAGAAGTCGGCAGCATCTACTCGCACGATCCGATTGAGGAATACGCCAAGCAGTGCGGCCTCGTGCTGGTGATGGAACCCGCGACGATTGACGAAGCGCTCAAGACGATGCGCAAAGGCATCGCCACCTATCGCCTCGACATCGAAGGGCTGCCCTCGCACGCCGGGAACGCGCCGGAAAAGGGCATCAACTCAATCATCGAATTCGCGCAGCAGGCAATGAAACTGCGCGACTGGAATGACTACAAGCGCGGCATCACTGTCTCGGTGACGATGGTCGAAGGCGGCAGCGCCACCAACGTGATTCCCGCCAAGACCGTTGCGCATGTTGACACCCGCGCCATGACGATCACCGACTGGCAGGAAACGTATGATCGCATCACGGCACTGGAACCGATGGTTCCCGGCGCAAAGCTGAAAGTCTCGATGATCAACGGCCATAAGCCGATGGAACGTAACGAGACGATGGTGCGCTCGTTCGCGCAGTGCAAGCGCATCGGTGAAGCCCACGGCCTGACCATCCGCGAGGATATGAGCGGCGGCGGTTCGGATGGCAACACGGTTTCGGCGCTGGGCATCCCCGTGCTCGACGGCCTCGGCCCGCAGGGTGATGGGCTGCACGCGCTCCACGAACATGTCGTGCTCAACAGCCTGCCGCGCCGCTCAACGCTGCTCGCTGCCATGCTCAAAGACTGGGATTTCGACGCTTAACTCCACGCATTGAACCTCACTCCCCCGCCGGGTGTAGATCACGTTAAAGGCGGGGGATTTCACCATGTTACGAAAACTGATCGCTTGTTTGACAGGGCTGCTGCTGGCGCTGCCGGTATTTGGACAGGAACGTCCGACGATTCAGTCAATCGATGCAAGCGCCGCGTGGCGCAGCGATCTCGCTGTGCTGGTGGAGCGCATGGAAGCGGCGCACCCGAACTTGTACTGGCGCGTGTCCGAAGCTGCATTTCGCGGCGCGCTGGACGATCTGGCGGCAGAGATCCCGTATCTATCCGATGAGCAGATTGCGTTAGGGATTGTGCAGGTTACGGCGCTGATCGACGGGCACACCAGCGTCAACCCATTCCAACCCGCGATTGGTTTTCACGTCTATCCACTGCATGTCTATCGATTCAGCGACGGGCTGTTCGTGATCGATGCGCAAGACGAGAACGCCATCGGCGCGCGCATCGTGAGCATCAATGGGCACGCTGCCGAAGCGGTTTACACGCAGATGATTCCATTTGCGCCCTACGACAACCCCATGACACAAGCTTCGATAGCCCCACTCTATCTGACGATCCCCGAAGCGCTGCTGGCTGTGGGCATTATCGCAGACGTTCAGCGGCCGAATTTTCTGCTGGAGCACGCCGACGGCACGCGGCTCACACTCAACCCCAGCCCACAGACGCTTGATCAAGTGCCGGAGTGGCACACGGGACACCTCATGGGGCTAAACACACGCACCGACACCTTGTATCTCAGCCGTTTCAACGACGAAGCCTTTTGGTTTGACTATCTCGCCGACAGCGACACGCTGTACATCCAATACAATGCGGTCGAGCGCCGCAGTGGCAGCACCCCGATGGCGACCTTCGCCCGCGATATCAGCGCGTTTCTAAGCGCGAACGATCCGGCGCGCATCGTCGTGGATGTGCGTCACAACGGGGGCGGCGATAATACGACCTACGGAGTGCTGATCAATGCTCTGAGTCAGTCCGACCAGTTCAACGAACGTGGACGCTTCTTCGTCATCAC
This sequence comes from uncultured Chloroflexota bacterium, assembly GCA_937988705.1. Taxonomy (GTDB): domain Bacteria; phylum Chloroflexota; class Anaerolineae; order Aggregatilineales; family Phototrophicaceae; genus Flexifilum. The sequence continues at coordinate 2,334 of CALKIA010000411.1, read as the reverse complement.
GTCGCGGCACACGTTTTCGGCGGCGAAAGACTTCATTGGCGACCTCATCCACGCCGGCGGTGAACCGCTGCTCGTCGGCGAACCCTCAGGTGGCAGACCGAATAACTACGGCGACACGCGGCCATTCACACTGCCGAATTCGGGCATTGAAGTGCGCGTCGCGACGCGTTTCAGCCAACGGGGCGACAGCGCAGAGGACCCGCGCGATCAGTTCGAGGTGGACATTCCCGTACCGCTCTCGTCAGCGGATTACTTCGCCGATGTAGATCCGGCGCTGGAAGCGATTCTTGCTTATCTACGGTAGACCGCGAACACCAACGGATCGCCAGAATCCGGTATCCGGCATATGATGTAACAACCGGAAGGCAAATCAAGACAGGAAATAAGAGGAAGCGCCACATGAGCAGCAAGCTTGAATTGAGCATTATGATCCAGCGCCCAATTGACGAAGTGTTCAGAAACGCGACCTGTCTCCGCGGCTGTGTGAACTGGCAGACCACCGTTGTCAACGCGGAAAAACTCGACCCCGGCCCGACGGAAGTCGGTTCGCGGTTTCATCATGTGGTCAAATTTCTGGGCATGAACAGCGAAACACATCCGGAAGTGCTGCGCATCAATCCGCCCTATGAATTCGCCTATGCCGACCCGGATGCCCGCATTCCGTTTGAAACGCGCTTACTGTTCGAAGAAGTGCCAGAAGGGACGCTGTTCACCATCCACCTGCACGGCGATATCGACCAGACTCTGCTGGGGAAGATCGCCAAGCCCATTCTCGAACGTGCCATGGTGCGCCAGTTCGAGGCGGATCTCGCCGCGCTCAAAGAACTGCTCGAACACGGTATCACCGTGCACGCGCAGGATTAAGCGCACGTCGGGCGGGTGAAGGCTCACTCGCCCAGCTGCGCGGCTTGCAGCAGCTGATCGCGCGTGGTGATGTCCCGCAGTGTGATAATCCACTCATGGATCGAGGCGCTGGTCTGGCGAATCGTCGCCACCGCCGCGCCAATCGGATCGCCGCCACCCGCGCCCGCCCCACCGGTTTGATAGCCCCCGTAAAACGCAAAAAATGCCTGATTCAGCTTGCGGAAGTGATAGCCATTCTCGGCAAATACGCGCCGCCGTTCCTCCATGTAGGTTTCCGCCGCTGCGACCTGCCCATCCGCCAGCAGTTGATCCACCGTGACGCGGGTTTCGTTCAGCTCCGCGCCAAAATCAAACATCGGCGGCGCTTCCTGCTCCCCCTCTCCCCCGGGAGAGGGGGCTGGGGGGTGAGGTTGAGGTACTAAATCGGGATAGAAGCGTTCCAGCACCAGCCGCCCGACTTCCTCACCGAACTGCTGCGCGGTCGACTCGTTGATAATGCGCGCTTCCCCGGCGAAGTCGTAGTTGTAGCCGAGCGGGAAGGCGAACAGGTAGTGATGCAGCCATTCGTGCGCGAAGGTTTCGACGGCGAATTCAATCGACGTGGTTTCGAGGATCATGGCCGGGTACAGCGCAATCCCGCCGAGCGGCACGATCAGCGAGGAGACGTCTTGCTCGGTGTCGATGCGGTCTTCGAGCGCGGCCATCGCATCGACGGGCATCGGATCAAGGTTGATCGACACGTCGAAGCGGATTTGATCGCGCGGGGAGACGACCAGCAGATTAGGCACGGCGGTGAAATGCATCGAGACGGGCGGCAGAATCACTCCGGCGACGGCAAAGCCGAGGTCGCGCAGCACGGTCGTCACCTGCCGTTCGAGGATCGCTTCGACCCGCGCCTGCCGCCGCGCTAAGTCCGCGCGCAGGGCGTCGCGCCGTGTTCGCTGATCGGCGCTGGCCGTTTCGGGATCGGTCACGTTGGGATCGGCGTAGATGGCGTTGACCTCGCCTTCCAGCCGCTGCGCCGCCGCGAGATCCGCCATGTACGCGCGCACCGTGTCCGTTTGCGCGGCCTCGGTCAGATAGGGCGCGACTCCGGCGACCGTCTCACCGACCTTAACCGCCAGCGCGTTGACCTCCCAGCCGATATAGTCGAACTGCTCGTCGCGCGCCATGACGCCAATGGCCGTCCACTGATCGCCGAGCGGCAGCGTGGAATCGCGCAGGAAGGTCACGATGAACGCGATCATGGCGATCCAGAAGATCGCCCGAAACACCCATTTGAGGATCAGTCGTTGGTGCATGGGGCCTCAAAAGATTAAACAAAAGACCAATTTAACCACAGAGAACACAGAGAACACAGAGGATTGGATGAAAAGATCCGTGGGGAGCACATCCAATACCCCCTCACCCCCAGCCCCTCTCCCACGCAAGCGGGGAGAGATACCGTCTTGAAAGTCAAGCGGTGGTGGT
>CALKIA010000410.1 GCA_937988705.1 uncultured Chloroflexota bacterium | reverse complement strand
CCGCGCGGGCGAGAAGCAGACCCTCTGGGTGCGCGTCAACTGCTGGAACAAGCTGGGCGAGGTGGCCGCGCAGTACGTGCGCAAGGGGTCGCTGGTGCAGGTGACGGCGGAATGGCTGCGCCCGTCGGCGTGGGTTGACCAGAGCGGCACACCGCAACCGAGCCTCGACATGGACGCGAATCGCCTCGTCCTGCTGGATCGCGCCGAGAACGGTGACAACGGTCAAAGCGAAGAATCCGACATTCCGTTCTGAAATAGATCAGTTCGCGGCGGTGCTGTCAGGTAAGTGGCAGCACCGCTTTTCTCAAGTTACGCAGGACTCCGTCTCAAGTTGCCTTGGAATTTATAGACGAGCGGTGCGTTGTTTCATCCAATGAACGCCGTGATTGCGTTGAAATCCACCTGCATCCCGATCATGATCAGGTCACTGTGTCCTGCGCCGGGGATGCGGCTTGTCCCGCTTTGCGCTGCACGCGGATAGAACAGGTTCGAAATAATGAACGCGTGATCAAGGGGATGGGACCACACGGTAGTTTCTCCTTATCCCACCCACCGCAGCCAGTAGATATACCCGGCATCTCCACCTGCAACAAGATACTTGCCATCGGGCGACCATGAGCAGCACCAGAGCTGGACATCGGCGTAAAAAACAGCGCAGCACTTGCCTGTCGCTGCGTCCCAAACTCGCGCCGTTTTGTCATGGGACGCTGACACGATCCAGCGCCCATCCGGGCTATAAACTGCACTACTGACCTTATTCGTATGTTCTCTGAGGATGAAGCGAGGTTCCCCTGTTATCCCGTCCCACACACGCACCGTTCGGTCAAGTGACGCGCTCACGATCCAGTGTCCATCTGGACTGAATGCGGCGCTCATGACCTCATCCATATGCCCTTGAAGGGTGAAGCAATTTTTTTTCGTTTCCCCGTTCCACACCCTCACCGTCCGATCATGCGACGCGCTGAGGATCCAGCATCCATCTGGGCTGTACACCGTGCTGTTGACTGTACTCGTATGCCCTTCTAGGCTAAAGCGCAGATTCCCCGCCGCGGCATCCCAGACCCGCACTGTATGGTCCGACGACGCGCTGAGGATCCAGCGTCCATCTGGGCTACACACTACACTGTTGACGTAACTCTTATGTCCTTCTAACGTGAAGCGGAGTTCGCCTGATGCCGCATCCCATACCCGCACCGTTTTGTCCCCCGACGCGCTGACAATCCTCCTTCCATCTGGGCTGTACGCCGCGCTGTTGACATAACTCGTATGTCCTTCCAACGTGGAGCAGAGTTCGCCTGATGCCGCATCCCATACCCGCACGCTTTTGTCGAAACCAAACAGTCCTTGCGACGCGCTGACGATCCAGCGCCCATCGGGACTGTACGCTGCACTATTGACAGCACCTTTATGCCCATTGAATGCACGAATTTTCTCCTCTCTAAATTCAGGAAGGGGGCCATGCGATGGAGTTGCATCCCACACCCGCACCGTGTTATCCCATGACGCGCTGATAATCCGGCGTCCATCTGAGCTATAAACTGCGCTACTGACCCAATGTGTATGCCCCGTGAGAGTGAACCGGAGTTCGCCTGTCGCCTCCCATACCCGCACCGTGTTGTCCATGGACGCGCTAACGATCCAGCGCCCATCGGGACTGTACGCTGCACTATTGACAGACTGAGAATGCCCTTGAAGAGTAAAGCCAAGTTTCCCCGATGCCGCATCCCACACCCGAACCATATCATCCAGCGCGCTGACGATCCAGCGCCCATCCGGGCTGTACACTGCGGTTTTAACGTAGCTCGAATGTGCTTCCAACGTGAGGAGAAGTTCGCCTGATGCTGCGTCCCACACTCGGACCGTGTTGTCCTTGGATGCGCTAACGATCCAGCGCCCATCCGGACTGTACGCCGCGCTGCGAACTGAATCTATGTGTCCTGCAAGGGTGAGGCGAAGGTCGCCTGATGCTGCGTCCCACACTCGCACCGTGTTGTCCATGGACGCGCTAACGATCCAGCGCCCATCCGGACTGTACGCCGCGCTCATGGACTCACGCGTATGCCCTTGAAGGGTGAGGTGGAGTTTTCCAGTTTCCGCATCCCATACTCGCACTAACTTATCCTCCGACGCGCTGACGATCCAGCGTCCGTCGGGGCTGGGGGCGACGCTGTTGACACCACTCCAATGCCCTTTGAGGGAGAAGCGTAGATCCCCGGATGCCGCGTCCCAGACACGCACTGTATTGTCCCCCGACGCGCTGACGATCCAGCGTCCATCTGGGCTGGGGGCGGCGCTGTTAACCTGTCTCGTGTGCCCGGTCAGTGTGCGCACAAGCGCGGGGTGTGGCAGATCCGGCAGTGGGTGATGCGGTGCGAGATGTGGTTTCATCAGTTCTAATTCAACCGCATCACACGCGGGCTTGAGCGCATCCAGGTGACTCAAGCGTATGTACAGGGTAACAAGTGTATCGCTTACGTTTTCGCAGCGGGCGAGGATATGCGCCATATTGCGGTAATTACGCGTGAGCAGTTCGACGACAGCTATTTGTGGGCGTTGATTCAGTGTGGCGTAGGCAGCGGCAGCTTCGAGATCAGCTTCGACTCTCGCCGCCCCACGTAAGTGGGTTTTCACCGCGAGGTAGCGCAAATCGAGGACGGTCACGATCAGTTCATCCCCACTCGCTGCTTCGATTAGATGATAAGCGAGCGCGTCCCACAAATAGGGTTCCTCGGCGGGCAGGTCTACCCACTTTTGAATCGGCTTTACCTTTTCGCGCAGCATCAGGTTAGGACCCGGTTCACGGTAACGGTTCAGGAATTCACGCTGCCAATCGATGACGCTCCCGCCTGTTATCAAATACATATCCATCGGCATGAGCAGAATGCTCTGCGCGACACCATAGCGTTTTTCGCCCACTATCCCGTGACGTGGAACGACGCTGCCGCCCTGCCGCAGCAGGTAATCGCGGATCACATCGTGCAGGCGGATCGTCCCTTCCACTGGATCGAAGCGCAGCAGCAATGACAATTTCTCCAACCGATCGCAAAACATTTCCGTTTCGGCGCGCCGCCCATCCCACAGGCGCTGAAGTGTGAACAGGGGAATATCTGTATCATCGAAGAAGATTGCCAGCCGTTTGTAGCGTTCCAATTCTTGCTCATCAAGCTGGTCAAAACTGGTACGCAGTGCCGCATCGACCACCGATTGACGGCTGCCAAAGGCGAAACCCGACTCCTCAAGCAGTTCATTGAGGTACACGAGTACGTGACCCAACAACTGCTTTTTGTCATTGACGCGTTCGCGCAAAATACCGTTCGCCAGTTTGATCGGCAGGGGATATTCCATCAGATTTGCCGCCAAATCATGGAGCGAGGCGCGTTCGCCTTCCACCGCATCGGTGGGCAGCCCAACCGTAAGCAGCGCGAAGGCTTCGGCACGCGCCATCTCATTGACATCAACTTTGCGAGCGCCATCGGGCAGCGTTTCACCCATGCGAGTCGTGATCAACCGGGCGACCCGCTCCCCACCTTCGAGAAATGGACGAAGATAATCGGCGTTCCACAGATCATCAATCACCAGCAGGATGTCGCGACCCGCCAGCAGTTCGCGCAGGCGGGTTTTCGCCGCTTCGAGCGTTGGCGCATTTGCCCGCTCTCCACTCAAAGCGAAAATCAGACTTTCAAGCTGGTCCCGCACAGTATCGTAAGTAGCGCTTTCGCCGAGCGTCACCCACAGCACGCCGTCGTCGAAGGCTTCCTGAATGCGCTCATCATGGCAGATCGCGCGCGCAAGTGTGGTCTTGCCATAGCCGCCCGCACCTTTGAGCGCCAGCGCGCTCGTGATCGCCTTTGGCTCGTCGCGGTCGGTATCCAGCAGCAGGTCGATCAGTGCGTCGTATTCCCGGCTGCGCTGGATATATACACCGAGATCGTCCGCCATGAATGGCACGCGGGGAACTTCGCAGTGGGTGCGTAGATCGTTGAGGAAACGCATCCAGTTGGAACCGTCATCGAAGTGCTCGGTATCCTGCCCAAGATTGTAGAAATGCACATCGCGCATCCAGCGAGGGAGCGCGTTGAGAAGGGCATCAGCCTCGGTCGGTGGGGTGGCGATCACGGGGTAGACGCACACGCCCTGCTGTCGGGCGTAGCGCCATTCCTTGCGGACGGTTTTGCTCTGCATGGCGGCAGGCGTCATGACCAGAACGAGAAACTCGACGCTGTTGATCGCGTCTTGAATCTGCATCCACCAGTCGCGTCCGCCCTCCATGCCGACGATGTCCTGCCAGCAGGTAATGTTTTCGCGTTCGAGGCGGTCGCGAAGTTTCTCAGCGAAGTGTTTGCCGTCTCTACGCGCATAACTGATGAATACGCCTTCTTTGTTTTTACGAGGCTTGCCCGCGCCCGCCACCCCGCCGCTCTCCGCTTGATCCGCCATATCTACCTCTGCTGCTGTACGCTGTGTTTATGGAAAAGTATAGCAGGGGGTTATTGGTGGGACGATAAGGGGAAACGGAGTACTACGCCTCACTGGAGGAGACGGCTGTTTCATGATGACGAGTTCACTGCTTGCGCTCTGACGCGCGAACTCAAGTTCCGCATGACCCTCAAAGTTGGCACTCGAAAGGCTAAGGTGGAAGGGATACAAACACGGTGCAACTAAAACTTCTTTGAATTCACGGGTTGTCAGACTGTTTGCTACCATGTGCGCCAAATCGAGTTTCGGCGCACATGCGTAAGCCCCGTGGATTGCCACTACCTATCACCCTTAGTCAGCTTGCCATTGCAAACCACAACCGGTTTCTTCGAGGGATATTACCAAGCTAGACGAACATCAACAGCAATGGTGGATGGTTGGTTCTTCTTTTGATCAAAGCTATCTTGAATTTGATAGCTTATGCTAGCCCCTTCCCTCAAAGAGTGTCGGCTGCCTCTGAAATCCCGAAATTTGAAATGGTATTTGTTCCCATCGTCTCCGAGTATGAAGCCAAAGTTCTTGTCCTCCTTGATTGTCAAGATTTTACCGTTCAGTCGAGGACCATCTTCTGCCCATTCTGCTTGCAACTCCCGAAACAGAACACTTGAAGCGGGCAATTCATGCGTGTCGATAGCCAGCTCACGCACCATGGATGCTAGCTCTCCAGAAATCCCCCAGCCTCTTTCGCTACGAAGCTGAAAAGCGAGTTTTACATGCCTAGCTGCTCGCTCAATACGACCTTGTGTTGAAAGAATTTGCCCCATGAGCAAAAACAATTCCCACTTGTTTTCGAGCTTGTCATGTGAACGGTGACCTTGTGCTGCTTTTACCGCATAGCTGAACGCATCATCAAGTGCATTACTTTTATAGCTCCAGTAGGCGAGGTCAACATAGATGAACCACTCGGACTTGCGGCGAGCTAGGGTCATAAGCTCATCTATCGCCCGGGATATATCGCCCAGATGTCCATAGCTGTTGGCGATACGCATCTGAAACCAATGCTGATTCCCATAATGCAACTTCTCTAAGGATTCGAGTGCTAGTTGGCAGGTTTGTATGCAAGCTTGGTAATCTCCTAGCTCGAAGAGTGCTGAAGATCGGTACATATACCATTTCTCACGGGGCGATGCGCCCTCTTCGGTCTCCGTCTCATGCTCAAAGGTCTCAGCGTCAGTTGACAGCTTTTCTGGATCTAGCTTGTCTATCCAAACAAGCATCTTCTTGGCAATCGACGTACGCTTCTTTTGCGGCTTCAGATACTTTAGCACTCGAAAGATCGTCTTTTCGTACGGTGAGTAGGTGTCTTGCTGACATAGGGTTACTATGGCTTCTGCAGCGCGAAAGAATTCATCCTCTGTAAGGCGTATTTGGTCATCTGTTAACCCAACATGAAGTTGATAGATGCACCAACCATACTCATTTTTGATGTATTGAAAGGAATCGTCCAGCTTATAGACCGCGCGGCATACGTCTAAAGCTTCTTGAGTGCGTCGAAGTTTGCGGAGTGATCTGGCATAGTTCCAGCCATCCCACTTATCTGGTTTAGTCTCTGACGTCCATAGCACGCCATAGATTTGCGCAGCCTCCTCAAACTGCTCATTGGCATAGGCGGCTTTCGCACCTGCACGAAGGTCGGCGATCTGGCTCATTTATTTCCCACCTCTCAGCCCTCAAAAAGCGTTTTGGTCGTCTTGAAATGCATTTTCGCGACTTTCCGTAGCTCATCTGCCCCATAATTTCTGACGATCTGTTTTCCGATTTCCAATATCCTTGGATCGGATGCCCCTTTCGGAAAACTCACCCTGTATTGTTCCGACATGCGAGCCAGCGCCTGAAGGAATTGTGCTCGTGCTAGGATTGATGCAGCAGCTACTGCGATGTTCTCCTCTGCCTTGGGTAACTGGATTAGGTTGAGCCTAGTCTGACGCGCTTTACTGAGCAATTTGCTACGGACATATTGCTCGTCGCCAAATTTATCAACTATCACAGTTACTTGATCCTGCGAAAACTCGGTCAGAATATCTTCAAGTGCACGGGTATGCGCCCAGGCTAGAAGCGTGTTGAGATTCTTTCCCTCGTGTTGAAACTGGTCATACAAAGCGTTATAGCGTTCAGGTGGTATCGACACAATTTGAGCGCGTTTGCCACATATTTGTCGGATTGCGTCAGCTAAGTCTACATTTCTTCGATCCGAAAGAGCCTTGCTATCTTTAACACCAACTTTCCGCAACTCATCTGCGATCTCTTGATTGACGAAAACGGCTGCTGCCACAAGCGGTCCGAAATAATCCCCCTTGCCTGCTTCATCAGTTCCAATCCAGCTAGTTCCTAATTCGACTGACCGGACAGCTTCAATCTGTGCCTCCCGCTTGTTATCAGATGCGCGCGTTTCGTCCTCTACATTAGCTATCCCAAGAAGCCCTCTGATATCAGTGTCTATGACGTCAAATAAAGGCGGCGCACCGGTTACAGTCAATGTCCCACTAGTAAACTGGCGCACAAAGCAACTCTGTCCTCCCCGAGTTACTTTGATGCGGAAGATGCAGTTGTTTTCCTGTTCCTGTACGCCATCCCCGCGTTGCAGTAAATGGCGAAGTACTTGGTCCTGTAACGCTGCATCCTTGACTGAATACTTCCTTGTATCAGGTGTCTTCAAGGTTTCAGTTGAAGCAGAAACAACCTTTTCTCCAAAAATGCGAGAACACGCAGCCTGCACATGTTGTTTCAGTGCGGAATCCTTGCCTTGAACGACAGGATTGAGGCGCTGGGCGTAGTAAACTAACAAGGGAACAGATGCTGTATGGTCGGTGTATTCGACGCGAATGCAGGAACGAGGCTCGTCGATTTCGCTGACTAGATGGATATTTTGCGATCGCAGAACAATGGTAACCTCTTGGATCTTATTTCTTGCTAGATCACGCAGGTTATCAGTTTCCCTTCTAAACGATGCGTTTCGGAGTGTATGAACAACTTCGGAAACTGACACTACGGGAATAACTGTGAGACCTGCGGGGAGATTGACATCTCCGAAGTTATCTTGTGGAATGAACACGCGACGAATTCCAAGGTCGGCAGCCGCCTGAAGTTTTTCAGCTATATGTTCAACACGTCTAATTGTTCCATCTGTCTCTACCCTGCCCGTGAAAGCGGTATATGCATCAACGTCAATACGCTCCAATGTAGCCTGTATTGCGACAGCTATTGCCAGCCCAATTGACTCTCCGTCAAAAGATAAGTCCGACCGACTGATTTCCCAGATGAAGTCCCATGTACGGGTATGCGGATGATTTTCGGTTGCGTAAATGACAGCTCTATCTGCTGAAGTATTCATATCAGGGCTGACTTTATTGACACATTGCGCTTTCCCAGTTCCAGCTGCACGTGTCGTGACTTTTACCCCATAGGTATCACCCTTGCCGGATGTTGCAAACAATGCGTACACATGCCAACTGTGGATTCGTCGATAACCGTCCAATACCTGCCGAATAACTGATTCCAGCCGAGACGCTGCATCCTCCAATCCTGCTGCAGCTATTGCATTGAGAAAATCCCTAAAGAACAACTCAAGAGCTTGTTCACTGTTGGGATTCTGTCGTTGTTGATGCAACTCAGACTTTGTGGTTGCATCTACGCTGATGGATACATTGTCAGATAAAACAGACCAATTATTCAATGGGCCGAGCAGTAGGCTTTCTAGATCAATCTCTGCATTCAAGATCGCGTAGCATTTATCGTGGATCTCGCTGAGTTCTCTCAAGTACGCTCTTAGCTCAACGAGATCATCCTCAGCTGCCTGGCCAAGTGCTTGTGTAAGAAGGCGATTTGCTTGAAGCAGCAATCGTTCATCACCGATAGTGCGAAATGCCTCACGTTCGAACAGTAAGTCGCGAACAGCACTCTCGCTTCTGTCTATCGTGATGTCGTTTCCACTTTGCAGTGCAGTACGCAGGGCTCCAACTGCACTCTCCAATTGCGAAGCAATATCTGCCATGCTCTTTACTCGAAATCGATATTGACTTGGACAATGTTGTTCTTATCGAAGCGTGACACGTTACCAATGATGACTTGCTCATCAGTTCGCATAATTGCAGGCTCAGATCGAATCTCGCGCTCTTTCAAGATTACAGTAATCACGAATGATTGCCCTTCAAGACTAGGGGAAACTTCGTGAACCAAGGCATAAATGAGCGATTCGCGTCTCCGCTCAAGAATTTGCAAAACGAATGAGTCTTCACTAGATGCTGTGCTGACAACGATGTCGGACATTGTGGGCTGACTCGCTGCGAATGCTCGTCTTGATCCTTTCAAGAAATTTTCCACGTTACTGAACACGGGTTGAATCTGGAAACGCTTTTTTCGCGCTGGCTCTGCTATTGGTGAAGGTAGATCCGCAAATAGCGCCGCAGTTGCTGCTCGTGCCAAATACTGCACTGCCTCAACTTCTGACTCTTGGAACCCAGCGCGAGCATCACTGTCATCATTAATTGGCAGACCTACCCAAGCCGATACTTTTTCGGGAAGAGCCTCATCAAGTATTCGCGAAACATGAAGGGTTTGAAGTACGCGAATTGCATTGTCCGAAAGACTTCCTAAGTAGGATCTGAGATGTGCCCTTAGAACTGGGGCTTCATTCCATGCTTCTACCATATACGAATACGGCAATGTGCTTTCCCCTATAGGGACGAGCAAATCGAAGTTGGTTGCCGCCCATGTCATCGGGGAAATTGGGGCAGCCGTGAGTTGATCGTACGGAGAACCAGAGTCTTCCTGAATTGATAGAACTACAATCAATCGAGGTTCGTCAGCTGTAACTGTAGCTACCCCAGGCAGCTCCAGCAGACTGTGCGTAGACCAAATCTGCCCGACCGCAAGAGTCGCCGGTGGGGATAATTTCCGAGATACTTTGAAAAACTGAGGTGCACGTTCACGAGAGATTTCGCGAATGACCTCTGGAATTCGCTTGGACATGAAGTTACTCCAATTGTGATCGTCCATCATCGATATCTATCCGCGTTGCTGGTCGACCTCAACGAATAATTCGGATAACTGCTCGAAGAGCTTATGAGTTTCTTGTTCTGTCAGTTCCGCGTCGGTCACAAACTTTGTGAATCTAGATAGGTGGTTGCCGACCGTACTCTTGGATATGTCGAGACGCGAGCTTACATTTTCTAGCGTTGGTGTTTCTAATGAAAGATAGACCGACAGTGTACGATGTTCGCGTGCGGAGAGCTGAGAGTATATGCGGAGAGCTATGTCAGTAAGCTCAACAGCCGGAACTTCATGATCGCTAGGAACAATCTCGATGATAGGGATATCGCCATCTTGGGTATCATCGGGTTCATCTAGCGATGCCTCTTGAATGTCATAGAGATTCAATCGACAGCAAATCGCGTGAATCAATAACTGAAAGTCGATGAAACGCCCCAGTTCTTTGAAAGTATCTGCGAGAAGCCGTTCAAGGTCAGGAGTGCTGATCAAGTGGTCAATTTTGCGACTGGTTGCTTTGTACCGGCTTATTGGAGGCAAATCCACCTTATACATTGCTTGGACGACATTATCTAATCTTTGAACAGATTCATTGGTGGACCATCCTTGTAGTCCCCAAAGTCCTGATGAATTCTTGGCAAACTGATCGTTGGTAGTTAATACCCAGCGCACGCGACGCACCAAGTTGAACAATTCGTCTTTTCGACGCCGATTAATTAGAAAATGCCGAAAATCTCGCTGAAGTACCTGTCGAAACTGCGCCGATGTTTGTAAAGACAGCAGATAGTGATCGAGCAATCCGGATCGTAAAAGTTTCTCTACTATGAAATCGTTGCACATTCCACTTAGGGCGTCTTCGTCCCATATCCCATTGGGAGAATAGTAGGGAGCTGGATAGTGGTGGGTGACACCTGCAACAATATCCGAAATAAACGAATATAGAATTTGACCGATGCCTTCAGCCTGATACTCTGATACGAATGCATCAAAATCAGGAGTCATCATTTGGTACTCCCTAATTGCTTGCGCATTTCTAGCCCGATTTTGCGCACCCACTCGTCTGACAATCGACCAATATAGTCGAAGTCTCGAAACGCCGCTGCCTCAAACGACCTTCTGAACCCTAAGAGTATCACCCCTTCTTTGTTAAGCCCGGGTAGGATTCCGGCAGGTGTGTACAACTGGTCTTTGCGCTTGCCCTGTTTTGTTGTGCGAGGACACGCTAGAACCGGGGGACGATTTGTTTTGAAGGGCACGACTACGACCCAAGGATGGCTCTCCTTCTGTCCAAAGCCGCTCACCGAGTCTGGAATCCACCACATATCACCAACCTCAAGGCGACTATAGAGATACTTCTGTAGTCCCTCTTCGGTTTGCGTAACTAGACTAAGTAGCTGTGCGAAGTCATTGATTCGCCGAATGGGTTGACCCAAGCGTACGTCTCCCTTGAAGGCTTAGCCCTTACTTACATAACACCGAGAATCTCTGAGTTTTTCCAAATGAATATTGCGTGGAACACAATCGTCTCGTAAAGCCGAGTCTGCTTGAGTTGGGCAACGACGGGGCGGCAGTCTGAACGTTGATTACAAAGTCCGATCTATAGGCTGTAGAGCACTCCATTCTCAGCTAACCACTGCTTTCTAGCACGCCATTCGGGAATGACACGCTCGACGATCTGCCAGAACTGTTCACCGTGGTTAGGGACGAGAATGTGGGCGAGTTCGTGGACGAGTACGTATTCGAGTACCGGGATCGGCAGCATAATGATCCGCCAGTGAAAATTGACTTGGCTTGCACTGCAGGATCCCCACCGATATCCGAGATCAGATACATTGATTGGCGGTAACTTCACATCCAATCGTTGAGCGGATGACGGCAGTTGACTCTGGAGCCAAGTACGACATTGCTTTGTGTACCACGCCTCAAAGTGCCTACGTCCGTTGAAACTTTCATCAGCGCGCAACAGGAACTCGCCTCCAGAGAATTGAAGGATTGGGGTTCGTGCCCGATTAGGATCTGGCTGCACGATCTGTAAACGATAGCTCCGTCCGAGGTAGAAAAAGCCTTCTCCACTCACATACTCTTTTAGTGGTGGTGTGATAGCTAAGGTTTTCTCTTTACTGAGCAGGTGAGTATAGATCCACTGTTTTCGGGACTGGACAACCGAGCGCATGAGGTCGATTTCACAGTTTACAGGCGCAGCGATGACCAATTGCCCGCCGCGATCAACGATGAGCGCTATGGTTTTGCGCCGGTCACTGCGCCGCACCTCGAAAGAAAGGTCATCGACCTCAAGGAACTCAGGCATTCACTAGATCCGTATGGCGACGCTTCGCTAACTCAACGATGCGATCGGCGGTCGAGTCGAGTTTCTCAAAGGGGAGAATGTCATGATCATCCATGAATATCTTGACCCGGGAACGGAGCTGTTGGCGCAGTTGGGTAGTCGCCCAAAAATCTTGTCGACCGATTTGATCGCGTAATATTGCGGCGATTTCGACCGTCAAGCCTGCAAGGCGTTGCAGTGCATCACTTGACAGCGCGGCGACATCTAGACCCATCGCATCGATGAGCAAACTCATGAATGGCTTCAGCTTCTGAGCGTCTCTATCTGGCAGGAACTCCAAAGCTCGATCACTGGGCGGGCCGGCCTGCATGTCATGAATGAATTCGCGTAGCGCCTGCGCTAACGCATCCCAGTTATGCTCAAACTCACTCAGGATTTGCTCAAGTCGTTCGCTGAGCTTTTCGTAATGCACTGGATCCGTTTCGATTTTCACTGCGATCTCATGCCGAGCGGCGTGTTCCATCTCGGCGGCTTTCGCCTCACTCGAAGGCAGGGCATTGACATGCTCCTCGAAGTTCGCATCGGTGATTGAGAGCGGCGTGATGATTTGCTCAGGGTGGTACGCGCGGATGTGATCATCAATCAGTTGGCGAACTTTTTCTCCTAAGCCGGCGATCGCCTGATCATCATCCTCGCGCAGCATGTTGGTGACAGTGCGGCTGACCACACCGAAAAATTTCGCGTCGTCGACGTAGGGCAATGCCTTCGGGTTTGGCAGGACGATATCGAGGCTGACCAAGAAATCTTTGAAGAGCGTAGCAAACTCGGCACGCAAACGCTCATCCCCGACAAGTAGGAGTACATAGGGAGTGAGATTTGAGTTGTCGTTGACGCCATGGTTGCGGAAGAAGGCGATAACTTTGTTATGCCGATCCTGCAAGCGCGGTAGCTCATCGGTGATGCTCTTCATCGTACCTTCGACGTCTGAGCGGCTATAAACTGCCAGCGCGCTTGTTAGGTGCTGTGTCACACCGTAATAATCAACGACGTAGCCGCAGGTCTTGCTTTTGTAGGTACGGTTGACGCGCGCGACGGCTTGCAACAGTTCATGTCCCTGCATGAAGCGGTCAAGATACAACGCCTGCTCGACGGGCGCATCGAATCCGGTCAAGAGCATGGTGCGAACGCAGAGAATGGCCAGCCCATCACGACGACCGGGGTCATCATGCTTCAGCGGCTTTTTGAATCGTTCAATCCGCGCGTCGATGTTTTCGCGCTGTGTCCACTGACGCCATTCTGGGCGATCATGTTGATCAGCGGAGATGACGGCGGCAAACTCCAACGTGCGCACCGTATCGAGATGCTTTAAAGCTCCGATGAGGAACTGTGTCTCCTCATCATATTCACGGATTTTGTCCTCTGACAGTTCAGCCAGTGAGGGATCCATGCGCTCAAGCTGCTCAACGAGCGCTTTGTGTTCGGCTGCCAACGCTGCCTGATAACGAAGAGCTGCCAGCCGAGTTACCGCGACCAGCTGAGCCTTGAAACCATTGGGCAGTACCGTGCTGATGTAATGGCGCAGAATATCGGCGGCCTTTTTCGCGATGAGATCGGTCGACTCCAGCACATCCTGCTCGCGAGCATACTTGTCTTTGATCGCTTGCTGCTGCGCCGGGGTCAAATGGGCAAAGTTGACATCGAAGAGTTGATCAAGGTCGCTGTGATCGAGGACTTCGGCTTCGACCTTTCTGCCCTCGTAAACGATGGGAACCGTTACCCGGTCTTCCTCCGCCATGCGGATGTTGTAGACATCAATCGTCTCACCAAAAATCTCGGAGGTTTTCTTCTGCTTGCCCATCATGATGGGGGTGCCGGTGAAGCCAATGCGCGCGCTGTTCGGCAGAGCGGCGATCATGTTGGCGTGCCATTCATCGGTATGCGAGCGGTGCGCTTCATCGATCAGAATGAGGATGTTGGTGGAGGTGTTGAGCGGCTCAAACCGATCCTCAGCCTCGACCGGACGCTGCAGCTCTGCGTCTTCCCCTGTAATTGGCTGGTCTTCGTCTTTGACTTCTTGCCGGCGATACTTCTGAATCATGCCGAAGATCAGCCCCGGCGCATCTTCTCGCAGCAGGGCTTTTAACGCATAGCTGTTCTGTGCTCGCCGGACGTTCTCACCTGTGAGTTGCATCGTTTCGCTAAGCTGATCTTCCAAGTCTACACGATCCGTGACGACCACCACTTTGAACTGGCGCAGATCGGGTAAGGTACGCAGCTTACGCACAAGGAACACCATCGTCAGACTCTTGCCTGACCCCTGTGTGTGCCAGATAATCCCGCCGCGGCGATCAAATTCCCCGTCTAGCAAGCGCGTTGGTTTGTTGCGCAGATTGTGAATGGCTTTCTGCACCGCTTCCCACTGCTGATAGCGGGCGACCACTTTGATCTTCCGCCCTTCGTCAGTCTTGAACAGCGTGAAATGCCGCACCAAGTCGAGCAGACTTTCCGGGCGCAAAATGCCGCCGGCGAGCACCTGCTGCGGGACGAGTGGCGATGTCTGGACTTCCTGCTCGATTTTCTCTTTGGAATGTGGGGCGGTCGATTTCCAATCAAGATAATGCTCGTAACTGGCACCGATGGTTGAAATCCGTGCACCCAAAAAGTAAGTGGCGACCAGTGCCTGGTTGTACCAGAACAGCCGCTCAATGCCCTCCGGCTGTTCGCTGCCGCGCATGTTCGAGTATTGCAGGAGCTGCTCAATTGCTTTTACAAGCGGGGTGGGAATGCCCGGCGCTTTACACTCAATCACCACGAGCGGAATGCCGTTGACAAATAACACGATGTCGGGAATATGGCGGCTGTGGTTGGTGACGGCGGCAGGCGTATCCACCCGGAACTGATTGATGGCGAGAAAGTGATTGTTCTCAGGTTTATCGAAGTCGATATAGCGAATGGTGACCTCTCTGCCCGCGTGAATATCAGGATCACCGGGGACAGGCACCCCCTCCAGCAGCAGGCGTGTCGCTTCGACATTCGACTCCATCAGTTTGGATTTACCGACACGTTCGAGGGCATCCAGCGCGATGGTGATTTGCCGCTCACCCAGCCACGGCTGCCCTTCATCGGTTATGTTGAGCTTAACCAGCGCGGCTTTGACGTGTTCGCGCAGCAGCACCTGACCGAAGTTCTCGCGATAAGTGAATGACGGCACGTCGATGTCGCCCGGAACGAGTTCGCCTTTGGCGTTGCGCAGGGTGTCCCAGCCCATCGCGCTGAGCTGGTTCATCAGGGGCAATTCGACCGTGTTGAATTCATTGGGATTGTGCTTTTTTGCTACCATAGAATGCTTTATTCCTCTTGGCTCAATAGATCAACGACGCGCACTCGTCCGGTGAGAAGGTCGTCCATGAGACCGTGTTTTAACAGCCGAAGCTTGTCTACAGTTTCGCTCTCTCGATCAATCGTCGAATGAAAGTTATCCAAAATCTCGACAATCTGAGCCTGCTCTTCAATGTCCACTGGTAAACAAATCTCCATACTTCCAACATCTTCGCTTGACACACCTGATACAGCAACCTGTCTGATCAGAGGTGCTCGTATCCTAAAACCAAGCGCACTGTTCAGGAAGTAATTGACAAAGGCAGAGGATGCGAGATGTTGCTTTAACCGAACCCTGATAATTGAAGACTCGAAAGCAAGGGTTTCGTGAAGTTCGGGAATCAATGAGCATTGCCCTGCGCCCTCATAACTTACTGAGCGTCGAGCAAACACAAGATCACCTTCAAGTAATTCAAATCGTCTGACTTCCTCGTCAGTCAGCATTACTCTTGCCGAATCCGACGCATCTACTTTGATACCCCTAAACATTTGAGGCATATGCAGCATCAACACACCGCTACCGTAAGCTTCTTGGGTTTTATATAGACCATTGCGTGATGGGATAGCATATAGAGATTTGAGGCTGCATTTATTCCACCCTCTCGGAATCATCCCTAACTCTGACTCTTTGAATTGCTCTGGATGCCGCACTGGATCGCGCGAATCGCCGTTTTCGTTGATGCCGTAGGTGAACAGATCATGGAGCAAGCCCGCCCGCACCTGCTTCAGCTTGGCGATCGCCTGCTCGGTGTAGCGGATGGCATCGTCCACCGTGTCGAGGATCGCAGCGATGAGGGCTTGTTCTTCAAGAACGACTGGTCTCGGAATAGCGAGTTTGGCTAAATCCTGTAAGACTATGCGTTTCAGCGCACTCCCACTACTTAGGACTTCAATTTGTCTCTTCGTATGGTGGGAACGCAGTATATGCGCCAAGAAATCCGGATCTAGGTCATCTTCAGACCGCAGAATAGCAAGTGAAGACAAAACCGCAACAGGTTCTTCATCTCGGAAAATTAGGACTCGCCCAATAGTCCCATCTTTTGAAAACAAGACATCTTCCCTATGAGGAACACAATTATTCCTTTCAAGTAAGAGAAAATCCTGTTCCGCAATGCGAGCTGCTCCGCTATAGTCGATATGATCATCCACAATATCCTTGACGTTAACCATAACTCGTCCTTCAGCCCTAGGCGTTGGGCTGAAATGTGAGCCGTCAGTCAATAACTTGCATGAGTCTTTGAGGGAGCGAACTATCCATTCCGGTGGCAGCTGATTAGGAATTTTCATAACCTAACCTGTGCAAGAAACTAGCTAGACGCGTTGAAGACTCATTTCGTGAATTCAATATGTGAGATAGGTTGACAGCATACTTGTCCCACCAGTTTTCTACCGCCGCCACCACTACCCGCCGATGCTCACCAACATAATCCAACAGGATATCCTCAAGGTCTTCACAGAAGATACTGAGTACAAGCTCTCGACAGTCCTCCTCTGTCATCACATTGCGCTTCATCTCCAAGTGGACGAGGATTTCCTGCTTCAATTCGTGGAGGATGCGCTTTGCTTCGCTGGCTGCCTGCTTGGCTGCATTGTAGGGTTCAAGCAGTGTCATCAGTTGCGCAAGATCGACTTCTAGTGGTTTGGTTTTTAACCCTAATTCGGCAAGTTCGTACTCGAGCGCGGTCGTGTCGTGGCCTTGTTTCTTGTGGTAGGCAATCGATCCTAGTTTGCCTTTGCTGCTTTGAAGCTTCTTGACCCGCTTGCGTGGCTCGGATAGGTTAGCGGCTATCAGCTTACGCTGGTCATCGAGAGCTTTTGCGACATTGGTCTTATCATCTTCGCCAACGTCGCTCAGGTCAACGTAGTCGCTGATAGTCTTCTCGTCAAAACCTTCACCGCGCTCAAAGGTGGCTTGCTGCTCCCTCGTTTCTGCCACCCTATTCTCAGCGTCCGCCAACTTCACCAGATAGTCCGGCAGCAGGCGGCTGATCAGGCGGTGTTCGCCGAGATTGATCTTACCGAGCTTCAGCTTACCGTCTTCATCTTCAATTTCCGCTCGAAAGCTGGTGATCCACGAGTCAATCACTGCCGGGAAGCCGCCCGTTCGCAGCACGCGGGCGCTCATCTCGTTTTCCTGCCACCAGCTCACAACCACGCCCGCCACCTTGTAGCGATCCAGCAGCCCAACGGGAGTCAGCGCCGCCTCAAAACTGCTGAGGAGATCTCCACGCAAACGGTACAGGTTGCGGTGCTGCGGCAGTGTATCAATGCTGCCCTGATGGGCTGCCCACCACGCTTTGAAAGCATCGACGGCCTGCGCTTCCTGCGCTTGCAGTCCGGCATCGCCCTCAATCAACGGGCGCAGTCCGGCACGCTTGTCGATATCAGGATTGAAATCGACATACACGCTATCGTCCGGTCGGGCGACGAAAATCTCGCGCAGTGGATCGAAGCCGTGTGCCGTGAACAAGGCGCTCTTTGCAGTGATTTCGCGCAGCGGCACGCCGCCATGCAGGTGAGCGCGCACGTCGTGCGGTTCCGGCGGCGGAGCATTGTCGGCGTAGCGCCGGATGTTGCAGTTGTAGTCATTCGCGCGCAGGTCTTCGACATCCACCACCGCAGCGTAGCCGGGAATGGTTTGGAACTCTTCAAACGTGCGGACGATCTTCTCGACGTGTTCCGGGCGCAGGATATTCTGGTTTGAGCCCTCGCCGTATTCCGCATCAGCGTTAATGAACAGCACTTTGCCGCGCCGCTCTTCCGGTTTGGCCCCCTTGGCGCGCATCACGAGAATGCAGGCAGGAATGCCGGTGCCATAGAACAGCTTTGCCGGAAGCCCAATGACTGCCTCTAAATAGTCCTCGTCAATAAACCACTGCCGCGCTTTCTTTTCTTCGCCCCCACGGAATAGGACACCGTGCGGCATCACGGTCGTCATCATGCCACCGGTTTCAGGTGTACCTGTTACAGGCAGCAGCACGGAGAGCATGTGCTGGGCGAACATCAGGTCAGCCTTCTTACCCGTCTCCGGCATCCAGAAATGGAACCGCGGTTTGAAGTTCACATCTTTCTTGGTGTAATTCTGGCTGAAGGGTGGATTGCTGATCACGCGGTGAAAATGCTGGAGTTCACCGGCGTACAGATGCTCCGGGCTGGCAAGGGTGTCTGCATTGCGGATGTCCGCATCACCTGCACCGTGCAAGAGCATGTTCATTTTGCAGATCGCCCACACGCCGCCGTTGTTATCCTGCCCAAACAGTCGGAGGTCCGTAGGGTCACCGCCCTCAGCCGCTACATACGCCCGGGACTGAATGAGCATACCGCCCGATCCCACGCACGGATCATAAACGCGCATGCCCGCATGTGGCTTCAAGATACGTACCATCAGGCGCACAACTTCAGCGGGGGTATAGAATTCGCCGCCTTTCTTTCCAGCCGAGTCGGCGAACTCTTTAATCAGATACTCGTAAGCCGCCCCGAGCATGTCAGGATACTCGAAGTCCTCATCGAGAAGGCGGTATTTGTTGAAGTGTTCAATCAGTTGGCGCAGCTTGGTGTCATCCAGCCGTGTCTGGCCGACTTGACGATTGAAATCAATATGGTGGAGCACACCCCCACCGGCCGCATTTTCACCCTGCAGGCTTGGGTTCAGTCGTTCAAGTTCCTGCAGCGCCTTATTCAAGAAATTTGCAACCTGCTGGTGCGCGTCGTTCAAAAGGCGTGACCAGCGCGACTCGGGCGGGACAAAAAATGTACTCGCTGCAATATAGCGATCGGGATCTTCGGCTCGCTTGCGTGCCTCTGCTTCCGGACGTCCGCGTTTAAGCTGCTCTTGCAGAACGAGATAGTAGTGCTGTTCAAAAACATCCGAGGCGCGTTTCAAGAACAACATCCCGAAGATGTATTCTTTAAATTCGCTCGCGTCCATCTTGCCGCGCAGAATATCAGCCGCTGCGAACAAGTGACGTTCAAGTTGGGGCAGGGTCAGTTTGGGCAACTTGTAGTGCCTCTCCGGTTTCCACTAAGGCCATGACGTAGACTGCTGACTGCCGTTGTAAATTCCACCGCAGTTGGTATTGCGTTGACCCGGCAGCTAACCACATTCAGTTGGATACATTCATTGTAACGCGAGACCTGAAACTAAGCACGATTAAGATCCCGCTAGGAAGGTTTGAATTTCGGCAGATATCACATCGCCGTCTTGTCCAGAAATGTATTACTGTGCAAATCCCGAATTGTGCGCACGCCCCAAGCCTATGGCGCTGCCTCGCAGCAGCGCCGCATCACTGCGTGATGCCGACCAACCCCGCCGCAATGCAGCCGTCGCAGACGGGCGCATTGGAGGCTGCCGACGATGCTTTCCACGGAGTGGAAGGCTCGGCGGAGTTGGGCGCGAGTTAAAAAACTCGCCACCTCAGATGCCGGTGGGGGCTGATGTGCGCCTCTACGTGGCGCACCCACGCAGCACCATACGGTGCTGCGTGGCAGGTGGACGGGCATGTGCCCGTCCACCGGACGCACCCGATCGGGCGCGTCCGCAAAGCGCTTCGCCAATCCGCCAAACCCTTCGTTCGTCTGGCGTCTGGAGGATTCCAGACTTCACTGGACGATTCCGGTCGTTGGCTCCGGCACTTCTGGCACAATCACCGCAGTGCCACCTAGGGAGCGAAGCCAATGGCGACCAAAACCGTCCGCCGCAGCATCAGCATGACTCAAGAAATGCGCGATCTGCTGGCGCAGCTGGCCGCCAAGCACGGGCGTGAAGTCAGCGAGAACGACTTGATCCGCGATGCCATCCGGCACTATCTCGATCGGCAGTCGGATGTGGTAGGCAGCCGCCGTCATTTCCAGCGCTCGCTGCAAGCCCGCCTTGACCGCCTCGAAAGCACGCTCACGTTTCAGATGCTGATGCTGACATTTCTGCTGGCGACCGTGCTGGGGGATGAGAGCGGCGAAGCGATCGCTGAGGCGCTGGCCGCCGCCGCGCGTGATGGGGAAGGGCTGCTCAAACAGATCACAGCGCTGCACCCACCGAAGGGTGAGGCGTGAGTAAACCAATCATCATCCCCGACTGGGCGTACAAGGGTCACAAACGCGCCGGGCGCGGCACCGGGCGGCAGGGCTTGAAAGCCACGCTCAAATACTTGCAGTACAGGGACAAGAAGAACAATCATTTGGCGCAAAACCACGCCTATGAACGCTGGCAGGATCGCGGCATGGGGGTCTCCTACAGTGAGATTTTCAAGAACTGCGATGCGCTGCACAGCAAGCATGTTCTTGCTTGGACGTGGGTGATCTCGCCCGCGCCCGACCTGATGGAGTTGGTGCCGCGCGAGCAACGCCGCGAATTACTCTACGAACTGACCGAGCGCGTGGTCGAGGACTACTACACGGCGCGTGGCTTCGACGTGCCGGAGTACAGCTATCTCATGCACAGCGCCAAAACCAAAGGCACAGAGGGTGCGCCACCGCAGGATCAGTTGCACACGCATGTTGTTCTGCCCGGTACTGCCCCCTCTACGGCGGATCGCATCCCTGTCTACAACAATACGACGACAGGGCACGACCGCCTCTTCCGCGAGATCGCCGAACGGAACTTCGCCGACCTGCTTGACGAGCGCGGTATTGACTGGCGGCCGCTGCGCGACGAACCGACTCATGAGCAGCAGCGCGACGGCATCGACCTCGACGACTTTTTCTCCCTCTAGGAGGTGCAATGCAGCGGCAGCACTGGCTCGGATTATTCGCACTGGTTACGCTCGTTTTGGCCGGCACAGCTCTCGGACGAGTCCTCGGCATGCGGCTCGGTGACAGCTTCTTCCTTGCCATCTTTGTACCCACGCTCGTCGGCTGGTGGATCGGTCGCGGTAACCAGCGGAAGGGAGTGCCTTCATGATCTACTGGCTGTTCACTGTGGGACGGGGTGCGCTAGCAGGCTTCATCTTCCCTTTGCTCTGCTGCACGCCCATCATGCTGCTGCTGACGGCGACGGCACTTGGAGCCAGCATCCGCCGGACGAGCGATGAGAGCATGCGGCCGTTGGTTGGGCACAGGGTGCTCCTCATTCTCACACATGCCAGCACACTGCTCACCATGACCGCGATCTATCTCGCTTTGCTGGGCGATCAAGCAGTGAAACGCGGGAGATCCGCCACCAACGAACTCATTACGCTGACCGTCGGTGCGCCGCCGGGCATCAACACCATGCGCCTGTTCCTATTCGGTATGTTTCTGGTGTTCGTCCTCATGATGACTGCCATCGGACTCCAGAGCCTGCTGCGCAACGGCGGGTGGCTGCGTGAGCAGATCGATCGCCTAAGAGCACCGAGGATCAAACGTGGGGCGTTAGGATCGTCGCACTTCTGCACCCTACGCGAGTACCGCCGCTTTCGCCGTCCTGACTCCGAAGGACTAATCTTGCTTGGCGCATTCTGGGGCGAGAGCAAGCGGCGGCTCGATGTTGGGGCAGGGCAGTTCTGTCTGAGTGGCGAAGATGTATCCCGCGGCATTCTCACGCTCGGTGGTCCAGGTTCCGGCAAGACGCAGGGCATCATCCTGCCCGCAATTGCCGACCGGATGCGCTCTGGGCATTCGCTTATCGTCGCTGACCCGCAGGGCGAGATCACCACGCACATTCTTAGGTACGCTGCCGTCACCCGTCACTTGGTCGTGGTCCATGATCCGACCAGCACCGCCGGACCGCGCTACAACCTCGCCCAGGGGATTGATAACGTGTCAGATGCGCGGGCGATTGCTGACGTGCTGGTGCCGTCAGCGCAGGGCGACAACCGCTTCTGGACGGACAGCGCCGCCGCCCTGCTCGCCGCCTGCCTCATCCGCTTCGACAACCTCGGCGCAATTTACAGCGCGATGAACGATACGAAGGCGCTGGCGCAATCCCTTAAGTCGAAGAAAGATGATGCCGCGCTGCTGGCGAACAGCTTTATCGCGTCCGTCGGATCGGACGGCAAGGTCGCATCGAACGTGATTGCGACGCTGGCAACTGCGCTCACCGGGTGGGCGTCCATCGACGTGCGCGCCAACACCTCGGCATCCGATTTCGACGCCGAAATGGTAGTCGAGCAGCCCACTGTCGTCGTCTTGACCTGTCCGGGGCGAATGCGCGCGGTGTATGCGTCGTATCTCGGCGCGACGCTGCGCAAGCTCATGCTCGACCTCGATACCATTGGCGAACGCAACAAGGGGCCGTTGCCCGTCCCGGTCGGCGTCATCCTTGATGAGTTCCCGACACTCGGCAAGCTCGACAGCCTCGTCGCCGATGTGAACCTCGTCCGCAAACGCCGCATCTCGATCCTGATCGGTGCGCAGACGAAGGGGCAGTTTGAGATGCTGTACGGGCGTGAAGGGACACAGGCATTGTTCACGGGCTTGGCGACTCAGGTGATTTATGGCGGCTGTGATGCCGACACAGCGGAGTTCTACAGCAAGGCGAGCGGCACGGCGACGACGGATGCTAATCAGGATGACCCGAACAGTCACCTCCGCCAGCGTCCGTTGCTGACCGTCGATGAGGTTATCACGCCGCAGGTTGGCAACTGCACGATTTTCGCCCGTTACGTCGAAACAGGTTTCGCCACACAGGTCATCCTAAATGCCCGGCTGACACGCTTCTATGAACGCGACGACTGGAAGCGGCGCTTAAGTGCATCGAACGGGAGCGAACCGCTGCTGTTGGAGCGAGGCATTGACTTCGATGACGCTGAACCAGACACGGCAGAACCGCCCGCCGCCAAACCGATTGCGGGCAACCCATCGACGATCGCAGTTGCCTATGAAAACGTGATGCAAGACAAGATTGCCAAAGCTACGAACGGCACAGTCAAAGTTGTACCGTTAAGTCACCTTCGCGGGCAGTACCAGCGGCATAGGCAGGAGCGAGCGCGATGAGTCTGAACAAGAAAACGATGGTGCGCGAGATCGGTCGCCGCACACGCCTGAACAACCGCGATGTGGAGCGCGTGATCGAGACGTTGGTGGAGGTCTGGACAGAGGAACTGGTCAGCGGCGGGCGCATTGAGATTGAGCATTTCGTCGTAATTGACGCGCAAAGGATTGGACCTGTCGGTAAGTCATTGCTGCCAAAACAAGCGGGTCGCAAGATCAGAGTGCGGATGAGCAAATTCCTGCGCAACAAGATAAGGGAAGAAGAATAGGTAAGGTCAGCCGTAACGATAGGTAGATACTGCAAACTCAGCGGATATCGGCCATAAGTACGAGCTTCAACACTTACGCTTCGCCTGCTCAAAATGTATCTTCACCCAATTGAAAATGGCACGGTATGCATATTCCAATACCAGCGGTCACGATGCTACAAATCGTCGTATGCTTACTGCCGACTCTATACCTGAGACTTTATTGCCACAACAGGGCAGGTTGGTTGCTCGCAGATAATGAAGTCCGGATAGTTCTAGAATTCGCAGAAGCCCAAAACCACAACACCACCAACCCCATGCCTAAATTGTTGAAGTTATCCCGTCCGGAATAGTTGCTTGCGCGAGTTCTAACTCCTATTTAGGCAACGAGAATATATTTCCCCAGACGTGACTGGGTTCTGCTTCACTCAAGCTTCTATCGGTTAGATTACACCACTTATGTAGGTGTGTTTGGAGGGAACATTCAGTCAAGGTTTGAAGTGAGAAGTTGCGCTCCTCGTGACCTCTACATGCGGAGACAATGTTCTAGGATGGTTGTCTATTATCTGTGCCATGGACTGCTTAAACCATCTTTGTAACTGAGCGGACTTGCTCAAACTAAGACTTTATTTGTCTGAGTAATCTTCCCTCAACGTCTAGCAAAAGCTTGGAAAGTTCTTCCAATGAAACTGCATCCAAAGAACCAGCAATTGCCACTCCAGATACTGTGAGACCATTAACAACTGTCGCTGTACTCTTATATGCTGCGCCCAAACCGAATCTGAGCAAAGGTACTGGAACCAGATTCATAGGTATAGCATATGATAATCCGTTTTCAAAAGCATCTCGTAACTGCTCATCGTTCGCTAGCCCAAGTGCTAACGCAAATTCACTGGCAAGCTTGGATCTATCGAAAGGATCTGAAAAATCTAAAGCGTTGTCCACTGCTAGTTTACGTACTTGCCCTGCAAGTTCATCACTCCAATGTTCTTTGAGCAATCGCAATGTATAGCCAACCACAAGGCCGACATGCAATTGAATGAGTCTCATTGTATCGCCGTTTACTTGTTTGTTTTCTCGGATGTATCCCAAAACTGTTCTTCGAGCAATGTTGTAGCGTTCCAGATCTGATCTTGAGTCTACTAAATTTCGAAGCAACGGGCGAAGAAGACTCTCGGAAGCGTCTTTCGATGCAGATACACTTGCCTTTATGAGTTTAAACAAATGCGATATGTCGGACTCAAGTGTTCGTGTATCTTCAAAACGCACTTGAACCGACTGATGATCTACAAGGGACTGGATTGACTTTGGCAGACTAGTTCGAGGAGGAATTTCGACCTTTTCGAGTCGGACAGAAATGATAGTCTTTGTATGGGAAAGGGCATACTCGATTTCACGTCGAACGACATCATTTTCTTCGTCTAGTCGACGTTGGCCACTTTCGGTATTCTGTAGTTTTAGCCATTCAGGACCCATGATACACAAAAAGACTTTACTCTTGTTGAGTTGTTCTTCTATTTGTTCTGTCCAATTTCCCGCAACCATGTCATCAACATCGATAAAAACGAAGTTTTCCCCAAACTCCTGTTTGAGTTTATTCGCAAGTATTAATGTATTGGGGCGGCTATCGGCGTGACGATAATTGACGAAGATATGGGTCATTTACCTACTCACTACAACAAAGAAGCAATCATCTCCTAAAATTCTACAACCAAAGTTGGGCTTTAGTATATAGATGGCAAAGAGCCTGATCAGCGATCAGGCTCTTGCTCTAGAATTCGATATTGCCTGTAAACTCTTCAAACACTTCGCGTACTTCTTGCTCTACATTCGGATTGTGTAGATGCCAAGTGTCCGCTTCCCGCACGATGGTGCGATCACTGCTCATGTAATCGACGATCCCGCGATAGTCCATGTCCTCCCACTCACCGGACAAGCCTTCGAGCTTCGCCACCTCCGGCGCGAGTTCTGGTCCGTCGAGCAGCCCCGGCACCAGATACGACCGGAATTCCGTCTCAAACTTGCGTGCGTCATTGGCATTGGCGAAGTGCGCCATCTCCAGTGTGCGCGCCTCCGTCGGGTACACGCTGTCATCCATCCCGTTCGCTTCAATGTAGTCGTCAAAGTTGGG